>DATNDP010000055.1:0-4285 GCA_035553195.1 Candidatus Acidiferrales bacterium
AGCGGCCCCACGGACATGCTGGCCAGCGCCCAACTCCAGCCGAAATGCGCCGCAACAGCGGCGAGCCAGCGAATGCTGAACGCGGTGAGCAGAAAGCCGGCCGCAACCTGGCAGGTCAACGCGGTGCCAACATAACTCTTATCGGAGACTTCGCTGATGATGGTGGAGAACTGCGCCGAATCGGCGATCACCGCGATTCCCCATACCAGGGAGAGGGCCAACAGCAGTAAGGGATGATGAAGTATTAACGCCGCTGCTATACAGCAGGCCGAGCTGACGGCCATGGCAATCATGGTCACTTTGGCGCGCTGTGAGACGCGCTCGGCCGCAGAGCGGTCCTGAAGTCTATCGCTCACCAGCCCGCCCCATATGCAGCCGATCGCGCCAATAGCAATGGCCAGGGCAGCAGCCAGTTCATACTTGCTCCGCGGCCATCCTGCGGATGTGGCAAAAATTAGCGCAATCCACCCCCAAAATCCGTACAGCTCCCACATGTGCCCAAGGTATCCGCAATTCGCCAGGCGCAGAGGGCGGTTGCGCACAATTTCAAATACCTGGCGGAAGTCCAACTGTGATTTGGGCATGGCGAATGGGCCTTGGCGAACGGCCACAGCAACAATCAGCGCACCGAGCACACCCAGCGCACTGCCTAGAAGCACAACACCGCGCCAGGGAATCCCGCCCACGGAATTAAGCGCGTGAGGTACTGCCGAGCCGACCGTAAGAGCGCCGACCAGGATCGCCAACGCCAGCCCGCGTCCGCGCTGAAACCAGCCAGCCATGATTTTCATGCCGACCGGATAAACGCCGGCAAGAAAGAAGCCAGTAAGCCCGCGCAGAATGATCGCGGTCAGCGGTTCTTGAACAGTCCAGACGAAGGCCGCATTCGCCGCCGCTGCGGCAAGTGCGGACCCAACAAAGACAGGAATGGGGCTGAAAACGTCAGAGACGTTGAACAACGCGAATGTGATAGCACCGGCGGCAAAGCCGAGCTGGACAGAGATCGTCAGCCATGCGCCCAATTCCAGGCCGGAGTGCCAGAGCCCAGTGATCTGAGGCAGCACGGCCGTCCCCGTGAACCATAGCGACATCGCCAGCAATTCCGCCAGTGAGAGCAAAATAAGAACCCGTCGTGAAGAAACATCACGACGGGTAATCATTTCACTAGAAGTCGCCACTAGCTCTTCAGCTTCCTCCGTTCACAGGACGCAACCACTGCCGTGGGATCAATGGCCTCGCTGTCCGTTTGCTCCTGGACGATTTTCCCCTCCTTGTCGATCAGGAACGTTACACGGCGAGCAGCTTTGTATTGCGGGTTATAGATTCCATACTCTTTGGTCACATCGCCGCCCCAATCGCTCAGCAGTGGGAAGTTGATGCCGATCTTATCCGCGAAAGCGGCGTTGCTGAAGGTGCTATCCATACTTACACCCAGAACCTGGGTGTCTGCGGCTTCCAGTTTCTTGAGGTTCTCCTGGTAAGCCTGCATTTCGCGGGTTCAACCACCGGTAAAGGCAAAGACGATAAATGCGACCGCAACATTCTTCTTTCCACGATAATCGCTGAGCTTCACCGGTTTGCGGTTCTGGTCGAGTAAGGTGAAATCGGGCGCTGTGTCGCCGACTTTGAACTTGGGTGTCGGCGGCGCTTCTTTCTTTGTGCCCTGGGCCCACAAGCCGTTTCCGGCCTGCTGGATTCCCAGCGCGAGTATGGATAAGAGCAAGACAGCGGGACTTTTGCGCATGATTTTCCTCCGCAGCTTGGATCATTACAGCGAAGTAAGCCTATATGCTTGAGAGCTAATGGTCAACTTTTTATCGCAGAGACCATGGCAAAGAACGTTCTGATAATCGAGTGTTACTATCTGCCCAGAGGTTCGACATGAAACCTTTTCTCGCATTGGTTTTCGCGTTCTTCTCAACTATGGCTTGGCCGCAGACGGCCCAGGTAGCCGCGCAGCCGAATACAATATTTTCGGGCGCAGACGGAAAATTCGAAGCCGCTCCCGACACAGCCGAGGTGCACCTGGATATCTCTTCGCAGCAGGACACCTCACGCGCAGCTTATGACAAAGTGGCTGCGGCTGCCGAACAGGTCAGGGCAGTGCTGCGCAAAAATGGCATTGATCCAAAAACAGCCCAGATCGGCTACTTTGCCGTTCAACCCATCTATGACTGGAAAAACCCAAAACACAAAGTCATCGCTTACCGGGTGGTCACCAGCGTTACCCTGAACCTTAAAGATTTCTCAAAAATCGGAGCGCTGACGGAGCAACTGGCAAGTATCGAGGAAACTGAGAACCAATCCCTGAATTATACGTTGGAAGATGTTGAGCAGGCGAAAAGTAAGGCCGCAGAGGATGCGCTCACCAAGGCTCGTGCCCAAGCCAGCGCTGTGGCCCGCGCCGGAGGGCGCGCCCTGGGCGAGTTAATCTACGCGTCGATCGACGTGAACCAGCCTGTGATCGTGCCCATGGTTGCTGAGAACCGGGTCATGGCAGCTCGCGCAGGAATGGCCACCCCAGCTCCGGCCACCGCCGAGTTCACGCCCCAGGAGGTCACCATCACCGCTCATGTGAATGCCATGTTCGGTCTGAAATAGGCCGCGGAATTCAAGCAGAGTATCTGGATTCTGGTGCCCGTCAGACTTACTTGGAAAATTTTGCCAGAGAAGGGAATTACTACCATGCGATCCGGCTTGGAATCTCGGCCAACCCTTTTATTTTCAACGACTGCCGGTTTGGCACGGGGGATGCAATAACCCATGACAGACGAAGTGGCGCGCATCGGGGCGCTTTCGAGGATCTAACGGCCAGAGATCCTGCGAAAGTGCCTCGTTGCATTTTTGGCGCCAAGTGGGTTGAAGATCCCAGCAGAGCGTGAGGACAGCGCGACGAAGTCAGGATTCTTTGCCCCTGGCCCGATACATTCGAAGGAGACGGAGCTTCAAGACAACGAACGAGGAGCTACGTAGCAGCTACACGCTCGCGCCCGCCCCTTAGACGAGTTGGATCTTTTCCCGCAAATCGACGCCCGCGCGGCGCAAAATTGCCGCAATTTCCCCATCATTCAGGCGGGTAGCATCATACTCAACCCGTACCGTGTGCTCCTTTTCGTCAAACTTGATCTTGCGAACTCCATAGACCTCCCAGGCATTGTTGAGCGCCAGCATCTGCTTTTCGCCCGGTGGCATTCCATACTTAAAGACCACGTCCAGCATCGTCATCCGTTGCTACCTCATATCATCTGAAGCGGTTGTGCAGGTGGGAAAGTTCACGTTTCGAGAACCAATCTAACACAGGCGAGCTCAGCTCAAACGAGACATCCAGTGATCAGCAAGATGGGCGGTGATCACAGCAAGACGAGCGGTGGATTTGCTGCATGATACCCCATGGGGGTATAGTGCATCTAAAGGATCTGCGAGTAGGAGGGAATTTGCCACCCAGGGGCAGCAACAGTCAAAAGGGCGCGCTTCAACACGACGCCGAAACAAAGCAATCACTGCAGCTGCGCCTGCGCAGGATCGAGGGCCAGGTGCGCGGCGTGCAGAAGATGGTTGAAAACGAACGCTACTGTCCGGAAGTGCTGACGCAGATGTCTGCCATCCACGAGTCGCTGCGCGCGGTGGAACGCATTCTGATGAAAAACCATTTGCAGCATTGCACGACGGAGGCGCTGCGGTCGGGAGATCCGAAAAAAGCGCAGCGCACCTATGACGAACTGACCGAGCTGTTTTACAAGCACGCGCGATAAAGAGGCAAGAAGATGGATCCAGCAAAAACGCTTGTTCGCGACGTCGTCTGCAATATGAGCGTTGATCCGGCGAACGCCCGCGCATCAGCGGAACACAACGGCAAAACGTACCATTTTTGCTCGCCGGGATGCGCCAGTAAATTCAAGGCCGATCCGACAAAATACCTGGAAGGCGCAGCCAAAGGCGCTGCCGTCGCGGTGAATCCGCAGTCGCATCAGCACACGACCGGCAGCCATCAACATAAGCCGGGTACAGTAAGCGACCCCGTGTGCGGAATGTGGGTAGAACCTGAAAACGCGCGAGGCTCGGCGGTATACAAGGACAGGACGTATTATTTTTGCAGCCCGCCTTGCGAAGAGAAATTCACGGCCGAGCCGGAAAGGTATCTCGACGCAAAACCGTCCTCCGGACTAGTACAGCTCGGTGCAATTGCTCCAGCGAAAGCCCATGCTTCTGCCAAGCCGTTGGACTCCGCCAAGCAGAAAGCGGCATCATCGCAAGCGCCGCAATCGGGGAAAACAGGCGTGACCTA
>DATNDP010000056.1:0-14167 GCA_035553195.1 Candidatus Acidiferrales bacterium
GGAAACACCGTTCTGGTGGTGGAACACGATGAAGAAACCATTCGTCGCGCCGATTATGTAATCGATCTTGGTCCCGGAGCTGGGCTGCACGGTGGCGCGGTGGTGGCTGCAGGAACTCCGCAGCAGATTACGCACCAGCCGGAATCGCTCACCGGACAATACATTGCCGGAACTCGCGCCATCAAAGCTCGTTTTGAGCCGCGGGGGACCAACGGCAAGGCCATCAGCGTGCTCGGAGCGCGGGAAAATAATCTGCGTAACATTGATGTGACCTTCCCGCTCGGCGTGATCACAGTGGTCACCGGCGTATCCGGATCGGGAAAATCGACGCTGGTGAATGACATTCTCTACAAGGCGCTGGCGAGGCAGCTTTATCGCTCGCGGGAAGAGCCGGGCGAGCACAAGGCCATCTCCGGAGCGGAGAACGTTGACAAGGTGATCCGGATTGACCAGTCGCCGATTGGGCGAACGCCGCGATCCAACCCGGCGACGTACACCGGCGTGTTCACCCATATCCGCGATCTCTACGCCATGCTGCCGGAATCACGCGAGCGCGGCTACAAGGCGGGAAGGTTTTCCTTCAACGTCTCCGGCGGACGCTGCGAGCACTGCCAGGGGGAAGGCGAACGCCGGATTGAGATGAATTTTCTTCCGGACGTTTACGTGCTTTGCGAAGTTTGCGGCGGCAAGCGCTACAACCATGAAACTCTGGCGGTGAAGTTCAAGGACCGTTCCATCGCCGATCTGCTGGAAATGTCGGTATCGGACGCGCTGCCAATCCTGGCTGACATCCCGCAGATTCGCCAGCGGTTGCAAACGCTGGAAGACGTTGGCCTGGGCTACATCAAGCTTGGGCAGTCCGCGGTGACTCTCTCTGGAGGCGAAGCCCAGCGGATGAAGCTGGCTAAGGAACTGTCAAAGCGGCAGACCGGCCGGACCCTCTACCTGCTGGACGAGCCAACCACCGGACTGCACTTTGACGATGTAAACAAGCTGCTGGAGGTGATCCATCGCCTGACGGATCTGGGCAATTCGGTCATTATCATTGAGCATAATTTGGACGTCATCCGCAACGCTGACTGGATCATTGATCTGGGGCCGGAAGGCGGGGAGGACGGCGGGCGCATTGTCGCTCAGGGCACGCCGGAACAGGTTTCCAGAATCAAGAAATCTTACACTGGGCAGGCCTTGGCGAAGCACTTTCATGGCGTCCGCAAGTGATTGATAAATAAGGCTAGTGCGCCAATTTTTCGGAATCTGGAACAAACTGGCTGGTCATGTCGGAGATTCCCGGTTCCATCTTAGAGTGTTCTCAACCTTCTCCTTATACCTGGGCACAAAGAAGGGGGTAGCGTACTTTGGCTTCCAATGTTCAAAGCTACCCCTTTTTACTTTTCCCCCAAAAAATGAATAGTGTAAATTGAACTTGTGGCTGTCCCCCCGCCAACTGACCCTGGGTTTTTAGATCCGCAGCTGCCTGATCAACCAGTTCCGCCTCCGCCGCCGCTCGCGACTGCGGAAGTGATTCAGCATTCAGATGTTGATCTCATCGATGTGGTGCTGATCGTGATCGCGGCGCTGGCTTCCACAGTTATTGCCGCTGTCCTGGCAATCATTGTTGTTGAGTTGCTTGGACACGCGCGTGGTTTCAACCCGGCGCAAATGACGACGAACGCGTTCTTCGTCGTTCCCACGCAGTTTGTGTCGTACATCATTGTGGTTGGCTTCATGGCGTTTCTCGCCTCAGTCCGTCACAACCAGAGTCTTGGACGCGCTGTTCGCTGGAACCTTCCTGTGGGAAAGCTGGCCTTAGCGGCTATGGGAGCCGGTGCTGCTCTTGGAGTCTGCTCTGATCTTGCATCTGTCGCACTGCAGCGCTGGACTCCGAAATCTCTGCCGATTGAGGAGTATTTCAAGACACCAGGCTCGGGCTATCTGCTGGCGGCCTTTGGCGTGCTTGTGGCGCCTCTGGTGGAAGAGCTCTTCTTTCGCGGCTTCCTCTATCCGGCGCTTGCCCGCTGGACAGGTTCCTTTGCTTCAATCCTGATTACGGCAGCGGCTTTCGCCAGTTTGCACGGAGCGCAGCTCGCCTACTCATGGGCTCCTCTGCTGGTGCTGTTTGTTGTGGGCGCGGTGTTGACTACCATTCGCGCGCGGACCAGGTCGGTTGCCACGTGCGTGCTCGTCCACATGGGATACAACTTGTTGCTTTTTGTCATCCTGTTCATCTCCACCGGCGGCTTCCACCATATGGAGCGCGCATAGCTGGCCGGCATCTCCGAAAACCTGATAACGTAACGAACAGCCATGGACCAGAAATCGCGGGAACAATTACTCAATTTGCTGGCGATCAACTCTTTCCGGCTTGGCGAGTTCACGCTTTCTTCCGGCATCAAGAGTGATTACTACATTGATTGCCGCACCACTACGCTCCATGCTCAGGGAGCGGAGCTCAGCGGCCGCGTGTTCCTCGATCTCTTCCGGGGGCAGGGCTGGTCGCCCGTGGCCGTCGGCGGCCTGACTATGGGCGCCGACCCAATCGTTGTGGCGGTAGCCGTGATCAGCTCGCAATGCGGCTCGCCGGTACACGGCTTTCTCGTCCGCAAAGCAGAAAAAGCTCATGGGATGGGTCGCCGCATTGAAGGCTTTCAAGAAAAAGGCGCCAAGGTGGTCATCGTGGACGATGTGTGCACCACAGGGTCCTCGACTATCCAGGCCATTGAGGCGGCCCGCGAATTTGGCTTCGGCATCATCGGGGTCGCATGCCTTGTAGAGCGCGAGGAAGCAGCCGGACGGCCTGCTGTGGAGAAAGCCGCTGCGCCCGCGCCATTCATCTCTGTTTTCAAATCGAGCGAAGTAAAAACCGCTCACGTGAAGCTGAAGCAAGCACCGCAGACATTTGCTTATTCGGGAACGTGCGAAATCTGTGGGCGGCCTGCAACCAGTAATGAGCCGGGATTGCGTTGCGATGCGCACCGAAGCTGAATGAGATTTGGTAATTTAGTAATTCGGTAATCGTGTAATTTGGATAGGCCATCCTGGCGCCCTCAAACTTATTCGATTACCCAATTACACAATTACACAATGATTAAGACACTCGAATGGACGCCCGAAGGAGTCCGCTTTATCGACCAGACGAAGCTTCCTACGGAGGAAGTGTACGTCCTCTGCGGCACATACCAGGAAGTTGCGGACGCCATCCGCAACATGATTGTGCGCGGCGCGCCGGCCATTGGCGTTGCGGCCGCCATGGGAATCGCTCTCGGCGTCAAGCAATCCCATGCGCAGGAAATCTCAGCGCTGCGCAACGAGCTGGGACAGATCTGCCGCCGGATTGGTGAAACGCGCCCTACCGCGGTCAATCTTTTCTGGGCAATTCGCCGCATGCAGCAGAAGTTTGAGTCGGTGGCTTCAGAGGGCATTCAAAACATCAAAGCCGCGCTGGTGAACGAAGCGCAGCAGATGCTGGTGGAAGATATCGCCGCGAATGAAGCGATGGGTCGCCACGGAGCCACGCTCATGCCGGCTTCCGGAGGCGTGCTCACGCACTGCAATGCCGGCGCACTTGCGACTTGCGGTTATGGCACCGCACTGGGCGTGATTCGCGCGGCCGTGGAAGCCGGGAAACAGATCCACGTCTTCGCCGATGAAACACGGCCGTTCCTTCAGGGCGCACGCCTCACCTGCTGGGAGCTGATGAAA
Source organism: Candidatus Acidiferrales bacterium (assembly GCA_035553195.1). Lineage (GTDB taxonomy): Bacteria > Acidobacteriota > Terriglobia > Terriglobales > Acidobacteriaceae > Angelobacter. The sequence continues at coordinate 3,703 of DATNDP010000056.1, forward strand.
GACGGCATCTCCACAACCGTGATCGCCGACAACATGGCGGGATCGATGATGCGGCAGGGCAAGATCAAAGCGGTGGTCGTTGGAGCGGACCGCATCGCGGCGAACGGCGATGTCGCCAACAAGATCGGCACTTATTCCGTCGCCGTGCTTGCCAAAGAGCACAGCATTCCGTTCTATGTGGCCGCGCCGTGGTCAACTGTGGACATGAGCACGCCGACGGGAGAACAGATTCCCATCGAGCAGCGTTCGCCGCGCGAAGTGACGCATCACGGCGGAAAGCAGATGGCGCCCGACGGCGTCAAGGTGGAGAATCCCGCATTCGACGTGACGCCCAATAAGTACGTAACGGCGATTATTACCGAGCGCGGAATTGCGCGCGCGCCTTACGACGAATCGCTCAAAGAGCTTTCACCGGACGTTGCTGCGGCGTCACGCTGACGGGGCTTCCTCAGCGCGAGCTCACGACGCGGCGCGCTGAATGATCGCCGCATCAAGCGGCTCATAACCTTCATCCTGCAAAGTTTTGGCCGCTGCCTGCTGAAGAGCGCGTTCATCGGCGGTTCGCGGAAGATCACAATGACGGCGAATCACCTCTTCGCCGGCCTGAATGCGCACCAGCCACTTGGATTTGCTATCGTCCCAGGAGAGTTCTACACGGTCTGCCCGCATCGCTGCCTCCTTACGTTCTTACCGCCAGATCAAAATTCCATCATCTTCAACTTTGGACTGATTGTGAGATGCGCGTCGGCTGCCTTCTGCACATCTTCCGGCTTGAGTCCCGGTGCGATTTCTTCCAGCACCAGACCTTGTGGCGTCACGTTGATGTAGGCCATTTCGGTCACAATCGTATTCACCACCTTCACGCCCGTCAGCGGCAGAGTGCATTTCTTCAGGATCTTCGGCGCACCATCCTTTGTCGTGTGTTCCATGGCAATCACCACGCGGCGAGCGCCCGCTACCAGATCCATGGCGCCGCCCATTCCTTTGACCATCTTGCCCGGAATCATCCAGTTGGCCAGGTTGCCTTCCTCGTCTACCTCCATCGCCCCGAGCACGCTCAGGTCAATGTGGCCCCCGCGAATCATCGCGAATGAATCAGCGCTGGAAAAATACGCTGTACCCGGAATCTCTGTGACCGTCTCCTTGCCGGCATTGATCAAGTCTGGGTCTTCCTTGCCTTCCACCGGAAACGGCCCCACACCGAGCATTCCGTTTTCGCTTTGCAACACCACTTCCATCCCCCTGGGGACGTAATTTGCCACCAGCGTCGGCATTCCGATGCCCAGGTTCACATAGAAGCCGTCTTTCAGGTCGCGTGCAATGCGCTTTACAATGCGCTCGCGTTTTTCCACATCCTTCTGCTTTTCCGGTTTTACTGGTGTGGTCGCCATGTCTCCATCTCTAAGATGATCTCTGCCGTCCGAATGCTGCCGCTTAAGCGCTCTTCCTTACTGTCCGCTTCTCAATTCTCTTTTCCTTGAGCGTGGTCACAAAAATTCTCTTCACGTAAATACTCGGCACATGCACCTGATCCGGCGGCAGTTCTCCCGGCTCAACCAGCTCTTCCACTTCTGCAATGGTCACCTTCGCGGCCGTGGCCATCACCGGGTTGAAGTTGCGGGCGGTCTTGCGGAAGACGAGGTTTCCCCAGCGATCGCCCTTCCACGCACGGATGAGCGCAAAATCCGCTTTGAGCGCGCTCTCCAGCACATGCAGACGGCCATTAAATTCGCGTTGCTCTTTGCCTTCGGCCACAATGGTTCCCGCTCCAGTGGGAGTGAAAAAGGCCGGAATACCGGCGCCGCCTGCGCGTATCCGCTCCGCCAGGGTTCCCTGCGGATTCAGTTCCAGCGTGAGCTTGCCGGTGAGCACCATTTGCTCGAAGAGCTTGTTCTCACCCACGTATGACCCAATATGCTTTTTCACCTGGCCGGCGCTCAGCAGCTTGCCCAGCCCGTAATCATCCACGCCCGCGTTGTTCGAAATGGTCGTGAGATTTTTGACTCCCTTGCGTGCCAGAGCTTCGATCAGCTCTTCTGGGATTCCGCACAGCCCGAATCCCCCGACCATAAGTACTGCGCCATCCTGAATGTCACGGATCGCTTCATCTGCACTGCCAATGACCTTATTCATAAACAGACGATTCTAAATAGCCGCGCTGGACGCTGCAAACACGAGTTCCGCTCTGAGCCTCTGATGCGTAACTTGCGTAAGGTTCAAGTGAGTCAGAGCAAATTGAACTCTTAGCGCACACCTTTGGGAGCCTTTCGCAGATCACCCGATCACCGGATGACCCGATCTCCCGATCCCGTCACTCCCCCTCAAGCAGCAATCTCAGCAGCCGCTTCCCTTCCGGCCAGTCGCCCAGGCCGGAATCCCCATTCACATGCCCGGCAGGGCCGATATCGACAACGCGGCTCCCCCAGCTTCGCGCAATCTCCCGCGCGCGTTCCACGGACAAGAAAGGGTCATTGTTGCTGGCCACCACAATCGAGGGGAATGGCAGCAGCTTTCTGGGTACGGGATGGAAATCGCTGATCTGCGGTGGCGAATCTTTGCGGTCCACATCCGCCGGGGCGACCAGTAGCGCGCCTTTAACCTTGCCGGCCAGTTCCGGCGGGGCTGTGTGGCACCAGTAGGCCACCGCCACACAGCCAAGGCTGTGGGCCGCAAAGACGATTGGTGCGGGGGCCTGTTTCACCTCTTCCGTGATTCGCTCCATCCACCACGCGCGGTGCGGACGCTCCCAATCGCGCTGCTGCACACGCAGAAAAATCGGGTTCTGCTGCTCCCACAATGTCTGCCAGTGCCGCGGCCCCGAATTCTGCCAACCCGGAATCACCAGCACCGTCGCCGCCACATCTTTTTTCTTGCCAATCTCAAAGCGATTGCCGAGATCGAATTCTTCGCGTAGCGCGGGCGACTTGAGGTTTTCGCGAATGTGCGCCAGCCTTTGCTCCAACTGGTGCAAAGCGTGCTCGATATTGCCGGCATTGGTGTAAGCAATGTCCCGCCACATGGAATAAGGGCTGGAAGCGATGCGCGTCATTTCTCGCAGCGCGCGCCCGCCAATGGCATGCACGTCAGGATTATTTCCAAACTCTTCCACCAGGGCAGCGCCCAAGGCCGTGGAAATCATTTGCGGCAGATGGCTGATCCAGGCGCACAGGCGGTCATGCCGCTCCGCATTCATGGCAAGAATCCGCGCCCCAATCGCTTCAAGCAGATCGCGATAGTCCTTGATCTTACCTTTCTCGGTTTCCTGTCCTGGCTGCCCTGTCAGCAGCCACACCGCATTGGTGAACAAGCGCGATTCCGCGTTCTCAATGCCGCCGTGCTCCTTCCCTGCCATGGGGTGCCCGCCCAGAAATCGCCGCCCCGCGTTATCACCAAACACCGAGCGCGCGCGATCCACGATCTCCTTTTTGGTGCTGCCCACATCTGTGATAAGGGCGTTGGGAGAAGCAAGCGGTCCTATTCGCTCGATCAGATCGATGATCGCTCCCACGGGCGTAGCCAGTACTATCAAGTCACTTCCCTGGATCGCCTCGACCGGGTCCTCGGTCCCGAGATCGATTGCGTGCATCGGCCGCGCACGATCAAGAACAACCTGGCGATCGCAGCCCACGATCCTGCCGGCAAAACCGGAGGTCTTTAGGGCCAGGCCCAATGAGCCGCCGATTAATCCCGTACCGATGATTGTGATTTGCTTGAAAGCCATGAGGACAGAAGATTGTGCCAAATGCGAGAGAAAAACGCCAAATCGCCGGAACCGTTTCGCGCCACGCGAGGTTAGGGATTTAAGATCCGGCGGAAGTTGCAGCGCGATCAGGGCTGCAGTGGCTCAACACGGGCTGTGTGGCACATCCGCCCTGGTGTAAGTTCCAAGACATCCTTTACACCTTGTTATCACTACATCCTTTACACTCGTTCAGACCAATTCACCCAGCACAGGCAGGAGTGCCTGTGCCACACAATTCAAATCAGTTTGATCAGCATTCATCAGCAGTAAGGGCTCGCCTCAGTGGGCCATGCCCGCGCCGCCGCCCTGCTTGGTGGGGCGCTTCATGATCAAAATCAGTGGCAGGCACAGAAAGAACATGATGGCCAGGAGAAAAAACACATCATTAAAAGCCATCATGGCTGCCTGTTGCTGCACCATGCCGAAGAGCGCCGCGAAAGCTTGTTTGGTTGCTGTGACCATATCCATGCCGCGGGCCATGAATGCATTTCGCGCCTGCTCCAGCATGGCCTGAGCGGTACCGCTATACGGATTGATGTGCGCTCCCAGATCGTTCACGTGCCGCTGCAACTGACGCGCGTTCATCGTGACCACGCTGGCGATGCCGATGCTCGCCCCGATATTGCGCATCAGGTTGAACAGGCTGGTGGCATTTCCCATCTGCTCCTTCGGGATTGGGTCGTTGGTGATGGTGGTCAATGGCACAAAAAGCAGGCCCATCGAACTGCCCTGCAACAGTTGCGGCCAGAAGATGTCCCAATATCCTGCATTGGTGTTCAATCGTGAAAGCGCATAGAGGCTGTAGCCGGCCACCAGCAGTCCGGCAGCAAGCAACTTGCGCGGTTCGACCTTGCTCATGAGGATGCCAACGATCGGCATAAACAGGAAAGATCCCAGGCCGCGGGGAAGCAAAGCGAGCCCGGCTTCCAACGCTGAGTATCCCATAAGCGTTTGCAGCCAAAGCGGCAACAGCACGGTGCTGCCGTAGAGCACGAAGCCGAGCACCGTCATGAGAAAAACGCCGGTCGAGTAGCTGCGGTTCCTGAACACTGAAAGCTGTACTACCGGATGCGCGGTAGATAGCTCCCGGATCAAAAAGAACACAAATCCGACAATGCACAGAATGAACAACAAGAGGATGAAGTGCGATCCGAACCAGTCTTCCTCCTGGCCTTTGTCCAGCATCACCTGGAGGCAGCCGATGCCGAGCGCAAGAAAACCAATGCCCCAGTAGTCAATGCCGCCTTCGCCGCGCTTGATGTACGGCGGATCCTGGATGAACAGCGTGACCATCGAGACTGCTGCGATGCCCACAGGAATGTTGATGTAGAACAGCCAGCGCCAGCTATAGCTGTCAGTGATCCAGCCGCCCAAGACGGGGCCGAGCATGGGTGCGACAACGATCCCCAATGCCCAGAACGCCATAGCCTTGCCGCGTTCTTCCGGAGGGAACGACTCCATGAGGATTGCCTGCGAGAGCGGCTGTAAGCCTCCTCCCGTTGCTCCCTGGAACACGCGAAAAACAATCAACATGGTCAGGTTCGGGGCAATGCCGCAAAGAAAAGAGAAGATAGTAAAGCCGGTGACCGACATCAGCAGCAATCTGCGGCGGCCGAAAAAGTTTGCCAGCCACCCGGTGAGCGGCAGCACAATGGCGTTCGACACCAGGTACGACGTGAGCACCCAGGTAGCTTCATCCGGCGTGGCGGAAAGATTTCCCGCGATGTGCGGCAGCGACACATTCACGACGGTGGTGTCGAGCACTTCCATGAACGTGCCCAGCATCACGGATATGGCGATGATCCATGGGTTGATCTGAGCCGCGCCCAGACGCCGGCCTGGCGCCGCCGAATTGATGGTGGTAGTTGCCATTAGAGATTTACTTCACGAATACTGTCGGTTCAACGGACATGCCGGGCCGCAGCATGTGGTTCGGGTCCTGGCCTTTGTCGAACTCAATGCGGACGGGAATGCGCTGCACAACTTTCACGTAGTTCCCTGTTGCATTCTCCGGCGGCAAGAGGCTGAAGCGAGCACCGGAAGCACCCGCGATCGATTCGACCTTCCCTTTATACGTGTGACCGTAGGCATCAACGCTGATATCAACTGGTTGGCCGGGACGCATGCTCTTGAGCTGCGTCTCCTTGAAATTGGCCGTCACCCAGATGTTGTCCAGGTCCACGATGGAAAACAGCGGTTGCCCGGCTTGCACAACCTGTCCCGGTTCCACATTGCGTTTGCTCAATATCCCGGTGACCGGCGCCACGATTTTTGTGTACTGCATATTCAACTCAGCTTGCTCCAGGGCAGCCTGTGCTCTCTGGACTTCCGCAGTGGCGGCTCCGGCTTTGGCTCGCATGGTCCTGACTTGTTCAGGAACCGTATGGGCCGCGTCCGCCTGCGCCTTCGCCTGGGCCGCACGGCCTTCCGCGCTTGCTACCGCTGCACCGGCTGCATCCAAAGTGGCTTTGGCGGCCGATGCTGCGGCTACGGCCGCGTCGTATTGCTGGCGCGAGACCTCATCCTTCTGCACCAGTTGTTCCATGCGCTTCTGGTCGGTTGCAGCCTTGTCGTAATTGGCCTGCGCTTCCTGGACGCGCGCCTGCGCGGCCTCCACTTCTTTCTGCGCGGCGCGGAGACCCGCATCCGCAGCCTGAAGCTGGCCAGTGCTGGTGGTGGTTGTCAAAGGAACGCCTACATGCGCTGCAACGGCATTGGCCTGCGCATTCGCGAGATCAGCTTTCGCGCGGTCCACGGCAACCTCGTAATCCTTGGGATCAAGCTCGACAAGCAGGTCTCCCTTTTGCACGAAATCATTGTCATCATGCAGGACGCGAACCGCAGTGCCGGAGACACGAGCGCTGATGGGATAAATATGGCCGTCAATCTGGGCATCATCAGTGGATTCGCGAACTGCGTAGTAGTGCCAGACAAAAGCTGCTCCGGCCAGAAGTAAAATCGCAACGATGGCGATTATCCACTTGGCCCGCGGGTGCTCGCGAAAGAAGCCGGCCCGCCGCTCGCGCAGTGAGCGCAGCTTGCCGCCCTTGCCGTCCTCGTCCTCATGCTGCGGCCGCTTAATATCCTCATCTTCTTCATAGGTCGGCGAGACTTTCATTGGATCAGCCACTTACTTCCCTCCCAGAAACGCTCTTGTCTGTTTTTCCGCAACGCCGAGGGCGCGCGCCAGCGTGAGCTTGGCCACGTTGTTCACATACAGCGCCTGAATATAAGTATCGTTTGCCGTAGCCACGGATTCCTGCGCCTGCACAACATCCAGGCTTCCGGAAACGCCGGCTTTGAACCGGTCCTGCGTCTGCTTCAACTCTTCGCTGGCAAGATCAATTGACTGTTTGGCCACGGCCACCTGCTGGTTTGAGCTTTGTACGTCAAGCAGAGCCGAGCGTATTTCCTGTTCCACACGGTTGTGCAGGTCTTCGAGTTGTAAGCGGTCCTGCCGCAGGTCACTCTCGCTTTGCGCGACGTCCGCCTGGGCCCTGCCCCCCTGAAAGATGGGAATGCGCACACCGGCGGAGATGGTATAAGTGTTCTCCGCGCTTCCAAGAGTTTTTCCCAGAACGCCAAAATCGCCGTTGAGCTCAGCGGTAGGCAGGTGCTCCGCTTTAGCCGCCTTGAGCGCAAGCTCCGCGGAACGGACCCGCGATTCCGCCGCCAGATACTCAGGCCGCTGCTTGTAAGCCTCAGCCAGCGCCTGATCGATATCGAGCGGAGGCAAAGGGGCATACGGTACCTTGTCCGTCAGGCTGAATTGTTGTGACACAGGCAAGCCGATAATCCGAGCCAGCGTGAGCTTCTGCTGTTCAACTTGATTCTGTGCAGCCAGCACGCGCTGCTGCTGCGTCTGCATTTGCACCTGGGCCCGCAGCACATCTATGCCGGCGCTGACTCCGGCTTTCTTGAGGTCCTGCGTCTGCTGAAAAATTGTTTGCGCCGTGTTGAGCTGCACTTTGGCCGTATCCAGCCGCGCTGCCGCCGCCACCGTTAATAGATACTGGTTTCCCACCACCAGCACCACCAGCTCGCGTGCATCCTGAAGCGTGAACCTGGCCGTCTTCTCATTCTCGGCCGCCTCATGCACCCGGTTCAACGCGCTGAAATCCAGAAATGTTTCTGACATGGTTGCCCTGGCGTCAAACACGTTGAAGGGCCCGATCACAGGAGAAGTGAGGCCGGCGGGCAGAGGGATGCCGAATGCGGCAAGGTTAATCTGCTGGATCGAGTCGCTGGCCCGTCCGGAGATGTTCGGCAGCAGCACGCTCAAGCTGCGGCGGTATTGCGCCCGGGCTGAAGCGGTTTGCTCCTGCGAGAGCAGCAATCCCAAATTGTGCCGGATGCCGCGATCGATGGCGTCGACAATGGAGATCGGAATGTCTCCCGGCACCGCTTTGTCCACTTTGCCGCTGCCACTGAAAACGCCAAGTAAGAGTCCCTGCGACGCCGAATTTGCCGTCGCCGGCGCTGCCACTGGCGTACTGGATTGGTCCGTTTGGCTCGTGCTGTTCGCCCTCTGCCCCGGCAATTGAGCGTCGGCAATACTGCCCATAAAAAGCAGAAAATAAAGAAGTATGAGTCCTTGCGCCCCCTTCACCTTGCTCCCTTTCGATTTACCGTCGTTAGATGCTAAGCCCCTCGGCTGGAGGTTCATTTCTTCACCGGTCTACTTCACGGTTGCTAACTTGCCGCATTGAGAACAAAAATCAGTCTGCAAAATAATTAACTAACTGGTTAGTTAGATTAACAGGCGAGCGGCTGTGGATGCAAATTACTTTTGCTGTTTACGCCTGAAGCGAAAATGGGCGCCGGAAATCCGGCGCCCCTGTGGCTTGAATGTGCGATTCGCGAGTTTAGCCCTTGCCGTTCGGACACGGGAGTGCCGAGTGTGGCAGAACAGTTTCATCGGGGAAGCTGAATGCGCCATCAATTGCGCTGGACGATGTGCCCATCTCAAACCACTGCAGCAGTGGAATGTTCTGGGGATGGTAGATGAAGTCGAAGTTTCTCTCCTTGACCTCGATCGGGGTTGTCGCGTTTGCCAAGACCTCGATCGGATCGCCCTCTTCGAGATTGTTCTGGCAAACGGCCGCATTTGCGGGTTCACCCGGGAACTGCCAGTTGGGTGCTGGGTTGGATATAAAGGGATTTCCGAATGACTCCGCCAATTCGTGAGTCAAGGCAGTCACGTCCTCAAATCCAGCGCCGAAAAGTCCCGGTGAGATCCAGCTTGCGAACTGGCTGATGAAGCGCTGCTGCGGGAACAGACCATCGAAGTTCGCGAAGAAGGTGTGGAAGCCCAACACGCAGCAGCCACCCGGAGTATTGGGATTGTTCACATTCAGGTTGAACAGGAAGGTGTTGGGATACAGCGACATGTTCATCGCATTGGTGCGGAAGTTGCCAGCATTAATTTCATTCACCTCAGTAGTGTCGAAGAAGAGGTTGAATAGAGGGCGCAGCATCAGCACGAATGTGTTGCCATCCGCAGCCGTTCCGATGAAATAGGAACGCGCCTGGATAATGGTCCCATCGCTGAGACGGACATTCACGAAGCGCGGCACCTGGATGGTCACTTTGTCCACTACCTGCGGGATGATCACGGAGTGCCAATTCTTCTTCATGACGTTGAAGAACTGGGCGCGGTGAACCGCGTCCTCAAACTGGATATTGCGTCCGGAGCGATAGTTGAGCGGTTCGAAATTCGGAGACTCGAGGAAGAGCTTCTCAAATGGCGCGAACGGAACAGTTGTCAAAACCGATCCGTCGGCGTTGAGCAATTCCCAGGAAACCTCCAGGATGGGACCCGGGAACACAGTGGTACCGCCGAGCTTCGGGTCATTTCCCGCCATAGTGAAGCGAAAATCGTCGTCGGTATCGGGACCAGCTTGCGCAACGAAAGCGCCATCAAATGTCGCGATGGTGTCGAGTTGGTCGATGGTTGGCTTGTTAGGCCGGCGGTCCTCGATATCGAAGTCGTCGTCATTGCCGGCTAGAGCGGCAGCGCTGGCATTGGCATTGCGGTTGAAGCTGGCGAAATTTGATCCGCCCACGACCTTTCCGGTATCAGCATCAAGAAGCACTGAACCGATGGAGAAAACTGCCACGTGTTGAGCGTCAACAGGACCACGGTCACCTAAATCTGCCCGGCCGCTTGCGATGGCCGCGCGCGCGATCGCATCGTCGCCCGTCTGCTGCCCAAAGCCGCTGGCTGTTAAACCACATACAACTGCAAAGACAAGGAAACACAGAAGCGTAAATCTAGAGGGTCGCATCAAAAATCTCCTTATTGAGGGGGGAAATTCCGAGTTGCAGGGCCATAAGACAATACACCTACTCAGAACGTGAGTAAACGGACAGAGTAGACAATTCAAGGAATATTCAGGTCAAGGTGCGCTGTTGCCGAAAGGCCAAGGCTCAGAAAGTCTGTGTGCTTCGGAAGACGGACCGTGACTTCAGGGCTCCTTTAGCCCTTAAGACTGATATTTCAAGGTCGAAAGGATTTATCCATTGGAACTAAGAGCCTGCCGTAGAAGCACGGTCGAGGTCCGTCGAATTCTCGTCTGAAGCAGATAATCCGCATAAAAACATAGGTCTAATTACCTAATCCTCTGGTATTCTCCCTACCAGATTCTGCTGCTTTGTTGGTGGAACCTCCTACTTCAAAACAGCAGCATGGCTCGACGAAACCGAAAAGTTTGTGATCCACAA
>DATNDP010000057.1:0-4933 GCA_035553195.1 Candidatus Acidiferrales bacterium
GCTCTTCAGCGGTTTGGAGCGTAGCGACAGGAAAATTCGATGAGTGCGGCCAGCCTGGCTTTCGCCGCGCCTGAATCAATGGAGCTGACCGCCAGAGGCATGGCTTCTTTGAGCGAATCGGCTTTGCCGGCCGCCACCAGAGCGGCGGCGGCATTCATGAGCACGATATCGCGGCGTGGGGATTTTTCGCCGTCAAGAACCTTCCAGATGATATCGGCGTTGGCGCGGGTATCGCCGCCGGTGATGGCGCTGAGCGGAGCGGGCTTGAAGCCGAACTGGTCCGGCGTGACTTCATAGACGCGCACCCACTCGCCCCGGACTTCGCCGATCTTGGTAGGGCCGGAAATGCTGATCTCATCGAGCCCATCAGCGCCGTGCACCACCAGGGCGCGATCCAAGCCGAGCATCTGGAGCGCAATGGCAAGTTTCTCCACCAGATCTTCCGAATAGACGCCCACGACCTGCGCCGAGGCATTCGCCGGGTTGGTGAGAGGGCCAAGCAGGTTGAAGACGCTGCGCAGCGGGCGCAGTTCGCGGCGCGCCGCCTGGACGTGTTTGGTGGCCGTGTGCATGGCCGGCGCCAGCATGAAAGCAATGCCGATCTGGGCGAGACAATCGGCAATCTGCGCCGGCGGCAGATTGATGTTCACGCCGAGCGCTTCCATCACATCGGCCGACCCGCACTTGGAGGTGATGCCGCGGTTGCCGTGCTTGGCCACGCGTACTCCCGCCCCCGCGATGGTGAGCGCGCTGGCCGTGGAAATATTGAACGTGTCGCTGGCATCGCCACCGGTGCCGCAGGTATCCACCAGCGCCTCGCGCTCCGTGCCGCTCACATCAAGGGCCGTTCCGTTCCCGTTGCCGATGGGCTGGGCCACTGCCCGGATCGCCTCGGCGAATCCGACGATCTCCTCGACCGTCTCGCCCTTCATGTGCAATGCCACCAGCAATGCGGCGATCTGCGCGTCAGTGGTCTTGCCGGAAAGTATTTCCGCCATCACGCCGCGGGCTTCCTCACGCGTGAGGGAATGCCGGTGGTGAGCGATTTTGTGGAGCGCGTCAGTGATCACGGCTGTGAACGGCTGGTAACTAGCTTAGCAGGTTGGGTCAAGGGGGCAGCCTTCTGCGCGCGCAATTTCGTCCCGCGAAAGAAGCAGGCATTCAGCCTTGCGCGGGGAAGCCGAATGGCTCAAAATAGACGCACTCTTCCCAAGAGATTACCTGTCAATGGTTCCACAAAGGAACAAGATCATGGTTGTGTCTCATGATCCGCGTCTGGCGGAGATCCGCAAATCTGTTTTGGAGTCAGCCGGTTTCCGCGTCATCCCCGCGCAGGACCCGGTTACGGTGAGAAAAGTCTGCCAGAAGCAGACAGTGCATCTTGTCATGATTGGTTACTCCGTACCGCCGGCCCTAAAACGCCGAGTGTGGGACGAAGCCCGTAAAGTATGCAAGGTGCCCATCCTGGAGCTACACAAGCAAAGCGGCCCGGAATTAATGCCACCTGCATTTTTTCACCAGGCCGAGGCGCCGGATGATTTCCTTGCCTCTGTCATGAAAATCGTGAGGGATAAGCTGCGAAATTGAATCGGTGCAAGCTCAGCGGCTTGCAAACCAGCAGCCTATCTCAGCGGTAGTTCTCCCCAAAGGCTTGGCCAAAATCTAGACCGTATTGCGTTCACAAGAAAGTTTCCTGAATTTTGGCGGACTCCAGCATTGCAAGCGAGGAGGGAAAATTATCTATTGACAATGTTAAACATTATGTGAAACATTGTAGCAATGAAAGATGAAACAGCTATAAGCCTCTACGAATCGGCACGGGATAGGCTCCGCAGCTTGATTACTCAAGAGAAAGAAGTCCAGGAGCAGATTTTGCATTGGGGGCCGATTGTGGAGAAGCTGGCGACCCTCGCTGGTGAGGAGCTTCCGGCCGACGTTCATGAGCGGATTGATGCGTTAAACAAGGTGAAACTAGGCTCCGAAGTGGAAGATTTGGGGCTGACCGACGCGATCCGCTGGGTGTTCAAGCAGCCCATGCTTCTGCCGCTCACCCCTACCGGAGTTCGCGACCGCCTGGCGGAGATGGGATTTGACCTGAGCAAGTACACCCACATGATGCCGCCGATTCACAACACGCTGAAGCGTATGAAAGAAGCCGGCGAGATCAGGGAAGTGGAAGGCTTGGGCGGGCTGGGGAGAGCGTTTGTCCCAGGCAAATAAGCCTAGCCAACGCACTCGCATGAGAAGGGCACCACGTCCGTCGCGGCATTTTCTCCCTTTTCAAAAACTCAAAGCCGCTGCCGAGCGCTGGGCATAAGACCCTGGATACTTCGGAGAACTGAAATGAGCAAGGAAGAGATTGTTGACGCGATGACTCGTTGCGCGGCGGAGTTGGGGCATCCACCCAGCCGGACCGAGTTTCGGCGGTTCATCAACATAAGCCTGAGCCAGATCAAGAAAAAGTTTGGCAGCTACGCGGAGCTGCTTTCCGCGAGCGGGATGGAACACCAGGGCTCCGGATATACAGCGAGCCTGAGGGACCTGTTTTTGGACTGGGCCCGAGTGGTACGGGAGAGGGGAAAAATTCCCACCATGGCGGAGTACGAGTTGGAGGGAAAGTTCAGCGTCCGTCCTCTGGTGAGGCGCTTTGAGACGTGGAAGAATGCACCCGCTGGGCTGCTGGGATATGCGCGACAGCAGGACCTGGGAGGAGAGTGGGAAGACGTCCTGAAAATTGTTACCGATCATGTGGAAGCGCAGGCCAGCAAGGCACCGACATTCGATTCGCCCACGATTCTGCCTTTGCGGCCCAGGGTTCGGGAGGAGGAAACGATTTACGGGCAGCCGATGCATGCTCCGTTGAATTGCGCTCCGACGAACGAGAACGGCGTGATTTTTGCCTTTGGCAGCATGGCAAAGGAGCTGGGGTTTTCCGTCCTGCAAATTCAGGCAGCGTTTCCGGACTGCATTGCACTGCGCCGGCTGGGGCCAAACCGGTGTGTGCTGGCGAGAATTGAATTTGAATATGAGAGCCGCAATTTTCTGACGCACCTGCATGAGGAAAGCGGCTGCGACCTGATTGTGTGCTGGAAACACAACTGGCCGGAGTGCCCACTGGAGGTGCTGGCGCTGGAGAGGTTGATGGGCTTCGGCGAGCAAGGAGATCGGGTGATCGGGTGATTGATAATTCACTCTTTCCGAATCAGCAGGCCGCAGGCATCGGCCATTTCTGTGGGATCGGGCATGTCGAACTGGATGACCACTTCGGCCGCCCTGCGCTCATTCACTCCGACCACCAGCTTGCGTACAGGAGGATTGGTGTTTTCCTTGTGCTTGCTAAAGTGGCCGTACAAAACTGTATTCAGTTCGATTTCAGGAAGAAAGAGGGTGGTTCCGTTGGTGCCGATGTTCCAGTCTTCCGTATGCATTTTTCCATCGTCAAGGCGGTAGTGCACCACGGCGGAATCGCCGGAGCGGCCCACAATGGCATCGACGGTGATGAACGCATTGAGGAGCTTGCCATTGATGTAGCCTCCGTTCACTTTCTTGCGATGGCCGGCGATGCATTTCACGAAGAAGAAAGGCGTGTCGTCGGTTGGCTTTTGCGGAGGAGTCAGAAATTTTCCGTCAATGCTGAAGACCGAATAGGGCCCGCGCAGTGGGTCAGTTTTGTCCTCGCGTATCCACTTATCGTTTTGGGGCACAGAAGAAGAGGCAAGGCACACTACAACAAGAATTGCTGCAAGGGGATTGGTCATGGCCAGACATAATAGCAATGGCGCGACCCATTTGAGGAGAGACATTCATGGTGCCGGTCATTGGTGAGATATGTGGTGACGAGGTGAGTTTTTTCGATCACCCGATCACGTGCGATCATCCGATCGTCGTTTGCTCATTCGCGCACGCGTCTTATAAAATCACAGGTTCCTTTCTACGCTTCGGCGGCACAAGAACAACTCAGCATGAAAATCCACGAGTACCAGGCGAAGACAATCCTTGCGAAATATGGCGTGGCCGTCCCGCGCGGCGAGATGGCGGTGACGCGCGAAGAGGCTGAAGCCGCGGCCAAACGGCTGTTCGATGAAGGCGCAAAAGGCGTGGTGGTGAAGGCCCAGATCCATGCCGGCGGACGCGGCAAGGGCGGCGGCGTGAAGGTGGCCAAAAACCTGAACGAGGCCAAAAGCTGGAGCGACAAGATCCTGGGCATGCGTCTGGTCACCCACCAGACTGGACCTGAAGGCAAGATTGTCCAGCGGCTGCTGGTTGAAGAAACGCTTCCCATTGAGCGCGAACTCTACCTTGGCATTGTGGTGGATCGTGCCACGGCGCGGCCGGTGTTTATGGCTTCCGCTGCCGGAGGCATGGAGATTGAAGAAGTCGCGGCCAGGGACCCGAAAGCAATCCTGAAAGAAGCAATCGATCCGACGATCGGCTTTCAGCCATTTCACGCGCGCAAGCTGGCGTTCGGCCTGGGACTGAAGCCCGAGCAGATCAACGAAGCTGTTCGCTTCATGACCGGACTCTATCGCGCATTCGTGGACACGGATGCTTCTCTGTGCGAGATCAACCCGTTCATCACCACCACGGATGGGCGGCTGTTTGCGCTGGACGCGAAGATCAATTTCGACGATAACGCGCTGTTCCGCCACAAAGACTTGAAAGAGCTGCGCGACGTGAACGAAGAAGATCCGCTGGAAGTGGAAGCTTCAAAGTACAGCCTGAACTACATCAAGCTGGATGGAAATATTGCCTGCATGGTGAACGGCGCAGGGCTCGCCATGGCTACGATGGACATCATCAAGTACGCGGGCGGATCGCCGGCCAATTTTCTTGACGTCGGCGGCGGCGCCAATGCGGAGCAGATTCGCCACGCGTTTGAGATTCTGCTCAGCGACAAGAATGTGCGCGCCATCCTGATAAATATTTTCGGCGG
>DATNDP010000058.1:0-11303 GCA_035553195.1 Candidatus Acidiferrales bacterium
TGGGTTCCGGCAAGCAGGGCGAAGCCAAGGCGGCGTTCACGGGAACGGTGTCCGCAATCGACAAAGCGGTAAAGAAGGGCGTTATTCACAAGAATACGGCTGCGCGCTACAAATCCCGCCTGAGCGCCCGGCTGGCCGCGGCTAAGTAAATCAAATCTTTTGCTGAAAAGCAGAGTACAGGAACTTGCGAACGAATCGACGGGGCACACTTGATGTCCCGTTTGCGCTTTTTGTAATCAACCAGCGCGCTCGGTCTACAATGGCCGGCATGAAGGAAAAGAGCGCCAGTTTCGAAACTGTGAGGAAGGTCGGACTTGAGTTCTCCGGTGTCGAAGAGAGCACAATGTACGGTTCTCCCGCATTGAAAGTGCGAGGGAAGCTCCTGGCCTGTATTCCGTCTCACCGCTCGGCTGAAGCCGGCTCACTGGTGGTTTGTGTCGATTTCGCTGATCGCGCTGCGCTCCTGGCTGAAGCTCCTGAAATCTACTACATCACCGAGCATTACATCAGTTACCCGTCAGTTCTGGTCCGGCTTTCGCGGGTTACTCCTGACGTCCTGCGCGGCCTGCTCGGAATGGCCTACAAATTTGCAACGTCCAAAGCCGCACAAGGCGCAAGGGCACGCAGCCGAAAGAAAGCGGCTTCACGTGAGTAAAAACGCTCTTGCACCTAGTCGACGATTTTTCTGTTCCCGGAGCCGCGGCTCAGATTAGGGCGCGAATTCCGACTGTTGTCTGATAAGATACGGTGCCCAGAGCCACCTGAAAACTCCACTCTCCCAAAAAGGAAAAATAGCGTTGCGTCTGTGCTTCTGTGCCCCGATCCTTGCGGTTGTTCTCGGCGCAACGGCATTCGCGCTATCTGATCCGAATTCTGCCGGGCTTCAAAACGCGGCACCTGTGTCTTCGAATCCGACAGGGTCTTCCAGCCCGTCTACGCTCAAGGTGGCCCGCCGTTCAGACTTAAGAAATGATTTCTTGAAATCGGTGCTATTCGCGGCGGCGCAAGCCCCGAGTGAACCCACTCCAACTCCCGCGCCTCAGGTTGAATTTCCGCGTGAAGAGCTGTTCCTAGGTTATTCTCACGTGCGATTCGGTGTGCACGGCCCTTCGAGCCAGACGAGCTTCAACTTTGACGGCGGCTCGGTCGCTTTTGCGTACAACCTGAACCGCTGGCTCGGACTGGCGGGCGAGGTCAGCCTGTACAGCATTTCCAGTCTTCCCTCCGCCACAAGCGCCACCTATCTCTTTGGGCCACGCTTTTCCCATCGTGAGGGGCGTTTCAGCTTATACGGGCAGAGCCTTTTCGGGGGCGCCCAGCTCAAGAGCGATATCACGGCTCCGGCTTCGACCACTTTCTTCGGCAACACGGTGCATGCGAGTTCATTGGCTGCCGCATTGGGAGGCGGATTTGACGTGAAACTCAGCAATCGCATTTCCTGGCGAGTGCTGCAGGGCGAATATCTGCTGACCCGATTCAACCATGCTGGTAGCAATAACCAAAACAATATTGACGTATTAACCGGCTTCGTGTTCCATTTCGGCAAACTCCGGCCGCCAAATCGCTCGCCGGCACTCAGCATTGCAGCCAATCCTGCCGAAGTTGTAGCGGGCTCAGGAGAAACCGTCGCCGTTCGCGCCAGCGCCACCGATCCAGATAACGATCCATTGGCTTATAAATGGACAGCAAGCGGGGGTGAAATTGAGGGTAGCGGTAACGAAGTTCGCTGGAGTCCTGGAGCGACCGCTCCCGGTGTGTATACGATTCACGCGAAGGTTGACGACGGCCGTGGCGGGACTGCAGATGCTTTGACAATGATTACGGTGCGTCCTCATCCCAACCGTCCACCCACGGTCAACTGCGAAGCTGCCCCTGCGACCGCTGTCGCTGGTGAGCATGTCACCATTACGGCGACGGGAACTGATCCCGATAACGATTCGCTCACCTACTCCTTTGATACTCAGGGAACGATGCTGCCGGCCGAGAGATCTTCAACTGTCTTGAATACCGAGGGACTTGCCGCCGGCTACTACACCGTGGATTGCTCTGCGAATGACGGGCGTGGCGGACTGGCTACAGCTAGTGTCAATGTCGAGGTCAAAGCGCCGGAGCAGAAGGGGCTTGAGAGCCGGCTTTCGCTGCACAGCATTTTTTTCCCTACAGGAATGCCGACCAAAGAGGCGCCCAGAGGCGGCCTGCTGCGCAGCCAGCAGCGCACTTTGCTGAATTTGGCTGACGAGTTCAAAGATTATCTAAATTTTCAGCCGCAAGCCCATTTGATCCTGCAAGGCCATGCCGATCCGCGCGGAGGCGCCGAATACAACCAGCAGCTCTCAGAATTGCGCGTAGAAACCACTAAAGCCTTCCTGGTTGAGCACGGGGTCTCGCCTGACTCGGTTGAGACACATGGCCTTGGAATAGAACAGCCCTTGAGGCCAGATCAGGTGAAACAAGCGGTCCAGCAGGACTCCAGCCTGACAGCCAGCCAGAAAGCGCGATTGCTCCGCCATCTAAGGGTGGTGGCTTTGGCCCAGAGCCGCCGGGTTGATATCAAACTGAGCAGTAACGGCGAGACCTCCATCCCGATTTTTCCGTTCAACGCCGAGGATGCACTGCAGCTGCTTAATCCAAGGCAGGCATCCACAGGCAACCACGTGCTGAAAGGCAAGCGAACTGCGGCGACGGGGAAGCTGCACTAGTTTTTTCCGGTCGGGAAACAGAAAATGTTTTGCAGGGAAATACGTTACACGCCCAATTCTTCCTGCTGCCACTCAGAAACCACCGCTTTTGGCTCCTCGGCAAGTTGGATCACGAGTTGCTCCAAGACCATGCGTTTGCTGGGAGGATTGGAACGCAGGGCGATGTCAGCGCGGGCTATGAGTCGCAGCGCTCGGGTGAGTTCGCCGCGAGACTTGTAGCGGCGTGCCTGACGGATAAGATCATCAGCGGCAAACGGGGGCACGCGGAAGCCCTGCCACAGCGCCTGCCAGATGGTGCGCGAATCGCGGACGTTCTTCTCCAGGATCACCAGCATTTGCCGGAAGGTGCGGGAGAGCATGTAGAGGTGCCCAATGGCTGCATCATCGCCCTCGCTGGTTGAAAGCAGGCCGTCCAGAACGCTGAGAGAACGGGCCTTGTCCTTAGCTGAGATGGCATCCGTGAGCTCATACAACGAGCGCTGCTTGGCTGCGAGCACCATGGTCTCGACGTCGCCAAGCGTGATGTGCTTCTTTTCGGCAACAAAGAGGATGAGCTTTTCCAACTCGCGGCTCACCAGCATCATGTCAGCGCCCAAAGAATCCATCAGTTCACGAGCGGCGTCCTGGTCCACCTTCACGCCCTCTTTTTCCGCCTGGCTGATGATCCAGCGCATCCCATCACTTTCTTCCACCCGCGCCAGCTCCACCATGCCGCAGTATTCGCCAAGAGTTTCACGGATGCGGTCGTAGCGATCTTTGTCCTGCATGTCCATGCGGCGGACGTCGGCGGGGATGCTGAGGTGGTCGGCCACAAAGATCAACACGGCAGCAGGATTGGGGTCTTTCATGTAACGCTCAATTTCCGCAAATTCGTCAGCGTGCGAGCCGCGCCCGTAAAGCGTCTTCACACCCCGTATAAAGAAGACCTGAAAAGGGGCCATGAGTGACGGAGTGCGCGCGCGGTCGAGCACCTCTGCGATGCCGACTTCCGCCAGATCGAGATCATGCAGGCTGAAGTCACGCAGGTCGGGCGGGACCAGATGCTGAAGCAGGGCCTGGCGGCACTGATCGCGAAAGAAGACTTCGTCGCCAACAAAAACGTAGGCTGGGCGTAGTTTGTTACTGGTGATTTCCGAGACGAACCTTTCGGAAGGGGCAAAGCTGCGACCAGCGGAGGGCATCTAGAAGCCCTCCAGCATATCGCTGACCAGCGTACGGGCAAAATCCTGGGAGAGGCGCTGCAGTGCTGGAGTGCCTTCCTCAAAAAAACTGGTGACCTCGCGCGAAACCTGATATTGCTGGCGAAAGCTGTAGTTCTGGTTTTCAAACAGCACGCGTCCGGAGCGGTCCACGAGGCTGACTTTCATCGTGACAACCACCATTGCGCTGGAAATGCGGCCGTTTTGCGCATCATAGGTCAAGGGGTTGGCTTGGGCCGAGAGCACCGTTCCCGTCAGGGTTGCGTCCGGCGAGGTATAGTCGCCGGTAACGACGCGAAAGTGCGTACGCGCGATCAGCTCACGAACTACATCCTGTGTCAGGATCTGTTCAATCCGGTAGGTCTGCGTCTGGTTCACGAACATGGGAACGTCGAGGACTTTCACGTCCTGCGGCAGCCGCGAGGTATGTCCGGCGGAGTGATAGCCGCAGCCCGAAAAAACGGCGACAACGGCGAGTACCACCGCGATGATTCGGCAACGGCGGATCACTGCACCTTCCCGTGCGGCCGAACCGTGGCCAGCAAATTGGCGCAGTCCACCGCGGTCAGCGCCGCCAGGCGAAGATTGTCCACTGCCGCCCATAGCCAGAACCCATTTTCATGTGCCGGATCGCGCCTGAGAGACACGAGAACTTCGTCTTTTCCGGCAACGTTCACATTACTGGGCTGCTCTTCCGGTGAGCGAGCGATCTGCACATGCTCGCCGGCAAGGACGCGGGCAAAATCGCCGGCAGAAATGCTCTTTTCAAATTCAACGTAAATGGAAAACGTGTGCGCATGAAAGACCGGCGCCTGCACTAACGCGAGCGAGGGCATGGGTACGCGCTCATTCACCAGCCGGCGGAAATGGTTGAGAATACGGCGTTCGGAACTCTCCAGAGGCTGTTGCGCCGCCGGGCCGTAGCGGCCGATCATATTGAATGCGACCTGCGAATCGAAAACTCCCGTGGGCAACTGCTGGAAGGAAAGCAGATTCACGGTTTGTTCATGCAACTCGTCCATGCCGCGCCGGCCCTGCTCGGAAACCGGCTCAAACAATGTAGCCACTGCGCTTGCGAGTGGCGCGGCTTTGCGCGCCCTCAGCAGCAGGAGCGCTAAAGTCACTGCGGCAGGGTGCGCGATCACAACCGCATTCGATTCCAGGTTCAGAGGTGTTGGTTCGCCAAGCTCCCGCTGGATCCAGGGCCCAGCTATCGGCACAGAAGTTTCGTTCTCCAAAGCGTAGGACAGGTCAACGATGGCACTGCCTGCCTGGCGCGCCAAGTTCCAGTTTGAACGGGTGAAGTTCTCTTCCGATGCGAAGAACGCAAAATCCACCTTGTCGAGTTGATCGCGCGTAACAGGCTGAACAAAAGAAATCTCGTCCTGCACACTCTCAAGTTGTCCCAAAGACTCGTTGTCATCGAGCAGGCGGATGTCCTCAGCGGGAAAGTTGCGGTCTTCAAGGACTTCTTTGAGCTCTTTCCCCTTGAGGGTAGCGGCGCCCACAATAGCAACACGGAAGAGGTTTTGCGTATCGGTTTTCATCGCGGTTGAGGCGCCTCCTCCAGCGGCGGCGCGGGCTGGCTGGGACGACGGCGGAACAGGAATGACAGCCGCGAGAGCACGCCGCTCAACATGTATGTGATGGCAATGGCGAACAAGACCGGCCCGGAAAACAGCACAATCAGATAAATCAGCCCCCCAATCAGCACGACCAGTTGAAATGGATGCCGGCTTCGTAGATTGAGATCTTTGAAGCTGTAGAACCTCCACGTGCTTACCATGAGGAAAGCAACAATGACAACGAGCGCTGTCCATACCAGGGCCAGCCACCAGAAGTTGATCGGGTGGCCTGAGGTGAGATGGACAGTGGAGGCAATCACGCCTGCTCCCGCCGGGATCGGCATGCCTACGAAGTACTTTTTGCCCGGCCTGCCTGGGTTGGAAGGCTGAGGATTGACTTGAATGTTAAAGCGCGCCAGACGGCTAGCGCCGGCGACCAGAAAAAGGAAGCTGGCAAACAGCCCCAGATGCCGGACCCAATCCACCATGGGACCAGTCTCGAAATCCGGCAACACAAACCAGCGAAAGCCCCACATCAGCGCGAGCAACGCCGGCGCCACGCCAAACGTAATGGCATCGGCCAGGGAATCGAACTCGCGGCCAAAATCGCTGGTTGTTCCGGTCATCCGCGCGACAAAGCCATCCAGTCCGTCGGCGACGACGGCAATGCCTATTGCCTTCGCTGCTATATCGAAGTATCCGGCTTCCGCCTGGCTGCCGAGGAGAGTGTTATAGATTGCAAAATAGCCCGCGCCCATGTTTGCCGCCGTAAACAAGGAGGGCAAAATGTACATGCCTTTGCGCATGCGGCGGCGCTGTCCTGGAGAAAGTTGATCATCCCAGCGCCGCTGAGGAGTTTTCATCGCACCGCCTCCGACTGCTCACGTGAACCGGGAGCGGCGGCATTGACGGCAAGGCGGGCCAGAACCGAGGAACCACCCTTCACCCGGTCGCCCACTTTGACATGGATCTGGCTCGGCACTGGAAAAAGAACGTCAGTGCGCGATGCGAACTTAATCAGCCCGACCCGCTGCCCACGAGACAGAGCGTCTCCGGGCTTGTGATTGAAGACGATGCGCCGGGCCAGCAGCCCTGCAATCTGTTTGAATACCAAAACCATCCCTTCGCCTTCCACGGTCACAATGTTCTGCTCGTTGGCTTCGGCGGAGACGGCGTCCATGGCATTACCAAAGCTGCCTTTCTGGTAGACCACTTCGCGAATCACGCCGCCAATTGGCGAGCGGTTCACGTGAACGTCAAAGACATTCAAGAAAATACTAATGCGGGTGTACGGCCTGCCATTCAACTGGGTTGGTGCAACATCCGTAACCTTACCGTCGGCCGGAGAGACAATCAGGCCGGCTTCGGCCGGAATAGCCCTTTCAGGATCGCGGAAGAACCAGAGGAAAAAACCCGCGAGCAGCAGAGGAATGACCGAAAATGCCGGGACCGTGAGCCACCACAGAAGCGCGGCAACAATAAACATTCCCAGGGCGTAAAAGATGCCATCCCGAACCATTTCTTGAGATTATAGCGGCAGCCGGCGGTGTTACGGCCAAAAACAAACCTCTCTTACGGAACGCATCTGCGCCGTTAAGAGAGGTCAGGTTGATCAAAAAAATCTGGGCCTTATGCTACCTGGATCTGCCCTCGCCTGTACTCCTGTTCGATCAACTGCATCTGGTCTTTCAAATGCAGTTTGAGTTTCTTCAAACGAACTTCTTCCAGTTTTTCGTCCTCGGTGAGATAACGCTTTTCAACCAGGGAGTTAAGGCGGAGGGAATGTTGAGCGTGTTCTTGAGCCAGCCGACGAAATTGCTCGTGGCTGGCAAGAAGCTGTTCACGAACGGAATCTACCATTCGGAAAGAACCTCCTGCATGTTCTTAAACCAAACGTTAGCATATGGCCAGATCGGGTTCAATGAAAATTGGCCTCTTCCGGACTAAAAAGAAAGCTCCAAAATCAGTGCATCTTCGGCAGGCGATTGGTAATACAGTTTGCGGCGACCCACCTGAACAAAGCCCATTTTTTCGTACAACTTGCGAGCGGGCAGGTTAGATTCGCGCACCTCCAGGAACACCGCTTTCATGCCCAGGCGCGCGCGCACAAGAAACTCACGAAGCAGCTGTGATCCTAAACCGCCACGCTGCAGGGCCGGATCAACCGCAATGTTTTCGATTTCCCACTGGTCCCCTGCAAGCCGGCCAATAATAAATCCTTGAACCTGTTCACCTTCTGCAACAACCAGCACAAGGTGCAGATTGCTTTGTTCCGCGAACAACCTTCCGTAATGTTTTTCCGACCATTGCGCCGCCGAGCTGTTTTGTCCAGCAATCTCCTGAATGCGCTCCATGTCCGCGCGAAGAGCCAGGCGAACTGTTGTCACCATCAGCGATTGCCCTTGAAGAAGAGCTCCGCATCGGAGCGGCGCAGGTAGTTGGCATCGAGAGCTTCGACACAAGTGGTGTCTCCGGCCGCCAGTTTACGAGCGCCAATTTTCGCCACAAGCGTGCTGTCAGGCCGTTGCGTGAAATTGACCTCGATTCGCGCGTCTGCAAGCTTATGCGCCACGGATTCATCACTGGTTATCACTGCGCGGTCCGATCTTCTTACCTCTTCGAGGAACTCATGATCAGTAAGTAGTTGCTCAGCGATTACTGCGGCAGCGCCCTTTTGCAGCTCGTAGACGCCAAAAAAGACCTCCGACCGGCCTGCGTCGAGCGCAGCAATAACTTGGCCATTTTGCGGAGATAGGCTGGCGAGCGCCTCGAGCAAAGAAACTGTGACGATAGGCTTTTCGAGCACTTCGGCCAGCCCTTTCACGGCGCTTAGGCCGACCCGCAAGCCGGTAAAAGATCCGGGGCCGGAGACCACCGCAAGAGCGTCTATCTGGCAGACGCGACGGTTATTTTGTTGCAGCTGCGCAGCGACTGTGGGCACTAGCTGCGCGGAAAAGGTACCACCGGCAATGGGGGAAGACCCAAGCACGCGGAAGTCAGCGTGCTCGGCTTCAGCGAGTGTGACGCCGCCGGATTTACCGGATGTATCGATCCCGAGAATTAACATAACTGACCCACGAAGGACACGAAGGAACACAAAGCTACCGACCTGAAAGAGCCTTCGTGGACCCTTGTGTCCTTTGTGGTTTAACTTACACTCCGCTGGGCGCTTCCTGCACCAGCTCCAGCAGCACACCCCCGGTACTCGACGGGTGCACAAAGATGTAAAGATGCCCCCCGGCGCCGACCTTGATTTCATCGGAGATCAGGCGCGCCCCTGAAGCTTTGAGCTGTTCGACTGCATGAGAGAGATCAGGAACGTGCAGCGCGACATGGTGAAGACCTTCGCCGCGTTTTTCCAGAAATTTGGCTATGGTCGAATCCGGGCCGGTCGGCTCCAGCAGTTCAATGCGACTGTCGCCCAGCGGGATCATGGCAACCCGCACTTTTTCGTGCGGCACGGTTTCTTCGCCGGAAATTTCGAGCCCAAGCTGCTCGTAAAACTTGCGCGCGTGCGCCAGCGACTTTACCGCGATTCCGAGATGATCAATGGTGTGCATAAAAGCAGCTCCTGGCTGCTGGCGGCTAGCTCATAGCTCAGTGTTGGTAGACTCTCCTGCAACTACTCCGCCACGCCCAAACTAGCGCACTCTGGCCTCCTCCGCGTCTCCGTGTCTCCGTGGTGAATCGACCTTGTGTCCTTGACCAAACTTCCCCACCACTTCCTCCACCAGTGAGTAGGGATCACGTCGGTGCTCAGCGATGTCGGCCGCCAGACGAACCAATTCGCTCTCCGGCAGGCTCTCCTGCAACAGCCGCTCCAGCAGCTCTTGCCGTAGCATTTCCACCAGGCGTTCTCGCCAGTTGCTGATCTTTTTCTTGAGGAGCAGGTCCCGGCTCTCCAGAAACTTTTCGTAATTCACAATGGCTGCCGCCAGTTCAGAGATTCCTGTGCCTTCACTGGCAACGGTCTTCACAATGGGCGGAGTCCAGGCGTCCTTGCGAATGGAAAGCGTCTGCATGGCTCGGATTTCGCGCTTGACGCGTTCAGCGCCTTCCCGGTCACTTTTGTTGATGACAAAAATATCTGCGATTTCCATGATGCCGGCCTTGATCGTTTGCACGTCATCACCCATGCCCGGCACGAGAATTACCACTGTGATGTCGGCGAGCCGAACAATATCAATTTCATCCTGACCCACGCCGACGGTCTCAATCAGCACCATGTCTTTGCCGCTAGCATCAAGCACGGTGGCAACGTCGTTAGTGGCGCGTGCAAGCCCGCCGAGAAAGCCGCGGGTAGCCATGCTGCGGATGTAAATGCCCGCGTCGGCGTGGTGCGCCTGCATGCGGATGCGGTCGCCAAGAATCGCACCGCCGGTGTACGGGCTGGTGGGGTCCACAGCAATGATGCCGACTGTGTGCTCGAGCTTGCGATACTCGCGCGCCAAGTGGTCGACCAGCGTGCTTTTGCCGGCGCCCGGAGCTCCCGTAATGCCGATTACACGAGCCCGTCCGCTGTACGGAAACAAGGCCTTCAAAAGCTGCACGGATTCCGGGCGGCCATCTTCAATGGTGCTGATGGCGCGGGCGAGCGAGCGCACGTCACCCGCGCGAATGCGTTCAGTCCAGGTTTGGATGGTGTCGGCCACGGTATCACTAGCCATGGAGCAAAAGCCCACATGTTTGGCAAACGTTAGCGCACGGCTAAAAAGCCGCAGTCCATTGCAAAGCGCAACAGAAACTCAGTCCTTCAAAATCTGTCGGGCGATCACCAGGCGCTGAATCTCGCTGGTGCCTTCACCGATGGTGCACAGCTTTACGTCACGGTAGAACTTCTCTGCCGGATAGTCCTTGATAAAGCCGTAGCCTCCGTGGATCTGCACACCCTCGTTCGCACATTTCACGGCAACTTCGCCCGCATACAGCTTGGCCATCGAAGACTCCAGCGTGGTTTTCAGGCCGGCATCTTTCATGCTGGCAGCCCGCATGGTGAGCAGGCGGGCCGCATCGATTTCCGTAGCCATGTCCGCGAGCTTCCATTGTATGGCCTGGAATTCACTGATGGCTTTCCCGAACTGCTCTCTCTGTTTTGAATACTTGAGCGCTGCTTCATACGCGCCCTGGGCCATTCCCAATCCCAGGGCCGCAATGGAGATGCGCCCGCCATCGAGAATACGCATAGCATCGATGAAGCCATCGCCTTCCTTTCCCAGCAGAGCTTCTTCTGGAACCCAGCAATCCTCAAAGATCAGTTCCGAAGTGTCACTGGCGCGGAGTCCGAGCTTGTTTTCTTTCTTGCCGGGACGGAAACCTTTTGTACCCTTTTCCACCACGAAGGCTGAAAGTCCGTGCGTGTGCGCCGCGCGATCAGTAACGGCGATCACCACGGCGACATCGGCATGGCCCCCATTGGTGATAAATGTCTTGGTGCCGTTCAGTACCCATCCGCCATTTTTGCCCTTGCGCACAGCGGTCATGCGTGCGCCCCCGGCGTCAGAACCGGAACCGGGCTCGGTCAAGCCCCAGGCTCCCAGGAACTCACCGCTGGCCAGTTTGGGGATGTACTTACGGCGCTGCTCATCATTGCCGGCGAGGAAAATATGATTGCTACAAAGCGAATTGTGAGCGGCAACAATAATGCCCACTGATCCGTCGACGCGCGAGAGCTCCTCAACGGCGATCACGTACTCCACATAACCAAGACCAGCGCCGCCGTACTCGGAAGGGAAGATGATGCCGAGAACCCCCATTTTGCCCAGCTCTTTAATTACTTCCGTGGGGAACTCCCCGCATTCGTCCCATTTCATGACGTTGGGCAGGATCTCGCGTTCGGCAAA
>DATNDP010000059.1:0-9337 GCA_035553195.1 Candidatus Acidiferrales bacterium
TGCGACCGAGGGCGAGTTGAAGGATCCCGAGGATTTTTCATTCGCCCATGCTGCATCAGGGAGTTCTCACGATACAGGCGACGCGTGCTCCGATATCGGAGATCTCGGCGATTATCACTGCACCTCCCGATCACCCGATCACCCGATCACCCGATCGCGGCGATCACCCGATGTCGAGCACTCCTCGCATTGGCACATCTCTCTCAGATAATCCCACGAGTAAATCCCGCTCGAGTGCCCGTCATTCCAGATGATGTTCAGCGCATACCGGCCCACAGGCTTCACCTCTTTGGGCTTGGGCGGCTCCTTGAACATGGGCAGCAGCGTGGCCGGCTTCTTTTCTGGCTCCCCCGGCTTGCGGCCCTGCTGCTCGCGTTCCTCGTTGCAGGTGGCGCAGGGGCAGGCATCGCGCAGCCACTGGAAGCTGTAATGCGTCCGGTGCCCGTCATCCCATTCAATGTCCATGCCGGTTCCGGTGGTCACGTTCACCTTTACCGACTTTGGATTCGCTGCGGCCATAAGTTTCAGTATATAGGCGCGGAAGCGTGCTGCAGAGCAGCACCCGGCACACACGGAAAGGATTTGCAGCATTTTTTGTGTCCGCGGCATTCTCCACAACATCGAATGACACGACCCCGAATGCTGTACCATTTTCCCTGCAAGGAAGAGAGCCAATGCCAATTAACGAACTGCTGCTCGCCGAATTCGAAGAAGAAGCCAGGAAGACGCGCGCTACGCTGGAGCGCGTTCCGACCAAACCAGATTTTGCTCCCCATACCAAATCCATGCCGCTGGGCAAATTGGCTCCCCATGTGGCCCAGCTTGGCGGATTTGGCGTGAGTGTTCTGACCACTCCCCAGATCGATTTTGCCACCGGGAGTTACAAACCCCTGCCGTTTGAGTCTGCCCAGCAGCTCGTGCGTGCCTTCGACGAGGGCTGCGCCGGCGTACGCAAAGCGCTCAAAGAGACGTCAGACGAGGCGTGGCAGCAGAACTGGAAGCTGCTGATCAATGGCAAGCCGATTTTCGACGGAACACGCTTTCTTGCTTATCGGCAGATGTTTCTCAATCATCTGGTGCATCACCGCGCCCAGCTGGGCGTTTATCTCCGACTGAGCGGCCAGCCGGTGCCGGCAACTTACGGCCCTTCGGCTGATGAAACGCTGGGCTTTTAAGCAGTCCTATTCGGCAGCAGTACGGTACCCGCAATGATCCTCCCGGTTTGGCGGTCGAACGCTCATCCCTGCGTCTGCGGGAGCACCTCACGGCCCGCCGGTTGGATCAGGGATCGACGCAATCGGCCGTTGCATCCTAGGCCCGATTACGCGCGATGTCGGCGATCCCGGCGATCCCCTGTCCCTCTTCCCAAAACTCCCGCCCCGGCGAGATAATATCTGCTTAGCAGGTTCTTGAATCACTTCCACCCTGGAGTCCACGACCCTCTTGACCAAAAGTTAACCGCCAAGTACAACTTTTCGGATCAAAAATTCGTCTGCTGTCGGGCCCGGGGCTCGCCGCTAAGGAGGCGCTTTGAAGGTTTACGAAGGCAAGGATATCCGCAATCTTGTTGTCATTGGGCACTCCCATTCCGGAAAGACTTCCCTGGTTTCAGCCATGCTGTACACCGGCGGCGCCACCAGCAAGCTGGGCCGCGTGGACGACGGCTCTACGGTCACCGACTACGACGAAGAAGCCATTGCCCGCCAGATGACTGTCTCGGCCGGAATCGCGCCGGTGGAGTGGCACAACTGCAAGATCAACCTGCTGGATACTCCCGGTTTCACACTCTTTGCGCACGAGGCCAAAGTCGCCATGAGCGCTGCCGAAGCGGCCATGGTGGTGGTGGACGGCGTGTCCGGCGTGGAGGTGGTAACGGAAAAGGTCTGGCAGTACGCAGAAGAGATCAACCTGCCGCGCGTGATCGTGGTAAGCCGCATGGATCGCGAGCGCGCCAACCATGAAACGGCTCTGGAGAGCCTGCGCGCCGCCTTCGGCCGCCAGGTTGTCCCCGTTCAGCTCCCCATCGGCAAAGAGAAAGACCTGAAAGGCGTGATCGACCTGGTCACCATGAAAGCGTACACGTACGACTTGGGTGGCAATGGCAAAGGCAAGGAAGGCGCCATCCCCGGCGATCTGCAATCTGCTGCCCAGGAGGCCCACGAGAAGCTGGTGGAGATTGTGGCCGAAGGGAAAGACGAGCTGATGGAGGAGTTCTTCGACAAGGGCACCATCTCTGAAGAGCACCTGATTCCCGCGCTGCATGAAGCGATTCGCGACGACAAGATTTTCCCGGTGCTGTTTGCCTCAGGCCTTGGGAATATCGGCACTGATCATCTGCTGGATTTCGTGGTTGATTACTGTCCCACTGCAGCCGAGCATGCCGCCGTCCATGCCGCGCCTGATGCGAGCGGCAACGGCCATGGCTCCGAACGCAAAGTGACCGATGCTGAACCCGCTTCCGTTTACGTATTCAAGACGGCTAACGATCCCTTTGCCGGACGCATTACTTACTTCAAAGTTTTTTCCGGCGTGGTGAAGAATGACGCGACATTGCAGAATTTCAATCGCTCCAGCTCGGAGAAGCTTTCGCACTTGTCATTGCCGCAGGGCAAGAACCTGATCCCGGTACCTGAACTGCACGCGGGTGATATCGGCGCCATAGCCAAGTTGAAAGACACCCTCACCGGCGACACGCTGGGCGACAAGGCCAACCCCATTCAGTATCCCGGTGCTACGCTGCCCGAACCGGCCATCACCTTTGCGATCGAGCCCAAGAGCCGCAATGATGAAGACAAACTTTCTAACGGTCTGCACAAGCTGATGGAAGAAGACCAGATGGTCCGCTTCTTCCGCGATGAGCAGACAAAAGAATTCCTCATCGCCGGCACCGGCCAGCAGCATATTGAGGTTATCGTCTCCAAGCTCAAGAAGCGCTACCACACGGAAGTGAACCTTAAGGCGCCCAAGGTCCCGTATCGCGAAACCATTCGCGGCAAAGCCGATGTGCAGGGCCGCCACAAAAAGCAGAGCGGCGGCCACGGCCAGTACGGCGACTGCAAAATCAAGATGGAACCCATGGAGCGCGGCAAGGGCTTCGAGTTCGTCAACGACATTTTTGGCGGCGCCATCCCCAAGAACTTTATTCCAGCTGTGGAAAAGGGGATTGTCGAGGCCGCGCAGCGCGGTTATCTGGCGGGATTCCCCGTGGTCGATTTCCGCGTGATCCTTTATGACGGCAGCTACCACGATGTGGACTCAAACGAGCTCTCGTTCAAGACCGCCGGCCGCATCGCGTTCAAAAAAGCCATGGAGCAGGCCAAGCCCACGCTGCTCGAACCCATTATGAAAGTGGAAATCACGATCCCCGACGAGTTTGCCGGCAGCATCATGGGCGACCTCAACTCCCGCCGCGGACGCATTCAGGGCATGGAAAATAAAGGCGGCAAGACCATAGTGAAGGCTGAAGTCCCCATGGCGGAAATGCTCACCTATGGCGCCGAACTCACATCCATGACGCAGGCCCGCGGCAGCTTCAACATGGAGCTCTCTCACTACGACTACGTCCCCTCCGTCAACCAGGAGAAGATCATCACGCAGTTCAAGGCGGAGAGAGGCGAGGTGGTGGAGGTGGAGGAGTAGCCGCGAATAACGCGAATCAAAAAGAGAGCCGCCCGGAACAGGCGGCTCAATTTGCTTTATTAGCGTAAATTCGCGGCTGACAGGCTACTCTGCTTTCGCTTCCTGCTGCGGATTGCTGATGGCGATGGTCTCGCCCACGTCGCCCACCTTGAAGCGGGCAAAGCGCCGCACAGAGATGTTCTCGCCCAGCTTGCCAATCTTGCTCGCGATGAGCTGGTGCACGGTGATTCCGGGCTCCTTCACGAATGGCTGATCGAGCAGGCACACTTCCTCGTAGAACTTCGCCATCTTGCCTTCCACGATCTTTTCCACCACCTGTGGCGGTTTCCCGGTCGCGGCCGCCTGCGCACGGTAAATGTCTTTCTCTTTCTCGAAAGCCTCAGGCGTCACATCTTCCTTGCGGACGAACTTGGGGTCCGCCGCCGCGATGTGCATGGCGATGTCCTTGATCAGGTCCTTGAAGTCGTCGGTGCGCGCAACGAAGTCGCTTTCGCAGTTCACTTCCACCAGCACGCCGATCTTGCCGCCGGCGTGGATGTAGCTGGCCACCGAGCCCTCGCTGGTCACGCGCGCGGCCTTCTTGGCCGCGGTGGAAAGACCCTTTTTCCGCAGCCACACCAGCGCCTGTTCGACGTCGCCTTTGCTTTCGGCCAACGCGTTCTTGCAGTCCATCATGGGAGCGCCGCTGCGCTCGCGGAGCTCTTTCACCTGGGCAGCTGAAATGTTCGGCTTCTTTCCGTCGTTTTCCCCGGGGGCTGCGGTCGTGCTCATAGTTCCTTCCGTTTTCATGAAATCCTCTATAAATCCTTTATACAAAACTTACCCCGCGAAAAGTTTGTTTCGCGGGGACAAATAGATGTTGTTTGCGAAACTCTGGTTTGGAGGACTTAACCTCACTGTCCTTTTGCGACTGCGTCCACCGCCGGCGTCTCGGTTTCGGGGGCCGTCTCCGATTCCGGCGCCTTGCGCATCTTTCCGCCGAGCACTTCTTCCATATTCAGCTCTTCTTCTTCCATCAGATCGGCGGAAGTGGGAACGTGCTTAGTCTCAGCCTGAGGCTGCTCGATGGCGCTGGCAATTTCTTCCTGCTGCTTGTCGGACGCGGCCTGCGCGCCTTCAGCAATGGAATCAGCGACCTTGGATGCAAACAGCCGGATCGCGCGCAACGCGTCATCGTTGCCCGGGATCACCCAGTCGACTTCCGTGGGATCGCAGTTCGTATCCACCACCGCGACCACTGGAATGCCCAGCTTGCGGGCTTCCTTCACCGCAATGGCTTCCTTGTTCGAGTCGATGACAAAAATGAGATCAGGCAGCCGGCTCATGCTCTTGATGCCGGCCAGATTCGCCTGCAGGTGCTTGCGCTCGCGCTCCAGCTTGATAACTTCTTTTTTCGGCAGCAGCTCGTAGCGGCCATCCGTGGCCATTTCGTCGAGATCCTTGAGCCGCTTCACGGATTTCTGTACTGTCACCCAGTTGGTGAGCAGTCCGCCCAGCCAGCGGTTATTCACGTAGAACATGCCGCAGCGCTGCGCTTCTTCGGCAATGGCGTCCTGCGCCTGCCGCTTGGTGCCGACAAAGAGGACCGTCTTGCCCTCGGCGGCCGAGTCCTGCACGAACTTGCTCGCGTCCTTGAACATCTTGAGCGTTTTCTGCAGGTCGATGATGTAAATCCCGTTGCGCTCACCAAAGATGAACTCCTTCATCTTGGGATTCCAGCGCTTGGTCTGGTGCCCGAAGTGAACACCTGCTTCGAGCAACTCCTTCATGGTGATGTTAGCCAAAAGACCTCCTTATTGAATTGCATCCTCCGCGGCAACTTGCCCGCTCGGGATTGATTCCCCTGTCCGCTCCCGGCTCAGCGGGAGGGAAGATTTTGTCCCGGTTCACTGCCGCTCTTTCCGCCTTCGGGACCGCAGGCGGGGAGCGAACCCCAAACTTTCACCAAATACAGGACAGCATCATGCCGCCCCACAAAACCCTATTATCGCTTGCTGAACTGGAAGCGCTTACGAGCACCCTTCTGCCCGTACTTCTTGCGCTCTTTGCCGCGAGCGTCACGGGAGAGAAAGCCTTCCACCTTCAGCTTTTTGCGCAATTCAACATTGAATTCCAGCAGGGCGCGGGCAATGCCCATCTTCAAAGCCCCAGCCTGGCCATTGATGCCGCCGCCATCCACGTTGGCATGGATATCAAACGTAGACGTGGTCTCGCTCACCACCAGCGGCTGCCGAATCTCGGACCGTTGAGCGTCGGTAAGAAAATACTTGTCGAACTCGCGGTCGTTCACTGTGAACTTGCCGCTCCCGGGCCGCAGAAAAACTCGGGCCACGCTCGATTTGCGACGTCCGGTGCCGTAATACTGAACTTGTTCAGCCATCTTCTTGTTATGACTCCTGTCCCGCTTTGGGACTGAAAATTCCTCTTTTCGCGTTACCGGGTGGCCAGCGCCAGCGGCTCAGGCTTCTGTGCCTGATGAATGTGCTTGTCGCCTTTATAGACCTTCAGCTTTTTGCCCATGGCGCGCCCCAGCTTGCTCTTGGGCAGCATGCCCAGGATCGCTTCCTGCACCACCTGCTCCGGCTTGCGCTGAAAGCGCTTGCGGAACTCTTCTTCACGCAGACCGCCGGGAAATCCGGTGTAGTGGCGATAGACCTTCTGTTCGGCCTTCATGCCGGTCACGCGCACTTTCTCCGCATTGATGACGATCACGTGATCGCCGGTGTCCAAAAACGGCGTGTATTGCGGGTTCTCTTTTCCGGACAGGATGCGCGCCACCTGTGACGCCAGCCGGCCCAGAGTCAGCCCCGAACCGTCCACAACGTGCCATTTGCGCGCAATTTCCTGCCCGCTTGGAAAACGGGTAACCATGCCTCAAACTCCTGAGAATATAACGACTTAAGAAAGACCGCTCGATTGACGCCGCTTACTACTTCCTGAATGGAAGACACCAGGCGGGCTACTGCAGAGCAGTGAAGTTTAAAGGATACTTAAATCAGCGCACTTGTGTCAACGCTGCCCGTATCCCACCGGTCACTAGTGTACCACTTAGGAACGCCCTCGTACCACGGCAGGCGACGGCCTTGAGTCACAGGAATTTTGCTCTTGCGCCTCGTGCAATCGGGGCTAAACTGCATCTCGTTAAGTCCCATGAAGACTGCCGCTTTTCTCACGCTTGTGCTCAGTGCGCTCTGTTCAACCCTGGTTGCCGCGGACGGAGACTTAGGAACCGCTTTGACCAGGCAATACAAGGATCAGGTCCTGATCCTGCGCCATCCCGCGCATGGCGAGTGGCTGAAATTCGATTCGTCGGGCGGACGCCTCCCACCCGGTGAGGAAACGCCCTGGACTGTCGATGGGGCCATTGTGGTCGATGATGTCCAGGTCACTTCGAAAACGCTCACGATCAAGGGGAAGCGGCGCTGGTACGCGTTTGATCCGCGGCGCCAACGTCTGCTACCAGCGAAAACCAAATGGAAAGATAAAGTCAAAATAGAAGTCGAGTTGGGCGCCCCCCTAAGAGATCCCGCAGAGGCAACCGCAATCATTGACAGCGTCTTCGTAAGAAATGAGCAGGAATTGATTGCCGAGGCGCCTGAATACTGGCGCCCTTTTCTGGCAAAGCACTACGGGCACGGAGATGTTGTCAAATCCTTGGAGGAAACAAGAGCATCAGAAATCGCGCGCCTTCAAGTGGTCAAACTCGACACAAAGATCATCAAACCGCCACAACCGGTGTTTACGCCGGGACCTGACCTCATGGATCCGCAGACACGCTCGATTCCTGATATCGCAGACTATACGATTCGCGGCGTCGTGGTCCTCGATGCAATTATCGACCAAAACGGGAAGGTATTACTCCCGGACATCCGTCGTCCTATGGGCCTGGGCTTGGACGAAAAGGCCATCGCCGCTGTGCAGAAATGGAAATTCAAACCCGCCACCCGCAACGGCAAACCGGTCGCGGTTGAGATGGGCCTGGA
This sequence comes from Candidatus Acidiferrales bacterium, assembly GCA_035553195.1. Classification (GTDB taxonomy): domain Bacteria; phylum Acidobacteriota; class Terriglobia; order Terriglobales; family Acidobacteriaceae; genus Angelobacter. The sequence goes on from DATNDP010000059.1 coordinate 7,623, forward strand.
AATTCAGTTCAACATCAACTGAAGTCACAGCCGGTTCGTAACCGTGTGTTGTCGTCCCACATCCCCGCGCATTCCGCTTTCATCAGAGATTTGCATGGGACGAAAGATGGTCGTTTTGGCGGTGCTCCTTTCGGCATCAGTCTTGTTGGCCCAGTCGAACTTGACCAGCCTCAACCAAGAGTACAAGGGCAGGATTCTTACTCTGCGCCATTCCTTTCGCTCAAATTCGCAGAACTATGACGCAAGAGGCAATCCCATTAAGCCCGGCAAAGAAGGCCCATGGACACTCTATGGCCAGCTTCAGATCGCCGAAATCAAGTTTAATAAGGATGAATTGGAGATCCGCGGCAGGCGCATCGGCCTACTGAACGAAAATGGCTCTCTCTCCGATTACGGTGTGGGCAAGAGTCCGCTGTACTTGCCTGATCCGATTGGCAGCGTCGCCACTATTCGTATCCAGAGGTCGCCCGGTGCAACTCCCGAATCGGTAATGGGAAAAGTGTTCGCCTTTACTGAGCAGGACCTTCTCGCTGCAGTTCCTGACCTGTGGAAAGATTATGTCCGCAGCAGGGTAGATCCAAGCAGCCACGGTGGGCAGTGGGAATTCACCCCAGGACAGGCTAAAGAGAAACGATTCTCAGAGCTGTCGCGCGCCGCGCATTCGGGGGCTGGCCATAACGCGCCTGGTATCACTCCACCCAAGCCAAAGTACACGCCGGAGCCGGACTATGGCGGGCAGATTGGTCGAGCTCTGGTACACGGTACCGATATATTCGTAGCTACTATCGATGAAAACGGCCGCGTGACGGCGCCTGCAATCATCAGCCCCATCGGTCTGGGTGTGGACGAAAGTGCCGCAGAGACGATCGTCAAGAGGTGGAAATTCGAACCGGGGCAATTGAACGGTAAACGCGTACCCACCAACATGACGCTTGAGGTCGAATACAGGCGGGACAGATAAAAACGCCCGGACGCAGTTCAGCCCGGGCGCAAGGTGCGTTTGTACTATGCCGCTCTTCTTTTTGAGCCGCCTCCCCGGCTTCCGCTCGCCGATTTCTTCCCCGATCGGCCGCGCCCACCACTGCCAGCCGTCTCTCTGCTCACCAGCTTGTTGAAATTGCTCCTCTCGCCGCGCGCCGTTTTTTCCTGTACCAGCAGCGCGAGCCTGCGTTCGTCGAACTTCTGGAACCACTCGTCCCACTCAATGCGCTCCAGCGAGTCGCCTCCGCTATAGCCGGGAAAATCGAGACGGATCATGCCAATGTCTTCACTGCCGCCAGTCCCGCGCACGCAGGCCGGGCTCGCGTCGCGCTCTTCCGCCCAACGGCGAATCTCTTCATGATCAGTCAGCGGCCGGCTGCTCGCCTTCGACTTCGAAGACGCTCCGCGAGAACTCGGGTTGCGGCTGCTCCTTGCGGATGTGGCTGAACGACTTGACCTCGCCGATGTCGCTCTGGACCTGCTTGTTGCGCTCGCTGACCGGCTGCCGGCCGATTTTGACCGGCTGGAACTTGTGCTCCGCGTGCTTCCTCTGCGGCTCCCGCGTGAACTTGTTTTGGACCTCGAACTTGCTGAACGCGAACTGCTCTTGCTTCTGCTGCTGCGTCCTGATCTTGATGGCATAGCTGTTCCTCCCTTGCACTCCTGTCTTTGCGATGGCGCGCCGTTGTCCTCAGGATGCCAGCCCTTGAGTGCTCACGCGGCTACAAGCCGAG
>DATNDP010000060.1:0-6806 GCA_035553195.1 Candidatus Acidiferrales bacterium
AGGCGAGCTGCACGGCTTCGAAATCGCCAAAGCCATTGAAACGCTTTCCCAGGACATTCTGCAGGTGGAAGAAGGCTCGCTCTATCCGGCGCTGCAGCGGATGCTGATCAAGGGCTGGGTCAGAGCGGAGTGGGGCGCCACAGAAGAAAACCGTCGCGCGCGCTACTACCGGCTGACCGCCGCAGGTAGAAAACAACTGGAGCAGGAGATCGCGCGCTTTGATCGCGTGATCGGCGCGGTCGCACGTGTGATCGAGATGGCCTAGGGGGCGATTTCATGAAGTTGTCTGATTGGTTGACTGAGAGCAGGCGGCGAGCGCGCATGATGTTCGCGCGCCGGGATCAGTTCGACGCTGAAATGGAAGAAGAGATGCGCCTCCATCGCGACCTCCGCGCGAGGCAAATTCACGATGATGGCAGGGTGAAGGCTGATCAGGCTCGCAATGCTGCACAGCGGCAGTTCGGCAACACGCTGCAATTGCGCGAAGAGATTCACAAGGCCTGGGGCTGGACGTGGATCGACAACCTGCGTCAGGACGTCCGCTATGGTTTCCGGCTGCTGCGCAAGTCCCCGGGTTTTACGCTGGTGGTGATCATTACTCTGGCGCTGGGCATCGGCGCCAATACGGCGATGTTCAGCGTGGTCAACTCCGTGCTGTTGCGCCCGCTGCCTTACCCCAATCCGGGGCAACTGGTCAGCGTCTTTGAGGCCAATGCGCGGCAGGGAGTGAAGTTCAACGGCTGTTCCTATCAGGACGTGAAGGCATTCAGGGAGAGCGGGGTTTTCGACGCGGTCGCCGGAGCTAATCGCCATGACCTCACGCTTACAGGCGCCGGCGATCCCACGATCGTCGCCACGGTGGTGGTCACGCCTGAAGCTTTTCCTCTGCTGAACGTAAATCCCATCGCCGGGCGCTACTTGCTACCCGGGGATGAAATCAAAGGAGCGGCCCCGGTCGTGGTGGTGAGTGAAGGGCTCTGGCGCACCCGGTTCGGTGCGGACCCTCGCCTCGTTGGTCAACCTATCCATCTAGATCAGCAGAGCTACACGGTTGTCGGCATTATGCCCGCTGGTTTTCGCGTTCCCATCCTGGGCCCACAGCAGGAGATATGGATTCCGGTGGCCCAGGACCCGCTCTTCAGCACGTTCATTCCCCGGCGGGGCGGACATTTCCTGGGGGTGATGGGACGCCTGAAGCCTGGTGCATCTCTGGCCAGCGTGCAGTCGCAAGTGGATGCCATGGGAAAGCGACTGCAAGCGGAATTTCCTGACCAGAACGGCGGATGGGATGTGCAGATCGCACCCCTGCAGGACGTGATCGTCGGCAACATTAGAACGCCGCTGCTCGTATTGCTGGGCGCAGTCGGGCTGGTGCTTCTGCTGGCTTGCGTGAACGTTGCCAACCTGCTGCTGGCGCGCGCCACGTTCCGCGCGCGAGAAGTGGCGCTGCGGCAGGCGTTCGGGGCCGCGCGGGGACGAATTATCCGGCAGTTCCTTACGGAAAGCGCTGTCCTCGCGCTTTTCGGCGCAATACTTGGAATAGCTCTCGCCTGGTTGAGCACGCACGCGCTTGCCTCGCTGCTACCCGCCGATGGAATGGCGAATCGGCCTATAGCAGTGGATGGTTGGGTTCTCGCTTTTGGGCTGCTTATTTCAGCGGTAGCGATGATCGGGTTCGGCCTCGCGCCCGCCATCCTCACCTCAAAATCCGGCGTGCAATCGAATCTCCGCGAAGGCTCGGCACAATCCGGCTCAGACCGAGGCCGGCTGCGTCTGCGCAGCTTTCTGACTGGTGCAGAGATAGCCCTGGCCATGGTGCTGGTAATAGGAGCTGGGCTGCTGCTCCAGAGCCTGCGAAGAATGACGGCCATCGATCCCGGTTTCACCGCGGCGAACGTGACCAAAGCCATGGTTTCGCTGCCGCGATACGAGTACAAAACGCCGCAACAATGGGCCACGTTTTCTGATTCATTGCTGGAGCGTCTTCAGGCGCAGCCGGGGATGAAAGATTCGGCGCTCGCTGTTCCGCTGCCCTTGGCGGACGGTTTTGTAAATCTCGGCTTCACCATCGCCGGCAACGCGCCGCTGCCGCCCGGAGTGCAGCAGAATGCGGACTACGTTTCTGTAAGTCCCGGCTACTTTGGCCTGATGGGAATTCCTGTACTGCGGGGCCGCCTCTTCACCGCCGACGACTCCACCTCCTCACCGCGAGTGGCCATCATCAGCGAAGCGCTTGCGCGGCGGTACTTCAAAAATGAAAATCCCATAGGAAGGAAGCTCATCTTTGGCTTTCCGCCCGAGTCCGACCAGGCACGCGAAATTGTTGGCGTGGTAGCCAATATCCGAGATGCGGAGCTGACCAAGGAACCGGGACCAATGATGTATGTGCCCTTTGCGCAGGCGCCGTTCTGGGGTGGAGAGGTGGTGGTCAAGAGCACATTGCCGCCTGCGAGTGTGGTGAGTGCAATTCGTCAATCCGTAGCCAGCATAGACAAAAACCTACCCGTCACCGATGTTGAAACCATGCCGGGCGTGCTTGAAGCGTCTACGGCGCAACCGCGCTTCCGCACCTGGCTGCTGAGTGCGTTTGGGCTGGTGGCGCTGTTGCTGGCAATGGCGGGCGTCTACGGCGTCGTCTCATATTCAGTCGCCAGCAGGACAAAGGAGTTTGGCGTTCGGGCATCGCTCGGGGCAACGCCGGGCGTGATTGGGAAGATGGTATTGATGGAAGGTCTGTGGCTGGCTGCGGCCGGCCTGGGCGCGGGACTCGCGGCGGCGCTGTGGCTCGCGCGCTTCCTGAAGAGCGAGCTCTATGGTGTGGCAGCGTACGATCCAATTACGTTTCTGATTAGCGTAGCGGTTCTGCTCGCCGTGGCAATTCTGGCGTGCTATTTACCGGCAAGGCGGGCAATGAAAGTGGATCCCATGGTGGCGCTGCGGTACGAATAGGCTCGTACATATCCGATCATTGCGGTGATGCGGGCGCAGATGCATTTCAGCAGCTTTTCTGGCAGAATAAGTCCGGCTCGAGGTGGCTTATGTCCAGACGTTCGATCCTGGCAGTTGCTGCTTGCTTTTTCTCCACAGGCCTGCTCGTCCAGGCACAGACTCCAGACAACCCAGTACACGCGCCCGACGGCGGGACACAAGAGATGGTTGACAGCATCTCGATTCCTCCGTTGACCAACGCGCCGTTCCAGGCAACAGTCGCGCTGGAGTGGACTCGCCATCCGGCTGACGGAAGCACGCTGGTGGTGAAAAACCATCGCCTGGTTGTGCGCGACAGTCAGGGCAACATCTACCAGGAGCGCCGCACGCTGGTGCCGGACGGCAGCGACAAAGAGCCGCAGGTTCGCTGGGTTGAAATCAGCAATCCGGTCAAGCACACCAAGTACTTCTGCAACGCCGAGCTGACCGAGTGCACGCTGCGCAACTACTTCCCGGAACGTCTGCTTCGCGCCGTGACTCCACAGACAATCACGGCGGATGCGCCTTCAAACGCCAATATATCTAACACTGCTCAACAACATCGCAGACAGCCCAAGGCAATCGCAGCAAACTCCAACATCATTCACAGCGACCTGGGCACGCGATCGATTGAAGGCCTGGATGCAGTTGGCACGAAAGACACACGCATCATTCCTCCTGGCACGCAGGGTAACAGCGCGCCGCTGGAAATCAGTAAAGAATTCTGGTTTTCACCGCAGCTGGGGCTGAACCTGCGCGTGCTGCGCGTTGATCCGCTACACGGCGATCAGTCCTTCAAGGTGATGGACATTACGTTGTCCGAACCCGACCCGCAACGCTTTGAGCTTCCACCCACGTGCAAGATCCGGGACATGCGGCACGCAGCAGCTTCGCAAGCGAACGCGCCCGCCGCGGACAATTAACTCCGCCTCAACGCAACATCTTCACGTGAAAATTAACTCTGTGGGCGTCTCTTGGCATGCCGGCTGGGCGGACCGCTTGCTGCACTGCGATGAACGGCAGGCCGCGGCGGCACAGGGCAGTGGTGGATCGCTTCCATGGTGGAGATCAGCGTGTGCCTGGGGCTCGCGCCGACCAAACAGCCGCACGTTGCACAATGAGAAATCACGATTTCCGGATGGCTGGACGACGGCGTATGAATAAACGGCATGGAAAAATTCCTGGGAGCAAACATTCTTGTTGAGCCTTTGATTTCTTTGCTGCGACTTTAGGCCAGAAGCTACTCTGCCTCAAGAGGAAACTGGTGACATTCTGAATTATGAGAGGCCTCTAAGTTTCGCGGCACGTGGAGTTTATGCTTGACTTCCCAACCGAAACTTTGACGTCGCAAGCCTCACGGCGGTTTTGTTTTCGCGCAATTCAGTGTGACCTGTCCCGTGCTTGCCGGATCAGAAGTAATCAGCGGCAGGGTTTTGGTGTTCCGATCACGTGCGAAGTCGCGCGATCACGGACATCACGGCGATTCACTAGCTCGGAATATGGACGATCACATCCACCTGCGACGGTATGGGAGTGCCGTAGTGTTTCGCCGGGGTGTATTTAAAATCGCGAATGGCAGCAAGCAGCTTCTGCTCGATGGGCCGTGTAACCAAACCGCCGATGATCCGCGCGTCAGCGACATGGCCATCTACGTCAATCGTTACTTCCACCGTGACCAGTTGCTGAAAGTGCGCTGGCAGCTCATCCGCTGCAATCACCGGCAGCTCGCCGGCAATGTGAATTGCCAACTGGTAATCGTCCCAGTTCATGCCGTAGAACTGGCTCACCTTGATGGTGTCGAGCATGCCCGCGGTGGCGTTATGTGCATGCTGGCGCAGCACCTTGGTGGCCGCTCCTTCTGCTATGGGTTCGCTCTCAGGGGCGATCAGTTGCGGCTGCTGCTTTTTCTTGTGCAGCCGGAGCTTGCTCGCAGGCGCCTGCATGCTCCTTCCCTCGGCAGACTTAAAGACAAGATGCGTGGCGGCGGGCAATGCCTGCGCGGTTTCCAGCTTCACCGGCACAATGCGCGGACGGGTTGCGTGCAGAAACGCGAGCACCAGGCCGAGCGCCAGCAGGTGCCCACAAAGCGACAGGAAGATGAAAGAGCGTCGCGGGACGGGTCTGGTGGAGAGCAGGATCTGGCGTTCGTAGGCCATCTAAATCATCGACGGGCAGGATAAGAATACGGTAGCACGGAAATCCGCGTTTATCCGCGTTCATCCGCGGTAAGGTTTTGCGGTTTGGCAGAACGATGCCAAAATGATCTCACCCGAATGCCTGATCTGCTTTCAGCGCTCAAAGCCATCTTTCAGCGGAAATCAGCGCCGCTGGAAACGAAACCAGTCGGCCCTGCCGAGGCGGCCAGGGAACAACCCGCGCTGACGCTCTTCTCCCCGACCGGCAACTGCCGGGAATGCCGCAATTACCGCCCGCGCACGGGTCAGTCCTCCGCAGATGGTGATGGCCAACACGCTGACGCGTTCTGCTCCATCCGCGGGTTTGATATCCGGGAGCCGCTCACCACGTTTTGTAAGAACTTCAGCGCTCCCACCGATTCGCCCCTCGGCGCCATCTACTCGATCTTTGCGAGTCATGGCAACGTCGCACTTCCATGGGTGAACCTCGCCGCCCCGCGGGTCGCGCCCGCCACCTGCTGCATGTGCGGCGCGGCGAGCGAGACCGGCATTCGTCTCGAGCTTCCCGACGACAACGTGGAATGCTGCGGCCCCCAGCACTACCTTGACTGGTGGACCGACTACCTGCTTCGGCGGCTCGACTATTTCAAGCTGCTGGGAGAACGTGCCTACAGCGACATGTATGACGTGATCTCGCCCTCTTCGGCGACAGCGTATTACAGTGACGCGAAGGAGGCGTTTTACTCCGCCATCTCAACTGCGCGGGACCTGGAACTGCGGGCGGAACATCACGCACTGGAAGAACGCCTCGCGCACATCAAGGCCGTTTTTCGGAGTCAGTTCAGGTGAAAACTTAGCGCGGATCACCGCGAGATCAACGCGGATGGACGCACGGAGAAGGTCGGGACACCGGAAAACCAAAATCTTACCGCTGATTACACTGATAGCCCTGATTCGCGCAGATGATCCGGAGAGTGCCTTTCAATTTTCAATCTTTGGCAATTTTGGCATTTCTGGCAATCGCCTTCATCCGTGTTATCAGCGGTAGGTTTTTTGGTGGCCGCTGCTTTACCGCTTCTGCAGTCCCTGGCTCCTCGCCGCGGGACGCATCCTTAGATCGCTCGCCAGCTTGTACTTGAGTTCGGATTCTGGCGGCAGCTCTTTCTTGCGTCCGGTATAGACCTGCGCGCCTGCGCCGCCTGCGCCGCCGGCCAGAGCTCCAATGGCAGCGCCTTTGCCACCGCCAAAGATTGCGCCCAGGACCGCTCCAATCGCCGCTCCGCCGCCCACGTACTTGGCGGTACGCTGATTTGCGCCCAGCCCGCCCGGAGCTGAACTTTTGTCCGCGGTTTCCAGCAGATATCGGCGGCCTCTCACCGTGACCGACCGCAAATCCAGAGTGGTGTCTTTGCCATTCGAGTTCGGCACCGCCACCAGCAGCGCCGTTGAGCCGCGGGGAATCACCAGCGCTCCCGACGTATCCTTAATATCGTCACTCACCGTGGCGCCGTAGTGCGCGTTGGCGGCCGGCTTGGCCGGAATCGCGGTATTGGTCTTGACTTTGATCTCAGTATCTTTGGGCAGCACGTGGGTGGATTGGGCCACCGCGCCGGCTGCCAGCAGAACTAGCGGAGCAAGGACTGTAAGTTTCATGGCGCCCTCCCAGTATTCCAAGATGCCGCTGATGGGCCGCTGGTTGTGGCC
>DATNDP010000061.1:0-18569 GCA_035553195.1 Candidatus Acidiferrales bacterium
ATTTCCTCGCGCGTGGCGCCCGCGGTCTTGGCCGCTTTTACATGTACTTCAATACAGTAGGGGCACTGGGTGGTGCAGGCTACGGCGAGGGCAATCATCTCGCGATACTTCCGCGGAATGGCCCCATCTTCGCGGCCAACAATTTTGTCAAGGTTGAGCCAGGCGTTAAATTCTGTGGGCGCGAACTTGCCCATTTCCTTCAGAAAGCGCAGATCACCCGGGTCATGGTAGTGTTCGCTCATTTCCGTTCTCCTTGTCGGGCACCATGTTCTTGCCTCACGTTGTCTCGATTTGATTACGCGAGGGGCCGGAAAGGGTTCAAAGAAAGTTACAGCTTGGAACGTGCAGCGACGGTTGTTCGCGCCACGCTCCCGCTTGTAGATGCCTCTTGAGGTGACAGCCACACCACCGCGTACCTAACTTGCGCGCGGGTCTTGCAGCTTTACGACCCGCTTGGAGTCGGCGAAGCGGTTGGCGTGGGTGTTTCTGTGGGCGTCGGCGTCTCCGAGGGGCTGGGCGTGGGTGTGGCTGTCGGCGTGGGCGTGATGTCTGACGGCGTGAGAGTGGAAGGCGATGACGTCGGCGAGGGGCTTGGACTGGGACTTGGACTCTGCTGAACGGCCTCCGGCGACTGGCCCAACACGAACAAGCAAAGAAGAAGCATTGCAAGCAGGAATCGATGCATAGGTTTACTCCAGGATGTTTCCTATACGCGGCTTCGATTCCGCCCTCCCGAGCCGGGTTGTTAGAGTCTTTACGGGTTGAATTCGTAAGCTGCCCGCCCTCACAACTGCGAACGCGTTGTGGCGCGTCCACTGGGAAGAAAGCGCTCGAGGAGATTTTCGTAGTCCTCTGAACCTAAGGCTGCGCGCTGCCACAGCTTTCATACACACTGCCGCTTGAGTGCGGGTGATCTCGGGCGATCAAATTACCTTGCTGCTTCCAATGCTCCTTCGTGCACCCGCTCCTTTTTCTTTCCGAACAGCTTGCCGAAGCGGTGCTGCACCTTGTCGAGGTAGTAGTAATAGACCGGCGTGATGTAAAGAGTAAGCGTCTGGGAGAAGATCAAGCCGCCCACCACAGCAAGTCCGAGCGGCTGGCGGGACTCGGCCCCTGCGCCAAACCCGACGGCGATGGGCAGCGTTCCCATCAGCGCGGCCATGGTTGTCATCATGATGGGACGGAAGCGGATCAGCGCGCCCTGGTAGATGGCCTCGGCGGCGCTCTTGCCTTCTTCGCGCTGCGTGTCGAGGGCGAAGTCAATCATCATGATAGCGTTCTTCTTGACCAATCCCACCAGCATGATTACGCCAACGAACGCATAGAGGCTGAGTTCTTTGTGGAAGATCATCAGCGTGAGCAGTGCGCCCACACCCGCCGACGGCAAGCCGGAAAGAATGGTGATGGGGTGGATGAAGCTTTCGTACAAAATTCCCAGGACGATGTAGATCACCAGGATCGCCATCGCCAGCAGCAGGCCCAGGCCTTTGAACGATGACTCAAACGCCTGTGCCGTACCTTGCAGGCTGGTGGTGATGGTGGAGGGAAGCACCTGCGCGGCTTCGCGGTTTACGGCGGTAATGGCATCGCCCAGTGCAACACCAGGTCGGAGATTGAAGCTCAAAGTCACCGCGGGCAATTGGCCCAGGTGGTTGACGGTCAGGGGCCCGACGTCCTTCTTAAACCCGGCCACCGATCCCAGCGGCACCAGTTGTCCGCTGCGCGCGTGGATGTAGAGCATGCTCAGGGCTTCGGGATTGAGCTGGAACTGCGGCTGCAATTCCATAATGACCTTGTATTGGTTATTGGGCGCGTAGATGGTGGAGATCTGCCGCGAACCGTAGGCGCTATACAGCGCGTCTTCTACAGCGCGCGGATCAACGTTCAGAGCCGCGGCTTTATCGCGATCGATTTGAACTTCCACCTGCGGATTTTTGATCTGCAAGTCGCTGGTCACGTCCTGAAGCTGAGGAAGTCCACGTAGGCGCTGCTCCAGTTGCGGAGCAAACTGGTAAAGCTCTGCTGTATCCGGACTCTGCAGCGTGAACTGGTACTGGCTCTTGGTGAGCTGGCCGCCAATTCGGATGGGAGGCAAGTTCTGCAGGTATACGTTGACGCCGGGAATCTGCGCCAGTTTGGGCCGCAGCTCCTGGATGATCTGGTCCACGTGCGGCCGCTGATTGCGGGGCTTGAGCCGGGCAAAAATTCTGCCCGAATTCAGCGAGGCATTTACACCACCGCCGCCTACAGTGGACATGTAGTTGTCCACGTAGGGGCTCTCGCCAATGACCTTGGCGGCTTCCAGTTGGTGGCGCACCATGTCTTCAAATGAAATTCCCTGAATGCCTTCCGTAAATGCGAATACCTGGCCGGTGTCTTCGCTGGGCAGAAAGCCCTTGGGAATTTTGTAGAACAGCACCCCGGTAAAAAACAAAATCACAAATGACACCATCAGCGTGGCCAGCTTGTGCCGCATTACGCCCTTGAGACTCCACTCGTAAAAGTGCAACATGGCGTCAAACACAGCTTCACTCTTCGCGTAGAGGTATCCGTGCTGCTGATGGGAAGCAGTTTTCAGGAACCGGCTGCAGAGCATGGGTGTGAGCGTGAGCGAGACAAAGCCGGAGACGAGAATGGCGCACCCGATGGTTACGGCGAACTCGTGCAGCAGGCGGCCCACAATGCCGCCCATGAACAGCACCGGGATGAACACGGCGGCGAGAGAGATCGTCATGGAGAGAATCGTGAACCCGATCTCTCGTGCGCCCTCTACGGCCGCTTCGTACGGAGGCGTGCCCATCTCCATGTGGCGGACAATGTTTTCCAGCATGACGATGGCGTCGTCGACGACAAACCCCACGCACAGGGTTAGAGCCATCAACGATAGGTTGTCCAGGCTATAACCCAGCAGATACATCAGTGAGAAGGTGCCCACGACGGACATTGGCAGCGCCAGGCTGGGGATGATGGTGGCGGAAAGATTCCGCAGGAACAGAAAAATCACCATAATCACCAGGGCGGCTGTGAGCAGCAGCGTGAACTTTACGTCATTCACTGAGCTGCGGATAGAAACCGAACGGTCGTAAAGAATCTGGACATCGATCCCGGCGGGCATCTGTGCTTTCATTACGGGCAGCAGTTGCTTGATGCTGTCCACCACCTCCACGGTGTTCGTGCCGGGCTGCCGCTGGATGGCCAGCACAATGGAACGCGTGCCGCTGTACCAGCTTGCCGTCTTATCGTTTTCGACGCTGTCAAAAACATTTCCCACTTCGTCCAGCCGCACGGGTGAGCCGTTGCGGTAAGCGACGATCAGCGGCTTGTATTGATTCGCCTGCAGAAGCTGGCCGGTCGCCTGGACTGTATACGCGGTCGAATGACCAAAGAGCGTTCCTGTGGGCAAATTGACGTTGGCATTGTTGATGGCGTTATAGACGTCGTCAATCCCGATCTGATGAATGGCCAGCTTGCGCGGATCGAGCTGAGCTCGCACGGCATACTTCTGGGTGCCGAACACCTGAACCTGGGCCACGCCGCTGACCATGGAGATGCGCTGGGCCACGTTGGTTTCAGCGTATTCATCCACATCGGAAAGCCGCATCGTCGGGGCACTCAGCGCCAGATAGAGCACGGGCGAGTCCGCGGGATTCACCTTCTGGTACGAGGGCGGGCTGGGCAGTTCCGGCGGAAGTTGTGAGAGCGTCTTCGCGATCATGGCCTGCACATCCTGCGCCGCAGCATCGATGTTGCGGTCCAGCGTGAACTGCAGGGTGATGCTGGTGCTGCCCAGGGCGCTCGATGAGCTCATGGAATCGAGGCCCGCAATGGTCGAGAACTGTTTTTCCAGCGGCAGCGCCACGGCCGAGGCCATGGTGTCCGGACTGGCGCCCGGAAGCGAGGCGCTCACGCTGATGGTAGGGAAATCAACATTCGGGAGATCGCTGACCGGCAGCAGCCGATATGCAAAGATGCCGAACAGCAGAATCGCCACCATGATCAGCGTGGTGCTGATGGGCCTGCGAATGAATAGCTGTGTGTTCATGTTCTCGCGTTTCTTTCTGCTTATGAGCCGCTCTTGATTTCCACTTTTGCGCCGGGAGTGAGCCGCAATTGGCCGTCTGTGACCACGCGCTGTCCTGGTTGCAGCCCTCCCGGAGCCAGCACGGTTTCATCTCCGGCGGTCCAAGCCACCTTTACCGGCTGCGGCTGGGCTTTCAACTCCTGATCCACCATGTAAACGAATGTTCCGTTCTGGCTGGTCAGCAGCGCCGAAGTGGGAACCACAATGGCGTTGGGCTGAGACTTCAGCGTCATGCTCACATCCACAAACTGTCCGGGCCAGAGCGCGTGCTCCCCGTTGTTGAAGGTGGCCTTCAATTTAATGGTGCCGGTCGTGAGGTCCACGGCATTGTCAATGAATGTCAACCGGCCGCGGAAATGCTGGCTGCTGCCTTGAGGCGCGGCATCGACCTCAAGCGGTTTCTGCGCCGAGAATTTTTTTACTTCCGCCAACTGCTGCTCAGGGAGAGAGAACGTGACGTAAATGGGCTCGATCTGATTTATCGTCACCAGCACCGGGACATCATTGGCCTTGACCAGGTTGCCTTCTTTTACTCCCACGTTACCGGTCCTACCGTTAATAGGTGAGTAAATTTCGGTGTACTGGAGATTGATCTTTGCGGTTTCGACCGCCGCTTTGTCGGCGGCTACCGTAGCTTGGGCGGCATTCGAAGCTGCAACGGCCGCATCCACCTGCTGTTTTGATACGACTCCTTCGCCTCCCAGACCCTGATAACGCTCTGCATCCAATTTCGCATTCACCGCCTGCGCTTCATCCCTGGCCAGCGTACCTTCTGCCTGGCGCAATGCCGCCTCAAAAGGAGCGCGATCAATGGTGAAGAGGATCTGGCCTTTTTTGACGAAATCGCCTTCCTTAAAGTGAACGGCCACAAGCTCGCCTGAGATCTGCGGCTTGATCGTCACAGCCGAGATCGTTTCCACATTGCCAATGGCCTGCACCTGGACGGGCATGGTGCGGGAGGCCACTGTGGCCACCTTCACTGGCGCAGCTACCGTAGCAGGCTTAGCGGCTTCCACTGAATCCTTGCCAGTGCAGCCGGCCAGCACAAGAAAAAGCAGCAGCGCGAAAATCATCGAGAGTCGTTGATCAGTTTTCATTTGTCTTTTTTCCTGAGCGGACGTGATGTCGGTTGGTGGTGCCATTGCCAGCAACCGGATTCGTCATGCCCGCCAGCCAGATTTGTGTCAGTGTCTGCGCCACATGCCGCGCCTCGAATTTGTGCCGGCCCTCACCCCCAAAGAATTCCTGGATGAGAAAGTGATACACAATCATGCCGAGAAAGCCTCGTGCGGCCAGCAGAGGGTCTGTTTTGCGGAAGGCGCCCTGGCGTATGCGCGCCCGAATGTGTCCGGCGAGGGCGTCAAAATATTCCGCAACGAAGGCGTTAAAAAAGCGCGCAGAAAGTTCATGATTTTCAAGGGCCGTGAACCACAACAGCCGCGTGAGCTCGCGGTCGCGTTCCGTGCGTGTAAGGAACTCGCAGGCCACGGCCTCGAACACTTCAGCGTCGGAGCCACCCAGTTCCAGGATGCGCTTGACGCGGTGGCGCCGGCCACGCGCATTGCAGAGCTCCTCAATCAGAGTCCAGTAGAGGTTTTCTTTGCTGGGAAAATGCCGGAACAGGAGAGCTTCATTGATGCCGGCTTGTTCTGCAATCTCCCGAGTCGTCGTTCCCTGGTAACCGTTGCGCGCAAACATAGCCGAGGCGACCTCAAGGATCTGCTGGCGGCGGTCGGTCGCTGAGAGGCGTGTCGGCATCAGGATGAGAGCTGAAAGTAAGTAGTCACTTACTTTAGCAGCTTCTACAAAGGCCTCTCAAGGTGGAAGGGAATCGCGAGGAGTAAAGAAATGTTAAGGATCTTTCGGGCTAAACGCGCGTCAGAACAACAGAGAACCACTGCTTGGGATCGCTCCAGGTCATCTCGAGCTTCAGACCGGACTGCTTCAGCAGGCGTGCAATCGATTTCGCCGTAAACTTGTAGCTGTTCTCGGTGTGGATGCGCTCGCCGAAAGCGAAATGGAAGGTGCGGCCGAGGTCGGGAACTGAGACAGCCTGATCGACGCGGCTTTCCAGGTGCATTTCAATGCGCGACCTGCGCGCGCTCCAGAACGCGACGTGACGGAAATTCTCCAGGTCAAAGTCTGCGCCCAACTCCCGGTTGATGCGGCCAAGGACGTTCTTGTTGAAGCGTTCGGTGATTCCTTCGGCATCATTGTAGGCCGCATGCAGCACACGCGCGTCTTTCACCATGTCAAACCCAAGCAGGACCGCGTCCCCAGTGCTGAGCGATGCGCGTACCCGGGCGAGGAACTGACGTGCTTCCTCTGGCTCAAAGTTGCCGATGGTGGAGCCTATGAACAGGACGAGCTTGCGTCCAGGCTGAGAGCGCAGATCGGGTAAGTGCTGACTGTAATCGGCGGCAATTGGCGTCACGTAAAGGCGAGGGAAATCGCCATTCAGGCTCTTCACCGCTTCCTGCAGAGCGACCGGCGAAACGTCCACAGGATGGAAGTCGAGCCTCAGTTGACGGCGGAGGATCGCGCGGATCAGGACGCGGGTTTTGGATGCGCTGCCTGCACCCAGTTCCACCAGCGTAAGCTTGTCGCCGGCGGAGCGGGCGATGTCACCGGAGAATTCTTCAAGAATGGCGCGCTCCGTGCGCGTGGGATAGTATTCCCGCGTTCCCGTGATTTCTTCAAACAAGCGGGAGCCTTCCGCGTCGTAAAAGAGCTTGGGAGGAAGGCGCTTGGGCTGGGCGCTCAAGCCCTCAAGTACATCGGTGGCAATCGGGCTGATGAGCAGTTCGGCTTTTCTAAATACCGTCATCGGCCAGCCTGATTCCCGAAAATTGCCAGCGCGTCGCGGGCGGGAAGAAGTTGCGATAGGTCGAGCGTATGTGGGATGCCGGTGTGGCGCACGATCCACCGCGCAGCACCATCTGTCCGCTCATGAACTTGCCGTTGTATTCACCGACTACACCCGAAGCAGGTTTGAATCCGGGATAGGGAAGATACGCGCTCGCAGTCCACTCCCAAACGTCGCCAAACATCTGGATGGGCTCGTCTTCTAAATCTACTGGCGCGGCTTCAGGATGCAGCTTTCCTTTTTCCAAAAGATTCCCCTCAACCGGCCGGTTGGATGCCGCTACTTCCCACTCGAACTCCGTAGGGAGTCGCGCTCCGGCCCAGCGCGCAAAGGCATCGGCTTCATAGAGGCTGACATGGCACACCGGTTCCGCTTCATCAACTTTGCTCATGCCGGAGCAGGTGAACTGGAACCATTCACTCCCGGACTTCTCCCAGTAGAGCGGCGCGTTCCAATGATGCGTTTGTATTACCTGCCAACCATCGGAAAGCCACAGCTCCGGGCGCTCATAGCCACGGTCACCCATAAACGCGAGAAACTCGCCGCATGTCGCCAGGCGCGAAGCGAAACGGAAAGCCGGCACAAAAACTTTGTGTCGCGGCACTTCATTATCAAAGTGAAATTGGCGGCTCTCGGAACCGATTTCGCTCAGGGCTTCAGGAAAACTCCTTGCTTTCTGTGGCGATCCGCTGCTTGGCCTTGGTGAAAGCCTAGCCGGTTGATACGCGGGGCGAAGCGGATTGCTCCAGAACGCATGCTTGATGTCAGTGATCAAGAGCTCCTGATGCTGCTGCTCATGATTCAGGCCCAGTTCGGCAAGCTGAAGCACTTCCGGCGTCGCGGCTGAAGAGGAGAGCACTTGCTCCATATGCTCATCCACATGCCGCCGGTATTTCTGGACATCTTCCAGCGTGGGGCGGGAAAAGGTATTGCGCAGCGCCTTCTCCGGCTGCGGGCCGACAGCGTTGTAATAGGAATTAAAGAGGTCGCGAAAGCGAGGATCAAAAGCTGTGTATCCGGGAAGGAACGGCGTAAGTATGAAGGTTTCAAAGAACCAGGTTGTATGCGCCTGATGCCACTTGGCCGGGCTGGCTTCCGCACACGATTGAACCATCTGGTCTTCGGCGGTGAGTGGGCGGACGAGCGATTCTGTCTGGCGCCGCACGAGGGTGTATCTGCGGGCGAGCGCATCCGGGCTTGGTTCCTCGTGCCCGGAAGGAAAGCTGATGACCGGCTTGGAATGGGCCATGATAGAGTCCAGGTCAACCCGTTCGGGGTTGAGAAATACTACTCCCATGGCGGGCAAATTTCACCGCAACGCCAGGGGACCGAGCGGAGGGCGCCGAAACGCCCGCCTACATAAGATGCCGCAAGCTTCAGCCCGGTCGTAGAGTTTTTGCCTGTCGTTTTTGTTTCGCTTTTGATGTATCGTGAACCCATGCCTCAGCGCATCATCTTTCACGTGGACATGGACGCATTCTTCGTCTCGGTGGAAGAACTGCAGGACCCGTCCCTCAAAGGAAAAGCTGTGGTGGTGGGCGGGCAGAGAGATGAGCGTGGCGTGGTGTCGGCCGCCTCTTATGAGGCGCGCAAGTTTGGAGTCCATTCCGCCATGCCGCTGCGCACAGCGGCCAAGATGTGCCCGCATGCCATTTTCCTCGACGGCCATCCTGATCTGTACCGCGAATACTCCCGCAAGGCGCGAGACGTGCTGCATGATTTCTCACCGGCGGTGGAGATGGCATCCGTTGACGAGGCTTACCTTGACATGACTGGAACCGAAAAGCTTCAAGGGCCTCCGCTCCAATCCGCGCACAAGCTCCATAAGGCCATGAAGGAGCGCACCGGACTGAACTGCTCAATCGGCATCGGCGCGTCACGACTGATGGCCAAGATTTGCTCAGACCAGGCGAAGCCCAACGGCATCTTGTTTGTGCTGCCCGGTCAGGAGCAGGCATTTCTTGCGCCTCTCGATGTGGGCAGAATCCCGGGCGTGGGGAAGGTGACCAAGGCACAGTTGAACCAGATGGGGATTGCAACAATAGGGGATCTGTTGCGGGTGGATGGGGCTGTGCTCGAAGAGAACTTCGGCAAATGGGGTGTGGCGCTGGCCGGGAAGGCTCGTGGTGAAGATGCCGGAGGCTGGTTTGAGGGCGACGTGGGTGATGACTGGCAGGCCAAGTCCATCAGCCACGAGCATACGTTTGGCGAAGACACGCGCGACCTGGAGAAACTCGAGTCTACGCTGCTGCGTCTGAGCGAGATGGTGGGACGGAGGCTGCGCGAGCAGAATTTCGCTGCTCGAACCCTCCAACTCAAGCTGCGATATTCAGATTTCAGCACTATTACTCGTGCGCATTCGGTTTTGGCTCCTACGGCGGTGGATACGGAGATCTTCAGCGCCATCCGCAAACTCTTCCGTGAGAACTATCAACTTGGACGCGCCGTGCGGCTGCTTGGCGTCCATACATCAAACTTCCAGGACCTGCCCGCACAAATGGACCTGCTGGATGGCGGCCTCCACGACCGTTGGGCGCGCGCCCTGTCCGCCTCTGACCGTCTTCGCGATAAGTACGGGGACTCTGCCATCTTCCTCGCCAAGGGGATGAAAGGTACGTTCCGGGAGCGGGTGCACGAAAATCCGGCCGAGAAGCCCTTTAAACCTGATAAAACAGAGAACTGACGACTACCGTCTAGGTGTATTTTTCTTTGCGCTGGACCACAAACTGCGCTAAAAAATACAGACTGGCCCGCCGAAACCTCCCTTGATCCCGCGGTGCGGCCGATGAGCCGGGTGACCCGAACACTAACAAACACTATGCCCAACCGTATTGAAGATGTTGTGGTTCTCGGGGTGATGAGCATCCTGGTGGCTCTGTTCGCCTGGATCTATCTGCGCGACCGCGAACCGAAGTCGGCATGGTGGCTGCTCGGCTGGATCGCCATCTTTTTCCATTTTGCGTCCCTCTGGTTCCTCAGAGGCGGTCTGCAACGGCACGTCCTTGCAGGCTCAATCAATCGCGGCATGCTGGTGATAGCCGGAACGTTCTTCCTGTTGTCCGTATCCGACCGGAAGACGGATCACTGGAAAACGTGTGTCGGAACTATCCTGGTTGCCCTGGGTGGAGTTGCGTACGCCAGTGCGAGAGTGGCAGGCGTTCAGTCGCCAGTTTTTTACTTCGCGGCGATTGGCGGTATGGCCCTTGTGGCTGTTGTGGATAGTTTGCACATCTACGGCTGGCGAAACTGGTTTTGGCCGGTGGTGTGGCTTGTGCTTGCGCCCTACTTTGGTTTTGCCGTGTTGCGCATTCTGCAAGGATCTCCCCGGGACGCCTTTGATTTTTATCTCTTCGCTCTGTTTGGCCTCACGGGCATACAATACGCGCGTTACTTCCATCGCGCCACCCCCGGAGTGATATTCAGCGCAATCGCCTTCTTTGCCTGGGGGCTTGTCTTTCCAGTGGCAACATTCCTCCATTATCGCGGGATCGATGTCTCCCCTGTGCTCTGGGACTTGCCAAAGTATTCAGTGGCTTTCGGAATGTTGCTCACGCTGTTCGAAAACCAGGCCGAGGCCGCCAGCATGGCGGCCCGACAGTTTCAGGGTTTATTTGAAAGCAACCTTGCGGCGGTTTATGTCTCATCCATGGATGGCACACTGCTCGATTGCAACAGCGCGTTCCTGAATATGTATGGTTTTTCTTCGAAGCAGGAAGCTCTGCGTTCCAGCCTGGTTGCCAATTGCGCGGACCAGCATGAGCGCGCCAGCTTTATGGAAGCCCTGAACCGGCAGGGACAGGTGCTGAATTACGAGTGCCGGCATCGCCGTAAAGACGGAACGCCGTTCTGGATACTGGAGCGTGCGACGGTGGTGACAGATTCGTTTGGCCGCAAGGTAATCGAAAGCACCGCCATCGACATTACGGAACGCAAACATGCGGAGATCGCGCTCAAGCAGTCAGAAGAAAGGTTTGCGACTCTGTTCCGCCAGAGCCCCGTGGGTTGCGTGATCGTCTCACTCGATGGCGTTCTCCTGAACGTGAATGAAAACCTGCTGCGCATGATCGGGCAGGCCGCTGAGGATGTAATAGGCAAGAGCAGCGTGGAACTTGGGTTCTTCCCCAATGCGGCGGAGCGACAGAAGTTTTACCGCCGTCTGCGGGCCCAGGGATCCATTCGCAATATGGACGTGACTTTTAAAGATGCTTTCGGAGGCACTCACCAGGGATTGTACTTCGCCAACCTGGTCTGGATCGGCGATAAAGAATGCATCTTCGGCATGCTGCTGGACCAGACAGAACAACGTGAGCTGGAACGCAAGTTCTTTCAAGCGCAGAGAATGGAAGCTCTGGGTCGGCTGGCAGGAGGCGTGGCGCACGATTTCAATAATCTTCTGGGCGTCATCTGGGGTTATGCTGAGCTCCTGGAAACCAAGCTGGGCCTGGATGAGAACTATCGCCGCTATTGCACAAAAATTCTGGACACTACCGAGCGCGCCGGCGCCCTGACACGGCAGTTGCTCACCTTCAGCCGCAAGGAAATTATCCGTCCCATGCCGCTGCGACCTGACCAGGCCATCCGCGAACTGAACAGCATTCTGCCGCGCCTGATCGGGGAGGACATTGAGTTGATTCTCGATCTCAATTCCTGTGGCACGGTGGTGATGGACAAAACGCATTTTGAGCAGATCATCCTGAACATTGTGGTCAATGCCCGGGACGCAATGCCGTCCGGCGGTCAGTTGTTTATCACGACAGAAGATGTTTCCCGTCCCATGCTTTCCGGCTCAGGAAGCATTGCCATTGCTGCGTCCATTCTCATTCACATTCGCGATACTGGCAGTGGAATGGATCCGGAAACACGGGCGCACGCTTTTGAGCCCTTCTACACAACCAAGGGAGTAGGTCGTGGAACCGGGCTTGGGCTTTCCACAGTGTATGGAATCGTGCAGCAGTGCAAAGGAGAAATCACGCTCGAATCCGAAAGCGGACGGGGCACTCGCGTTAGCATTCTGCTGCCGGCTGCGGAAGAACTCCAATACACCACTCGCCCTCAGGTCGTCGAGCCGCTGCAAAAAGGCGCTGGAACCATCCTGATCGTGGAAGACGAAGCTGAGTTGCGCAACACGAACGCTGAATTCCTCAGCTCGCTCGGCTATTCCGTGATTTGCGCCGGTAGCGGCGCCGAAGGGCTGCAGATTGCCCGGGATACCGGGGAGATCGATCTGGTGATCAGTGATGTTGTCATGCCCAAGATGAACGGACGCGAATTTGCCGATCATCTTCTGCAACTCCGCCCTGAAACCAAGATTCTCTTTGTCTCAGGTTATGCTGACGACGTTGTGTTGCAGACCGGCATCTCCATGCAGGGCACTCCATTCCTGCAGAAGCCATTCTCGCTGAAGCAACTGGGCAACATGGTCAATGACCTGCTCGCCGCCGAAAAGCTAAGTTAAAAATCGCACGCCAATTCCGTGATCTTTAAATTTACTTTTCCACCAGCTCCGGAGCCTCCACTGCCGGCTCCGCCGGCTGCTGTGGCTGCGGCTTTAACTTCATCGGCAGCAGCCCGCGCACCTCAATGTAAAGCACCGGGATGATGAACAGGTTAAGGAACGTGGAGACGATCATTCCGCCGAATACAGTAGTACCGACCGAATGCCGCCCTGCCGAACCCGCGCCACTGGCAAACACCAGCGGCAGCACGCCAAGGATGAAAGCGATGGAAGTCATGAGAATCGGACGCAACCGCAGGCGCGCCGCTTCAATGGCCGATTCAATCAACCCCAGCCCGCGATGCTGCAACTGCTCGGCAAATTCCACAATCAGAATCGCGTTCTTGCTGGCAAGGCCGATGAGCATGACCAGCCCGATCTGGCAGTAAACGTCGTTCTCCAGTCCACGCAACGCCTGTGCGCCCAGCGCTCCCAATACTGCCATGGGTACCGCCAAAAGAATAATGAAGGGCAGCACAAAGCTTTCATACTGCGCGGAGAGCGTGAGATAAACCACCAGAAGGCCCAGGCCAAAGAGCATCAACGATTGTCCGCCCGCCTGGAGTTCTTCCAGCGAAATCCCCGTCCACTCATATCCGTAACCAGCCGGCAGGACTTCTTTGGCCACCTGCTCCATGGCTGCTATGGCCTGGCCGGAGCTGTAGCCGGGCGCGGGGCTTCCATCAATTTCCACGCTGCGGAAGAGGTTGTAATGATGAATTGTGCTTGCCGTGGTGTTGTCTTTTACAGTGACAAGGTTGTCCAGGGGAATCATGCGCCCGTCGTCAGAGCGGACATAGAATTCACGCAGATCGCGCGGCTTGGAGCGGAAGCGCTCGTCCGCCTGCACCATCACCCGGTACGAACGATTGTTGAAGTCGAAGTCGTTCACGTACTCCGAGCCCATGTAAATCTGCAGAGCGGAAGTAATCTGAGAGAACGGCACGTTCAGGCTCTTGGCTTTTTCCCTATCGATCGAGATTACATACTGCGGGTCGCGCGCCGTGAAAGTGGTGAATAGGCCGCTGAGCTCCTTCCGCTGGCCCGCCTTGGCCATGAATTGATGCAGCGTGTTTTCCAGTTCATTCAGGTCGCCGCCTCCCTTCTGTTCCAGTTCGAAAGCAAATCCGCCGAACGTGCCCAAGCCTTGAATGGCGGGCGGAGAGAACGGAAGGGCAAATGCGTCTGAGATGCTCATCAGCGGTCCGCGCAGGCTGTTCACCACGCCCTGAACGCTGTGCTCCGGCCCGGGGCGCTCGCTGATGTCTTTGAGCATGATGAAAATGATCCCCGAGTTCGGCGAACTTCCGGTAAAGCTGAAGCCCGGAACTGAAAACATGCCGGCAATATCTTTATTCTTGTTCAGGATCGCCGTGGCCTCATCCATGACTCTCGTCGTGTATTGCAGCGAAGCGCCCGGAGGCCCCTGGACAATCACGAAGAAGTATCCCTGGTCCTCTTCTGGAACAAAGCTCGACGGCACCTTCTGGTACACAAAATACGTGGCCGCGAGCCCAAGAAAGAATACGGCGATGACTGCGAATTTGCGGCGCGTCAGGCCATGCAGAAGCCGCTCGTAGCCGGCCGTGCCGCGGCGGATAATGTCATTGATCCCACGGAAAAATCTGTTCTGGGGACGGTCGCGATGCCGCAGCAACAGCGCAGAGAGCGCGGGTGAAAGCGTCAGAGCATTGAAGGCGGATATTGCGATGGAGAATGCGATCGTCAGCGCGAACTGCTGATAGAGCCTTCCCGTGGTGCCGGGGAAGAGCGAGACCGGGACAAAGACGGCGATCAGCACTAGTGACGTGGCCACCACTGCTCCCGTCACCTCGCGCATACCTACTTGCGTGGCTCGCCGGGCATCCCTGATGCCTTCTTCTATGTGGCGCTCCACGTTTTCAATGACCACAATGGCGTCGTCTACCACCAGTCCTGTGGCCAGCGTGATGCCGAACAGCGTCAACGTGTTGATGGAAAATCCGAAAACCTTGGCAAAGATAAACGTCCCGATCAGTGAAACCGGAATCGTAACGGCCGGAATCACCGTGCTCCGCCAGCCCTGCAGGAACAGGAAGATGACGAGAATTACGATGATGATGGCTTCGATCAGCGTCTTGATGACTTCGCTGATCGACTGTCCCACCGCTACCGTTGTATCGAACGCCACCGCGTAGCGCATGCCTGCAGGGAAGCTCTTGGAGAGCCGCGCCATCTCTGCGCGCACGTCGCGGTCCACCTGCAAAGCGTTGGCATTGGAAAGCTGCATCACGCCAATCCCCATGGCGTTTACGCCGTTGTAGCGCAATTGTCCGCCGTAGCTTTCGGCGCCCAGTTCGGCATGGCCTACGTCGCGCAGTTCAATGAGCGAGCCGTCATTGCCACGCTTGATAATGATGTGATCGAACTCGTCCGGCGTGGTCAGCCGTCCCACGGCGCGTACGCTGATCTGGTAGGACTGGTCCGCAGGCGCGGGCTGCTGGCCTACTTGCCCGGCCGCGACCTGCACATTCTGCTCGCGCAATGCGTTGACCACGTCCTGCGCCGTAAGATTGCGCGCGGCCAAACGCACCGGATCGAGCCAGAGCCGCATGGCGTACTTGCGCTCGCCGAAGATGATTACATCGCCCACGCCCTTGACGCGCTTCAGAGCGTCACGAACGTAAACGTCCAGATAATTGCTGATAAACAGGTCGTCGTATTTGTTGTTGTCTGACCAAAAGCCGAACCCGACAACGAACGATCCGGTGTTCTTGCTGACGCTCACTCCCGTGGTCTGCACTTCAGCCGGAAGCCGGCCCAGCGTGGTGGCGGCGCGGTTCTGCACGTCAACCGCGGCAATGTCCAGATTGCGCCCTAGATCGAAGGTGGCGGAAATGGAACTGCTGCCGTCGTTGCCGCTGGTGGAAGACATGTAGCGCATGCCTTCCGTTCCGTTGATGGCCTGCTCCAGCAGCGTGGTCACGCTTGTTTCCACGGCCTGGGAATTGGCGCCGGTGTAAAACGAGCTGACCGTCACGGTTGGCGGCGTCAGGTTCGGATACTGCGCAATCGGCAGCGTGGGAATGGCCACTGCTCCGGCCAGAACAATCAGCAGGGAACAAACCGTGGCAAAAACAGGTCTGCGAATGAAGAAACCGACCATGAAAAGCGACTCTCTGCCGCGCCGTAGGCGGCGGTTACAACCCAATCAGCCGTCTCTTGACCAGCGATGCTTTGCGCTGATCCATCGAAAGAGCTTTTATGATTGCGGAATTACCGGCATTCCGTCCACCAGCATCTGCACATTGCTCACAATGACTTTGTCTCCCGGCTTGATTCCATCCAGGACCACGTAGTCGTTCCCCATCAGGTCGCCGACATCGATGGTCCTCTGCTTTGCGACAGCCTGTTGCCCCTGGCCTTCAGCAACAAAAGCAAACATTTTGCCGCTCAGCCGCGAAACAGCGGTCACTGGAATCAATGGAGCTGCAGTTTCCTTCCACACCACGCGAACGTGAACCTGCTGCGCGTTACGGAATCTCAAATCCGCATTTGGAAGCTGCGTCTTCACCAGCAAGGTCTGAGAATCAGGATCCACCCGTGGAGAAATGAAAGATACTTTCGTGCGTGCCGTTACCTTGCCTGAATCGTCCAGCAGTTCCACCGGCATGCCCATGCGCACTGAGCTGGCTTTTTCTGAGGGCAGGTACACATATGCCTCCAGTTGTCCTCCTCGGTCCAGCGTCGTGAGCTGCGTCTGGTTGGTGACATGGTCCCCAACTCTTACGGGTATGTCGCCGATCACGCCCGTGGTCGGCGCGTTCACCGTGTAATAGCGGAGTTGCACCCGCTGCTCGTGTGTGGCTGCTTCCAGCGCTTCCGTGTTGGCTTTGGCCGCGTCGTAGGCGCTTTGCGAAGTATCCAGGTCCGCTTTGGCAATCACACCGGCCGCATAGAGCTGCTTTTTGCGGTTGAGATCCAGCGACGCCTGCGCCAGAGTCGCCTGGCTTGATTTATAGGCCGCTTCCTGGTTGTTCACCGCAGCCTGCTGTTTCTGAGGATCAATTTCCAGAATTGGCGCTCCGGCTTCAACCCGCTCTCCGGAATGCACGAAGATCCGCGTAATATCGCCTTCCACTTGGGGCTGAAGCACCGCTGAATTGCGCGACCTGAGCGTGGCCAGATAATCCGTGGAGAGCGGCACCATCTGTGCCTGCGCCGTCATTACTTTTACAGGGAAGGCTTGCGGGCCTGAAGGCTTCCCAGCATTGGCATTATTCCCGCAGCCAGCCAGCAGCACGGAAGCGCTCAGGAAGATAGAAATCGCATATCTTTTCAACATGATGAAGGTCTTTCTTATGCTATCCAATCCCGCTCCATGGGACAACGTTTCCAGCATTAGACGTGATGGCAAATCGAATAGATCATCTTTATTTCAGCTCAATGATTTCGGACGCGCATCAACTCGCCCGCACCTTTCGCTGCCCGCACCTTTCGCAGCAAAAACCGGCCGCAATCCTCATCAATGCGACTATCAACAATCGCCTGCATAATTTTCTGGACTGCCACCTGAATGCTTCTCGCATCGGTCAACTGAGGCAACTCGAGGCGCGCGATGGCTTCCTCACGCCGCCGCGCTGTTTCATCCTGCTGGCTATGCTTGTAGCAAACCCGCGTTCCCTTCAGAGCCGGCGCCCGACACTGCTCCTTGTTCTTCTTCATGCGCTCGCAGCGGATGTAATACGCATGCTTGGTCGGCGATATTCCGGTACTGGCCGCTCTCTCACCATTTTCTCCATCTCCGCCATCCCCCCTAACCCCCGTACCCCGTCATTAGGAAAACACAGGACTTATCGAGTTCCACCCCACGGTGATCCCGGCGTTCCAACTCCTATACCTCCTGCTTGCGCCGGCCTCTACTATCGCGCTTAATCAATCCGGCTGCGCGCGCGAAGCGGCGCACAATCGGGTGATTTTACTATTTGTTCGCCCCCAGAGTCAACCCCAACCGCACGGCTGGGCCGAGGCCCGCAGCAAGGTGACTATTAAAGAACTACAAGAAATCCCTGATTGCTCCCTTTGCGGGGCACGTTAGAATGCGCCAAGCCCAGATAAGTCTTTCAATTAAAAGGTTATCTCCCCCGTGACTTGGTGACTTTCGTACCCTTGCTGGAAAGCCGGGTCTCGCCAACAATGTGCGTAACGAAAGACGGAAGTGCATTGGCCCATAGGACAGTGTACGAACTCAAAAGTCGTGCGCTGAAGCAAGTGAAATTTCTTTGTGCAGGGGAAAGGTGAAGACGAGCCGCTCCGAACCGGATCGGGTCGTCTGCAGCGATGAAGGTGAGAATCACGTCCGGGGTGATCTTAAGCATGCTGGCTGCCGCAGTATTATCTTTGGCAACACCGCCGACTGCTTCTGCGCAGTCCAGTTCAGCCCAGCTCTCCATCAATCTCACTGTGCAATCTTCGATCACGCTCGTTTTCAACAACAATCCGAATGTCGGCAGCGCAGGTTTTTGTCCTCTGAGCAACGCTGGCACGAATAACGTCGGTCTGGATTTGGGCACGGCAGCGTTTCCGGGTAATTTCCACAGCTCCACATGCGTGAACTACCAGCACATTGGAGGTTCTTTTTACCAAGTGAGCAGCGCTTTTGACGTGCTGGTGACCAAGAGCAACTCCAGCAGCCCCAATTACCGGCTGGCAGCGCAAATCTCAACGCCGCCACCAGCCAACGTTAGCTGGCTCATCAATAACGTGCCGCTGACCACCGCCTTCACTCAATTGGATGCGCAGGACAGTTTCGGCCAGGCCGTCACCAAGACTTTGCAGGTGCAGGTGCGCAACAACGTTCCGGCGCAGACCTTGCAGGAGACCATCACGTTTCTGGCCACGGCGAATTAGGAATTTATGAAGAGGCATCTGGCAAAAATTCGGATCACGGTGGCAATAGCAGCTCTGCTCGTGAGCGTGCCGGCGCTCGCCCAGCAGCCGACCGCCACCGGAGTCATTAACGCTACGCTGAATCACAAGAATGGAATCGCGCTGGTGTTTGACACCGATCCCGGGGGCGTGACCTTGGGTGCGCCGGGTACGTCCGCCGCTACGCTGAACTTTGGCACCATCTCCGCTTTTGGGCCGCT
>DATNDP010000062.1:0-23645 GCA_035553195.1 Candidatus Acidiferrales bacterium
CGGTCACGCGCGGAAATTTCCGTAAGCGCCTGCCGCGCCATCCGCGCATAGTCCCCCGCAGTGATCAGTCCGTCAGGAGCAGCAACGTCAATCAGATGATGAGGGACGAGTGTGCGCTCTTCCAGCGATGGCTTGGCTGTGCCGATCTCAAATTCCCGGTAAACGGCCACCGAATCGCAGCTTACGATCTCCCCGTTTAGCCGCTGGGCGAGCCAGAGCGAGAGTGCAGTCTTGCCGCTGGCTGTGGGCCCGAGCAGGACAACGAGCAGCGGGTCGGTCACGCGCCGCTCCAGAGCCGGCGCAGCAGAATGAACAGCAGAATGAGCAGGGCAATCAGGGCCAGACCGGCCGCTTCGCGACGCTGCGCATGGTGATCCATGAGCTTCATTGTAACGACGGATTGTGCTTCGTTTAAGATAACGCTTTACCTCGCTCATGGCTGCGGTTCTGAAATACCGGTTCGATAATTACGAAGCTGACCTTCGCGCCGCCGAACTGCGTCGCAACGGGAACCGGCTCAAGCTGCAGATGCAGCCTTTTCAGCTTCTGATCGCGCTGCTGGAGCGTCCCGGGGATGTGGTCACGCGTGAAGAATTGCGCCAGCGCCTTTGGCCGGAAGACACGTTCGTGGACTTTGATCATGGACTGAATACGGCTGTGGCGAAACTGCGCGACATACTGGGCGATTCGGCGTCCGCGCCCCGCTATATCGAAACTGTAGCCAAGCGGGGCTATCGCTTTCTGGACGACGTGCAGATTCAATCAGAGCAGCCGGTTCGTACACCGGATCTCAGTTCACAGGTCAGCCCTGGGGCGAGCCCACCCGTGTCAACAACCGAACAGCCTGGGGCGGCGGACATGCAGTCGCATATGCCCACAGCGCAGACTCAAGCTGCGGATCCGACACTGCCGCGGGCGAGCAGAAGAACATCACGGGCCCTCTTCATGCTGGCGCAGATCATGTACGTGGTTTTCTATCTTTCGGCCCTGTTCCGGCTGGACGAGCTGCGCCGGTCCGCCTACATGGCTTGGCACGGAGCTGGGCAGGTTGCGTTTCCTGCATACCTGCTCACCGCGCTGGTGGGCCTGGTGATGCGTCTCTATCTGATCACGGCAATCGCGCTGGATTATCACCTCCTCGCGGAGAAATACCGCATCCTCTTTCCCGCATTGTTTCTGCTGGATCTGATCTGGGCGCTCTCACCGTTTCTTATTGCGGACCGCATTGGTGTGGGACTTGCGCTGGCGGCCACGGCTGCGCTCATTTACATGCCTTTTGCGCAACGCGTGCTCATGAAGATGATGCAGGCAGTTGAATAACCACGCGGCAGCCTGCTATTCGAGTTCGTTCTTGTCAGGGTTGTAATAGAAGCTGGCACGCAGCAGAAGGTAATCGCCGGTAAAATTGACAGGAAGTTTGGGCAGAGGATCAGAATAAGTAATGGAGCCGTAAGCCGCGCGGTCAAGCGCGACGTCGCCCGAACTGCGCACCACTTTCAGACCAGCCACACGGCCATCCTTCAGGATAGCGAACTGCAGGACCACAACTCCTTTTTTCATTTCCGGCGGCATGGCCGATTGCGGGATGAGTGGGTCCCAGTGATCTTGCACAGTAAGTTTCACCCGGCTCAAGTAAGGCCCGAAGTCTACTCCCAGAGTGTCGCTCAGGATCTCCAAGGCGCCGCTCCGGTCGACCTTGGGCCGCAGGCCTGACCCGTAATTGCCGCCGCCAAAAGGCACACTGGTCACGCCATGCGAGTTGGCAACGGACTTTATGGCGCCGCTTAACGTAGAACCCGGCGACGGAATGGTAAACGGAACGCGCGGTTTGGGAGGCGC
This sequence comes from Candidatus Acidiferrales bacterium, assembly GCA_035553195.1. Taxonomy (GTDB): domain Bacteria; phylum Acidobacteriota; class Terriglobia; order Terriglobales; family Acidobacteriaceae; genus Angelobacter. The sequence continues at coordinate 1,840 of DATNDP010000062.1, forward strand.
GGGCGCCTGCATCTTGGCAGTCTCTGTTGGCTGTTGCTGTGCCGGCACCTGCGATAATCCCTGCTGGGGAGCAGGTTGCTGCTGCGGTGTTACCGCTGCTTCTTGCGGGGCCGGTTCCGGTTGCGGCGGTTTGGCTGGACGTCCTGGATTTCGCGGATCAATCAGCTTGTGCAGAGTTTCCTTACTCGGGACAGGAGTGCGCGATTGCGCCATGCGGTCTTTATCAGAAATGATGTTCGTTTTTGGCGGCGCCTTGAGCTTGAGCTGGTCCGGAGGCAACTGAAGAAAGGTAGTGTCCTGCTTTTCCTGTGCAGGAACGAACTTGATGGTGGGCCCGCTGAACCAGCGAGGTGCAAACAGCAGAAGCAGGATGATAACCAGATGGACAACACCGGAAATCCACGCAGCTTCCCGACGGCGGTACGAGGCCAGATCGTCCTGATATAGATCAGCAAGCAACAGGTGCAGTTCGCCATCCCGCACTGAGAATGAGGTGATTGGTTCGCGAACTTGGTCTTCTAAGAGAGGGATAGCTACACCGCCAGCGGATCACAGAAGGTCGTGGCTTCTATTCTCTCATTGAACGTCACTTGTGAGATGTACTTGCGGCGCGAAGGGACCAAAAAAAGCAGCAAATCTAGAGTGAATCTCTGAGTTACAGGAGAACGAACACTGTTGCTTTACAAAGATTTACAGAAGATCGCCAGAGAGACGTCAGGAGCCGCATCAGGCGGCTTGATCCCCATTTCGCTCTTTCACTTCGGGGGTGGATTGACGGCCGTTTTGTCCTTCGTCCCCTGTTCCGCTCGGTGGGTTTTCCGGGACGCCGGCGAGCCGCTTGGCAGGACCTCCGTGAGGAACCAAACTAAGCCCGTCTTTTTCCGGTCCGCCCAGAAGGGTGTCTGCATAGTGGAGATAACGGCGGATTATTCCCTCATCTTCGGCAGTCAAATCTGGATCAACCTGCTCCAGCATCTCGTCATCGTGATCTTTCTTCGCGCCGGGCAGTTGAAAGCCGTTGTTGCGTCTTGAGAAGGGAACCAGGTTTTTGCTGTCCAGATGGTCTGCCATGAAGAGACATCTTCTTCGCTATTAACTTAGTGGTTATGATGCCTTGGCGCAACTTGGCAGATGCCTGAGGCCCAAGTTGGTACACTGTTTCATGATGGCGCCTGAGAAACTCGGCCTGATCGCGGGAAACGGAAGCTTCCCCCTACTGCTGCTGGATGCGGCGCGAGCGCAGGGCGCGCAGGTAGTTGTGGCCGCGATTAAGGAAGAAACCTCGCCGCTGATTGAGAGCCGCGGAGCAGATTCCGTGCACTGGCTCTCTCTGGGCGAGCTGGGAAAGTTGATTGATACTTTCAAGCGTGCGGGCGTGAGCACGGCCATCATGGCAGGGCAGGTGAAGCACAAGCAGATCTTTTCCAGTATTCGTCCTGATTGGCGGCTGGCGAAAGTGTTGTTCTCCCTGGGCACGAGAAATACGGATTCGCTGATCGGCGCGGTCGCTAAGGTGCTGGAAGATGAAGGCATTCACCTGATCAGTTCCACATCGTATCTTGAGCCGCTGCTGGCGCGCCCCGGCGTGCTTAGCCGTCGCGCACCTACTGCAGCCGAGCAGAAGAATGTTGACTACGGTCGCCAGGTGGCGCGTCATCTGGCGCAATACGACATCGGCCAGACCGTGGTGATCGCTGAAGCAGCGTGCGTGACCGTAGAAGCGATGGAAGGGACTGACGCAACCATCCTGCGCGCAGGCGAGATCATGAAGAGCGCGGGTGACGCTGACGAGTCCGACCGCTCTGCTTCCGCTCTGCTCAGCCGCGCATTAACAGTGGTGAAAGTCGCCAAGCCTAATCAGGATATGCGCTTCGATGTGCCGGTCATTGGTGTGAAGACGATTCACATCATGCGACAGGCAGGAGCTACCTGTCTCGCTGTCGACGCGGGTAAGTGCCTTTTCCTGGACGGCGATCGCGTGATCGAAGCGGCTAATGCGGCGGGGATTGCAATTGTATCGGAGTAGTTCAGCACCGGCATTTTGCGCAATACTACGAACCGTTCTTCTCCGTGTCTCCGTGCCTCCGTGGTGAGATTGACTGCACGTGAAAACGTTGCTGCAACCGCGCCAGTCTGAGAAAATCATTCACTTGGCTCACCAAAGTGCAATCCGCGTTGCTGTCGTCGGTGTTGGTTCGTTCGGCAGAAATCACGCTCGCGTGTATCACGAGCTCCAGCAGCAGGGCCAGGGCGTGGAACTGGTCGCAGTGGTTGACGCGGATGCCGGGCAGGCGCAATCTGTCGCGGCACAGTTTGGGTGCAAGGCGTTTAGCTTGGTCGACGAGCTTGCCGGGCGCGTGGATGCTGCGTCAGTCGCCGTGCCCACGGTCCATCATCTCAGCGTAGCGGCGTCGCTGATGGCCGCGGGCGTGGATGTACTCATCGAAAAGCCCCTGGCATCGAGCATAGAAGAGGCCGACGAACTAGTGCGACTCGCAGCGTCCAATCAGCGCGTCGCCCAGACAGGGCATCTTGAACGTTTCAATCCCGCTGTGCGCGCGACCGTTCCGTTACTTGCCAGGCCAATGTTCTTCGAGGTCCACCGGCTCAGCGTTTTCACGCCCCGCAGTTTGGACGTGGACGTGGTACTCGACCTCATGATCCACGACCTCGATATCGTGCTCTCGTTCGTCAACTCTCCTGTGCGCGAAATCCGCGCGGTCGGTCTGGCTGTGGTGACGGGCAAGGTTGATATCGCCAACGTGCGAATGGAGTTCGAATCGGGCTGTGTAGCCAATTTCACCGCCAGCCGCATCAGCACGGAACGCGTTCGCAAGCTACGCTTCTTTCAGCCGCACGAATATATCTCCGTGGACTACGCTCGCCAGGACGTTCTCCAGTTCCGCGTGGCCCAGAACGAGAAGTTTTCCCTCGACCAGCTTATGGGATTTGCCAGTTCCGCAGGCTCGTCGCCGATTCCCGGCGTTACGATGAACCGTCCCGCGGTGCATCAGGAAGAGCCGCTCCGCGCGGAGCTGAAATCCTTTCTTAACGCCGTGCGCACGCGCAGCAAACCTGTAGTGTCGCTCGAAGATGGCCGCCGCTCGCTCAGCGCTGCGCTGCAGATCCTGGAAGCCATCGCGGAGCACCATAAGCGCGCCGGCATAGCCGCCGCAGTGCGCTCGCTCACTTAATGACGCCGCGATCCGACTGCTCAATGAATCGGATCATCATCTCCACGTCCTCACCCTGATTGCCTTCCGATTTCAGCCGCGCCAGCGCCTGTGTTGTATTCAGCTTCGAATTCACCAGAACGCGAAAGGCATGCTGGATTTTCCTGATGCGTTCCTTGCTGAAGCCGCGACGCTCAAGCCCGATGGCATTTGCACCGTAAACGCGCACATCGCGCGGCTGCACGCACTTTGAAAAAGGAAGCACGTCCTGGGTAACCGTTGTGCCGCCACCGATGTAAGAATGTGCTCCGATCCTCACAAACTGGTGCACCGGACACAGCGCGCCCACCACAGCCCATTCGTCTACTGTCACATGACCGGCGAGAGTGGCGCCGTTCACCAGCATGGCGTGGTCGGCGATGATCGAATCGTGTCCTACATGCGAGTACGCCATGATGAGCGTATGACTCCCGATGCGGGTTACACCGCCTCCCTTAACCGTGCCCCGGTTCAGCGTGACGAACTCGCGCACCACATTGTTGTCGCCGATCTCGATCCGGGTCTTCTCGCCTCTGTAAGAGATGTCCTGAGGCTCGCCGCCGATCGAGCAGAAAGGGAAGAAGCGGTTGTTGCCGCCGATCTTAGCCGGGCCCTGGATCACCACGTGCGACATCAGCTCGCAGCTCTCGCCCAGTTCCACATCTGCGCCTACAACGCAGTACGGCCCAATCGCGCACGATGCAGGCACCTTAGCCGAAAGATCAACAACTGCCGTGGGATGAATCATTCCTTTGGTCCGGCCGCACCGGGGTTGTCCGCGGCCGGGGTGGGTCGGCTAACCAGCTGGCAGCCCAGTGTGGCTTCGCACACCAGCTTGCCTTCCACAAATGCCTTGCCGGCGATGCGCACCGCAACAATGCCGCCCAGCTTCTTCCAGGCCAGCATCTCTACCTCGAGCCGAAGCTGATCGCCCGGCATCACGGGACGGCGGAAACGCGCCTTCTCGATTCCGGTAAAGACAATCAGCTTGCCTTCGCGATCTTCCACTTCGGTCAGCAGCAGCGCTCCTCCCGCCTGGGCCATGGCTTCCACAATCAGGACGCCGGGCATGATAGGGAAACCGGGGAAGTGCCCTTGGAAGAACTGCTCATTGATGGTGACATTTTTGAGAGCGACGATCTTCTTCTTGCGCTCGATCTCCAGCACCCGGTCGATCAGCAGCAAAGGGTAGCGGTGTGGCAGGATAGCCTGGATCTGGTTGATGTCCAGCGGCCCGGATTTTTCCGGCGGCGCCGCGACTGCGCTATTAGCGTGAATTGACTCACTCATGCGTGAACTCGCGCATTATAGAAGATTCGCCGTCAAACCCCAACGCCACCACCTTAGATCGTCTTCTACTCTCAATGTGCATGCACGTTCCCATGTTGAATCTTGTTCTACTTTCGTTTGCGGCTTTTGCGGACACTTTCAGAGAGCAGCAGCTTGGCTTTTGGATTGCAATATCTATGGTTCAGAACGCAAATGCGCACCACAAGGGGCCCCTTCCGGATGAAATCGTCATACCTGCCGCTCACACGCACATTGGTTCTCACATTTGCCGCAGTCGTGCTTGCTGCTGGCACAGCGGCTGCTCAATGCGCCGCTCCGTCCTCTGCCGGACTGCGACTGTGCCAGCCCAGTTCCGGTGCAACCATTTACCAGGTACCACACATTGAAGCCACTGCCACTCCCACCTCGGGCAGCATTAATGATATTAAGGTGTTCATCGATGGCAAGCTCGCCTTGGAGAATGGCGGACCTTCCGTCGATCTGTTTGAGGGTGGCGTTTCCAATGGCACGCACCACCTGGTGGTTCGCGCCACTGACAACTTCGGCCGCAGCTACCAGGCAGCTGAGTACTTCCACGTAACGGGTAACCTGCCCAACTGCCCCATGTCCACGGTTGGCGTCCGCATCTGCTATCCTGCCGCCGGCCAGGCAATATCGCAGAACCTGCCCATGTCCATCGGCTTTAAAGGCTCATTGCCAATCACCCGCGTGCGCGCCTACGCCGGAAGTACGCTCATTGCCGACTTCCAGGTGGACCGCGGCCAGACGCAGATCATCGGCCAGGGAATTGGAACCACCGCGGGCACCCATAGTCTGAACGTTGTGGCATGGGATTCCTCCGGCCACACGTATAAGAGCAGCGTGAAGTTCAAGGCGTACTACGACGGCAGCTGCCCGCCTAGGGGTGATGTCTGCACGCCGGGAATCTACCCTGATACGCCTCAAGACGGCCAGGATGTCGGGTCGTCGTTCCGAATTTCGGCCAGCGTTCAGAACAACACTGCCGCCATCACTACCATGCGGGCCTATCTTGGCAGCACCGTGGTCGCACAGTCGTTCGGCCCAACCCTTGACCAGCAGGTGACCGCGCCAAAAGGCACGCGCATCCTGACCATTCAGGCCTGGGACACCGCCGGAAAACTCTACCGATCGACGGCGAACGTGAACGTGCAGTAGTAAGGAAATTCCGCGGCGCAACTTCGCCGCGCCATGAACTTCGGCGTAGAGACGCGGCATGCCGCGTCTCCACCGACCAAAAACCCAGCGCGATCGGGTTGAAGCGCGCTTCGTCACCAGACGGCAGCCTAACCGGGCTGCCGTTCTGGCATCATTCCCTAAATCCCGCTCTTACTTCGATCAGCAGAAATCCGTTTGCTAGTGTGATCTGCGGTTGGAGTTTTGCCGTTCGGCTCTCGCGCCACCACGTTGCAATCCCGTGCGATTTCAGCGATTCTGCCGCCTTCGGCGGCTCCCCCCATCCATACCTCATTAGGATTCTAAAGGGTTTACGTCGCCTCACCCCAGCCCAACCCCGGCCTTAGAGTACCGATTTGGCTCAACCCCTACCCTAGAAAGTTCTTCAATTAGCGAAACAAAGGCCTTACAGGGTTCGACCGAACGGTCAGCTCGTCCGCCATCGCCATGGTCTTATTCAGTTTTCAAATACCTCGCCAAATCCCCGCGCCGCCTGGGCAGCCGGTTTGCCTCTTGCCATGTACCGAATAGCCAGTACCAGATGACCCCTTTATCTTACCATTTTCTTCGCCCCTCGTCACGCGCGAAAAAGTACACTTGACAACCCATTGCTGCGGAGCTGTTCAAAAGCGGACACATAAAAAAAGTGCTCAGTTACGATTTCCTGACGCGCGAGTTAGAGAGCTTAAATGGCCTAACGATGGTGCTGGAAAGGCTGCGGTGAAGATGGCAGGAGCTTGCCAGGGTCTGTCTTCCATGCTTTTCCGATGCTCGGGTAAGAGTTCGCTGGTTAACGTTCCCGGTGCTGGTAAAGATTTCGCACCTTCTTAAAGTCTGAAGGTACCTCGAACAGCACCGACGGAAGAGTCCCTTCATAGAAGTCGACCACTCGCTGCCCCACTTCAAATGTGTTATCGCGCGCGACGCCGTCGACGCGGAGCCGTTGACTCTGGGTTGTTTTCTCTTCAACAGTCAAACCCGGCGGAAGAAACCAGCTATAGACCAGAGTCGAACGAACTGTGCCTGAGTTGACGAATGCGGGAAGGAGGGGGAAGCCGCCACCCACGACTTCGATCGAAGTGGACGTCTCAATGGAGCCGTGGCGCTGGCGCAGGTACTCGGGTGCGCAGCCAGCGTCCGGAAGAGAGAGATACCAGCCGTCAATTACCTTCTTGTAGTTGGCCTTCCGGTCTTTTCCGGTGATAGTGGTGATCAAATGCCTGGCGGCGTGCCCGTGGAAATCCCGGGTCTCGCCGGTGTCGACTGTGTCGAACATCGCGTGTTTCTGGTCATCCTTCTGGGTCTGAGCCACCTTTTTGGCAAATTCTTTTTCGCTGGGATACCGGTCCATCTTGAATTCGCGATATTCGTGAGCATCAAGATCGAGCTCATCGACAATTCCGGTATCACAATGCGTGATTACGGCCATGTGAGGCGCCGGCCCGCGGATTCCCAGGGGCGGTTCCACAAAGCCCCTGAATTCGGCCCGCTGCGCGTTGTCTTTGACAAACAAGGTCAAGGGGCTGTGTGGAGGAACTTCTCCGGGACTGCTCACCAGGACGCGGCCGCGCATAGTGGTAATTAAAGTGGTGATCTTCAGGTCCGCTGCCTGCAGCATGGCTGGAAACAAAAGGACCATCAAGATCAACTTTCGACCCATGATTCTCGTACCTCGTGGAGCGACGTTATTTTAACCAGAGTTCCCAAGAAAACGCAGCAGGATTTTCTGAAGATCAAAAGGAAGAGCCTGAACTCACGGATTTGGAGAACCGGAACAGACGTGTAACTGGAGATTGATTTAAAAAAACCAAGCCCGCGCGTCCGCGGGCTTGAAGGGGTTTGGAACCAAGCTATTCTTTAGCTGCCGTTCTGGCACACGGACAACTGCTGGCCCTGGAAGGTGAACTCGTTGTTCACTGATGTACTCGGAGGCGCCCCGAAGTAGGGCAAAGTGGTCAGATCCTGGAGGTTATAGGTGAACCCGTTCAGGGTGTAAGGGAAGCCACCGAAGTTGGGATTGTTCTCCAGGGGATCGCCATTTTCGAGAGTGCCGCAAGGCGTGCTGTTTCCGTTGTTGACTACCAGCGGATCGTCCATCCATTCGCCGATTTCATGCGACAGAGCGGAGACGTCCTGGGCAAAGTCGCCTGGGTGATCGATGTATGAGAAAACTGCGTAAGCCTGAGGGGCGCTGGTGAGGCCAAATGCACTGTGGAAGCCGCCGATGCAGCACGAGTGGTTCTGGGTGAGATACGTGTCGTAGATCACGAAGATGGGAATCGTGTTCGGCTGGATGGCCGGCGTGTTCTTCATGATGGTCTGGATCTGCGCGTTGAAATAATTAATATCGACCAGGGCGGCAGTGTGTCCGAAGGGCGTTCCGATGGTTCCGCTACGCTTAGGAGGAGTCAGCGTTACCTCGGGTTGCACGGTGGGTCCGCCCAGGAGCACGTGGTATCCAGAATGGCTGGCCACGGTGCCCCAGAAGTTGGCGCGCTGGTAAGCGTCAACATATTGCGTCGCTCCCATGCTCACGCCGCCGGAGGTGAAGGTCACTCCAGAGGAGAAGACCGGGGACGCTATTGTGTTGTTTACAACGGTTTTGCCGTTGGACAACACCGTCTGGGGATCAAACGTCTGGCCCGAGACTACCAGCTTGATGGGAATGATGAACGCCTGAATCGTGGTCGAAGTGCCGGTCGAAGGGGCCGTTCCCACCATGTTGAAGGTGAAGGTTGACCCGCCGGAAACGAACGAACCATTCCACGTGGTCAGCGGAGTTGACGCCGCCTGGATCACGCGTCCATTTTGGACGACGGTATGGGTGGCGGTTCCCACCGTCAACTGAGGAGGCAGAACAGTGTGACGGGGGATGATTTCATTATTCACTTGCATTGGGGTCTCGGCCGAATTGTTGGCATGCGATTGGGCCAACAGAGGAGTTAGACTCAGGGCCAGCAGGAGGACTGCAACTGCGGCCCCTGTTTTTCCAAAGGGTATTTTCATTCGGTTTCCCTCGTGTTGCGAAAGTTTCCCAACTTGCTACGAACGGGAGATAAAGCCGGAAAAATTGAAAACGGAACGGCGAACAAGGTGTTCCTGAAGCGCTAAGAGTTTACCTTGAATTTGAGCGACTCACAATTATTTTCTTCGCAATCAGGACCAAAACGGGAAAACGGTCGCGGTGACACAACCGCGCAGCACGGGCTCGGCAAACTTTTGAGTTCCTATTCATTTTTCAGGCGATGGCGGCCATAGTAGAAATCGAGCCCGAGGGAGCTGCGCCTCCCAATCTATTTCTGCAGGCCGATCGCGGTGGGATGCGTGGGCTGGTATAGGCCGATGTGGCCACCGCTGGGCAGGCGGAGCGTGGTTGAAGAGCCCCAGTCGGCTTTCATGACCGGTGAGCAGGGGATTCCACGTTTCTCCAGCGACTGAATGGTTGAAGCCAGATTGTCGGTCATCAGATAGAGGACGATGCCCAGGAGGTTCTCGTCACCATGCTGCTGGATGAAGTCGCCGCTTCCAGGATGGACCGCCATTTCCGCCGGAGGCACACGGAAGATCAGCCATTTGTGGCCGAGATCGACACTGTGCCACTCCAGAACGTCGCGGAAAAACGCGCGGTCCGCGTCAGCATCTTTGCTATAGAGAAGGAAATGCGCGCCTGTAATCATGGTGAAAGTCTAGTCGCGGGCACAGGGGCATACAAACGGCGTCATTCGAACTCATCGGGCGACCTCGCGATCGGATGATGTGCCAGAAGGGCCGCTGCCCACGGTGTTTCCTGCCTGGGCAGCCGGCGCCTCAGTAAGTGCTTTGAGGCGATTCACCAGGGCGGTCATGGCCAGGTTGTAATTTTTTTCCTGGTTTTTCTCCCAGACCGCAGGCTCGATCGGCTGGTCGAGTCTCCACAGAGCTACGTTTGTTTTTGGATCGACGATCGTAATTCTCAGGCCGGCGTAATCCTGCGACCGGTCTGATGGGACCCTCCTGAGAAACACCTGGCTGATTTCCAGAACCACATCAGCGGCGGCGGGCGCGGAGGTCAGCTCAAATCTGCCCCAACTCCGCAGAGCGGCATAAAGCTGGTTGTAGTTTCGGTCCGGGCCGCCGCTCAGGCCGGTAATGACGTTTCCGGTAAGGTTGGCGACAAAGACTCGCCTGGCGCTGACAATCTGGGCCGGCACCGGCGCATCGGTGAAAGGCAGATTTGCAGCCCAGGGAGCAGGCGGATTTGTGGCTGCATATCCGGGAGCAAGCATATTGGGATTTTCCTGGCCTTGTGCATTCCTCGATGGATAGAAACTCAGGACCACAGCCAGACCCAGGCAAAGAATTGTTTCTCCATTCAGCCGCGAAGTCATGCTCTTTTTCCCCCTTTCGTGATTTTTAGAGCAGACTGGCAGAGCGTTGCCGGAGACATTTCTGCCAGAGTGTCTGATTCAATAAACCATGGAGCCGCAAAAACACTCGATGAAGAATGGATAATTTCTGTAAGCAGATCCGAGCACGAATTCCGCAGCCAGAAGGTCCCACCCGATTGCGGCGCCGACCTCCATTGTCAGCCATCCCTTCGGCATCTCTGCTCTGGTGATCCTCATCAGAATTGCTTGAGCAGAGTTCCTCAGATGCCATGACAACATCCATGAGAGTTTCAAGGCTAGTTTTTGCAACGGTCTTGGTTGCGGCGTTCGCCGGCACGGCTCCAAAGGGTACTGTCTTTACTACGGTGATGAACAAGCCCTCCGGCACGGCCGAACTCAAGACCTGGGTAGACGGTCCCAACTTCAAGACCGAGGTCACCAAGTCGTCTGATCCTGGGATGCCAGAAGGGACGGAGCTCCTGACCCGTGATGGCGGCGTCACGCTGAACATCATCTTCAACCCAAAGCAGCAGTACCTGAGCCTTTCACGCGAACAGTTCAATGGCATGTTAAAGAGGAAAGTGGAGTCGCATGACGGCACGATCGGGAAGCTCACGGTTACAAAGCTCGGCGAGGAGGACGGAGGGAAAATCGCCGGATTTGCTACGCGCCATTACCGCGTAAATCTGCTGCTACCGGTCGCAACCGCAGAAGGCGCTACAAGAGAGTACAGCATAGATGAGGAGCTGTGGACGGCGGTGCGCTTGCCAAAGCTGCCCGAATCTACGGACTTGATGTTCCATCAATCGCTGGGAAGCGACGAACTCGATAAAGCTGTGGAACTCGAGGATATTCCGGGCTTCAGGCTGAAACGCGTTGTGTGGATAAAGCTTGATGGCGTCTTCCTGGGAGAAAGCAATATTGAGGTAAAGACTTTGACACAAGGTGCAATCCCCGCATCCGAGTGGCAGATTCCGCCAGGGTTCACCAAGAAAGAGATTCCTCACCCGTAGCGGTCGCCGGCTCACTGCCCGGCGAGTTTTGTAGTGGCGTCCGTAAGCTTCTCTGTATGTAACGGCATTTCCATTGTCCTCACTATCGAGAGCAGGTGCCTGCAGCCGCGCCCTACGCTCACCGTGATCGAAAGGAAAACTCAATGCCACAACACAGATTTGGAAAGCACCCTCCCCAGCGGGATTACCGCACGCTGAGGTTCAAAGACTACCTGAAGGCCGGGATTCCTGATCCGCCTGCTACGTGCAATGTCCTTACAGATGTTTACAAGGGGGCCGGCATCAAGGACCCTAAAGTTCTCTTCCCCATGGACGGAAATGATCGCTATGGAGACTGCACCATCGCAGCCATGGCGCATGCCATCACAATTTATCGCGGGAAGCTGGGCAAGAAGCAGGTGATGAACACCTCGGCGGTGGAGAAGGTCTACTTCCATCTGACGGGCGGTGTGGACTCAGGGCTGAATGAGCTCGACGTGCTCAATTACTGGCGTAAATCGGCGGTTTCGCACGAAAAGATCCTGGCCTATGCGACCATCGATCCCAAAGATCACAAACATGTCAAACAGGCCATCAACCTCTTTGGCGGAGTCTACCTCGGCTTCCAGGTCCAGCAGAACTGCGAGAAGGACTTTGATGCCGGCAAGCCATGGACACCAGGAAAACTTACCAAGGATGGCCACGCCGTATACGCTGTCGGCTACACCCAGAAGGAAGTAACGGTGCTGACCTGGGGCAATACGCAACTGGCCACATGGGACTGGTGGGACGAGTGCGTGGATGAATCGTATGCTCTATTGCCGCAGGATGCTAAGGACCGCAAATTTGCCCCCGGTTTCAATCTGGCGCAATTGCAATCTGACTTGGATGAGGTGGCAAGCTGAGGCAGATGGCGCGCAGACTTGTCGTGAATGCAAGCGCCAAAGCGATTGAGCGTCGAACGCAAAACGAGTGGTTCGAGCATGAGCTTTCTAAAAAGGCCCTCTCCCGTCCTGCTATCATGAAGGCCGTTTGACGTAACAGCCTTCCTGAAAAGAGAGGAGACAAATTGAAACTGTGCGGGCCGTTTTCAGACTGGTTTCGAACAATCGCATTCACGATTACGCTGCTGGCATTGTTAGGTTCCGTCGCTTGCAACCAGAGCAACAAGACGGCCAGCAATAGCAGTTCAAGCACTCCCAGCGCCACCAGCACAACCTCTTCCGCCAACGCCAGCAGTTCGGGAGAGCTGGATGCTTGCAAGCTCGTCACCAAGGCGGAAGCCGAGGAAGTTCTGGGCGAGAAGGTGAAGGACGCCGAATCAGGGCCCGCTTCGATGCGCGGCGGGAGCATCTGCATGTACGAGTCGCCGGACAGCATGTCGGCGCGGCACGTGACCGTACGCGTGGAGTCGCCGAACTTCGATTGGAACAGGTACAAGGAAGACAAAAGAGTTGAAGGCGAGAAGATGCAGCCCAAGCGCGGCTACATCCGTCCCGTATCCGGACTGGGCAAGGAGGCATACTTTGCCCGCCACGTTTTGCACGTGCTCACGGACCACGGCATTCTCACGGTGATTGTATTCAAAGATACGGCTGACGCCATCGCCGGGGAACAAACGGAAACAAAGGCCGAAGCTGCGGAAAAGGCGCTGGCACAGAAAGCTGTCGAACGAATGTAGCTTTAAACTGCTGTCGACTTCGACCATAAGCTGGTGATCCCCAAAAGCAGGGCAACCTGCCATCCCCAAAAACGTTCTCTCATCTCATGTATCTCCAAATGCGGGGCTCATGCTGATGTCCTCCGGGCTTGCAGTTCGAGCCGGCTTCTGGCTGCTCTACTGGGTTGCCAATTTTTGCCTGTGGCTTCTGTTTGTGAACACCACGCGTCTGCACGAGCTCTGGCTGGCCGCGATAGCCTCCGTCATTGCAGCCACCGCCGCTGAGGTCGTACGCGCGCAACCTTTTGCGGAATTTCGGCCCCGGCCTGTGTGGCTGCTGCAGGCATGGCGCGAGCCCTGGTACATCCTGGAAGGATGCGCAACCATTTTCTGGGTCTTCTTCAAACAGTTCTTCCGCCCGGAACCGAGCGTCCTGCGCGAGGTGGTGTTTGATCCCGGCGGCTCGGATCCCGCTTCCGCCGCGCGCCGTGCTCTGGCCATCGCTTACACCACGGTGCCTCCGAACTTCGTTGTGCTGGGGATTGATTTTGACAAGCGAGTCATGCTGGTGCACCAGGTAAGCTCAACCCCGACGCCAACCATGACCCGCAATCTCGGAGCTAAGTCATGAACGCCTGGCTGATTTCGGCGACTGTGTTGCTGTTCGCCCTGATCCCTGCTGGAATCATCACATTTCGCGGTAGCTCAATGGACCGGCTGGTCGGTCTGGAAATGGCTTCGATCATTACCACGCTTACGCTCATGTTGCTGGCTCATGGTTTTCAGCGCATTCCGTTTTATGACATCGCCTTGGCAGCCGCTCTTCTTTCCTTTGGCGGCGGGCTGGTGTTTGTACGCTTTCTGGAGAGGTGGTTGTAAGTGGGCAGCCAAAACAGGTGTGTATGAGCAAAACGCAAATCCTTATTGACGTGCTGCTGGGCATCGGAGTGTTCTCTGCGGTCGTTTCGTCTGTGGCCCTGTTGTTCATGAAAGATCTTTATGAACGGCTGCACTATCTTTCCGGCCCGGCGACGTTGACTATCATCTGCTTCACCGCGGCGGTCATCGCGGATAAACACCTGTCGCAGGCTGGGATCAAGGCCCTGCTGATCATGGTGGTGCTGCTGGCGATGAATGCCGTCCTGACCCACGCTACTGCGCGGGCTGCGCGGATACGCCAGTTCGGCCGCTGGGTAGCCGATGCTACTGAGATTCGCGGCACCCACGACACCAGCATTGCCGGCCTGAACTCGCGTCCGCTCGTTGATAGTGCTCCTGAGCGTGAAAACCGGAGAGATCAGTCATGATCGTGATGCAGGCAGCAATTCTCCTATTTGTTGGCGTCGCCGGAACTGCCGTGGTGTTTACCCGCAATCCGCTGAACCAGGTCATGGGGCTCACGTTCTACGGGCTGCTGATGACCCTGATGTTTTTCATCTTTCAGTCGCCGGATGTGGCGTTCTCACAAGTGGTGGTTGGCGCTGTGGTGTTGCCGTTGATGGTACTGCTCACGCTCGCCAAGCTCAAGGCCAAGGAGCAAAGCAAAAGGTGAACCATCGCGCGCGCACAACTTTGTTTATTTTCGGCGGCCTCGGATTCCTTTGCTTCTACATCTGGGGACTGCACGGGCTGCCTGGCTTCGGCCACTATCCCGGGCCGTATGGGGACATTCTGAACTCGCTCTCGGTATATCAGCGCCACGCCACTGACGTTATAACCGCGGTGAACTTTGATTATCGCGGCTTTGACACGCTGGGCGAAGAATTCATCCTGTTCACCTCGGTTATGGGAGCCAACCTGCTGCTGCGCAAACAAAAGGACGACCGCGAAGAACTCCCGCCGCGCGATGAGGCTGCAGATCGCGTGGTTCCGCCCACCAGTGACGCCGTGCGCGTTACCGGTCTCGCGCTGGTGCTTCCCATTGTCGTCTTCGGGCTTTACACCATTAGTCATGGTCAACTCACGCCCGGTGGCGGATTTCAGGGCGGCGTAATACTCGCCAGCATGCCGCTCATTATTTATTTATGCGGTGATTATGAAGCCTTTGAGAAGGTGACCTCTCACGTCCTCTCAGAAATTGCCGAGGCGATTGGCGCCGGAGGATATGCGATCACCGGCCTTATCGCTTTTGCGTTCGGGCTGCCATACCTCACGAACTTCATTCCTCTGGGCGAAACCGGCGATGTGCTCTCCAGCGGCACCATTTTTGTAATCAGTGTGCTCACTGGAATCGAAGTTGCCGCCGGACTGGTGGTGCTGATGATTTCATTCTTCCGTCAGGCGCTCGTTTACCGTAAGTCAGGCGAGGAAAGTGGAGGACAGCAATGACTGATCTTGGCGGCGAACTGATGCGCATGCTTCCTTTTCTGGTTGCGGCGTGGTTGTTCGTGGTGGGCCTTTACGGCATCGTGACGAGCCGTCACCTGGTTCACCTGATCATGTGCCTGGTCGTAGTGCAGACTTCCACGTATCTTCTGCTTCTTGGAGTTGGATATAAGGTGGGTGGCGCGGCGCCGATCTTCGCTGATATTCCCGTGGGCACGCCTGCGGTGGATCCGGTAACGCATGCGCTCATGCTGACCGATATCGTTGTCGAAGCTACCGTCATGGCGCTGCTGCTGGCTCTGGCCATTCAAGCGGAAGAGCGGGCCGGTTCGGTGGACCCTGATCAGTTGCGAATCATGCGCGGATGAACACCTTCCTTCCAGCAACGCCGGTTGCAGTGCCGCTGACCGTTGCCGCGGTGCTCGCCGCTGTGAACCAGCACATTGCACGCCGTCTGGCCGACGCGCTTGCGATAGCGGCGTCATTGTGGTGCCTGAGCGCCTGCCTGATGTTGATGTTCAGGAGCAATCATGGCCTGATTGTGTACTGGATGGGGGGATGGCAGCCGCGCAATGGCGCCGCCATTGGCATCTCTTTTGCCATCGATCCCATTGGCGCCGGAGCGGCTGCTTTCGCCTCGTTCCTGGTGCTCGTCGCGTTTGTCTTTTCCGCGCATTACTTTGACTCTGTCGGCACGCTCTTTCATGTTTTGCTGCTCGCCTTTTTGGCGGCGATGTGCGGTTTCTCTCTGACTGGCGACATTTTTAACCTCTTTGTCTTCTTTGAGCTGATGAGCGCTGCGGCGTTCGCGCTTTGTGGCTACAAAACGGAAGAAAGCGGCCCGATTCAGGGCGCGCTCAACTTTGCCATCACCAACACCATTGGGGCATTTCTCGCATTGAGCGGAGTCGGCCTTCTTTACGGGCGGACCGGCGCTCTCAACATGGCGCAGATCGGGAAATCACTGGGGCAGACTCACGATGGCTTGGTCGTGGCTGCTTTCGTAATGATCACCTGCGGATTTCTGGTCAAGGCCGCTGTGGTGCCATTCCATTTCTGGCTGGCCGATGCGCACGCGGTGGCGCCTACTCCTGTATGCGTGCTCTTCTCCGGCATTATGGTTGAGCTTGGGCTGTATGCCGTGGCCCGTGTTTACTGGACAATTTTTCACGGCGCTCTGGCCCAGTTTGAAGCGCAAACCCGCGCCATCTTTGTGACAGTTGGGGTAATCACGGCGGTGATCGGCGCCTTCATGTGCTTTGCCCAGCGGCATATCAAGCGATTGCTGGCCTACTCCACCATCAGCCATACCGGCCTTATGCTGATTGCTTTTGCCATGCTTGCCCACGGAGCGCTCGCTGGGCTTGCGCTGTACGTCATCGGGCATGGGCTGCTCAAAGGTGCGCTCTTTCTTGCCGCAGGTATGTTGCTGCACCATCTCGGCAGCATTGATGAGTTAAAGCTGCGCGGGAAAGGCAGGGAAGCCATAGCTGCGTCTGGGCTCATGTTGTTTCTGGCGCTCGGATTGTCCGGCGTTCCTCCTTACGGCACCTTTCTTGGCGAAGCTCTCATTGATTCATCCGCCGAAAAACTGCACTACTCATGGATCTCGTATATTTTCATGCTGGCGGGGATTATTACTGCGGCTGCCGTCCTGCGCGTTGTTGGAAGAGTGTATTTCGGCTGGGGAGAAGACCTGGACCGCTCGCAACAGGAAGAAGGAGAAACCGATGAAGGCCGTGAAACCAGCGGCGGCGAGGAAATCCCCGCTACCATGTTTGTTCCCACGCTGGTTTTGCTCCTGATGGGATTGTCGGTCACCTTCATTCCAGGACTGCGAAACGAAACACAGACGGCGGCCATGCGGTTCATGGACCAGGGCGCTTATCAGCAGCAGGTGCTCCAGCACGCTGCGCCGCCGCAATATCAGCCGCCTGCAGAAGAGTCCCTGCTGGTCCCCATCATTCGCGGGCTGGTCGCTACATTCCTGGCGCTGATAATGGCTGGACTTGTCCTCTTGCCGCATCCGCTGAGAAAAGGAATCAACGGGTTCAGCGGCGGGATCAGCTACATTCTGCGCCCCATACGTATCGTCCACAGCGGGCACATGGGCGATTACGTCGCCTGGCTCACGGCGGGAGTAGCCGTGATCGGCGGGCTGTTCGCTTATTTCATCCACTGACCACGGCCCACCGGAAGTTCCGCCGCCTTGAATGACTTCCGCGAATTCCCATTTTGGAACGCAAACACAGAAAAATTAGGGACGCACGGCTGCAAATCCTGCTACTTGCAATATAAGAATTGCGCCGCAATTCGACGGCGCGGGAAGGTCACAAGAAAGGCAGGTTTGCCATGACGAGACACCCTGGCGGGCTGTTCACACGCAGGCAGAAGCAGGACTTTTCTGGATGGAACACACTGAGAGTGGGGATGCTGATCACGATAGTGGGAGCGCTCAGCGTAGCAGGCATTTGCGCGCAACAACAATCTCCGAAGCAGAACAACAATGCGCCACCCGTGGCTATAGCCGTGGCGCCGGTCAACGGAACGACTCCGAGCTCCACCCCCCAGGTCTCGACTTCTCAGAATGAGATCGTTCCAATTGCCGAAGCTGCCACTGGCAACGGTATTGATTACCATGGCGGCCCGCTGATGCTGACGACGCACAACGTCTATTTCATCTGGTACGGGAACTGGAACGGCAATTCCGCCACCACCTTGCTGCCGCAGTTCATGCAGAACCTGAGCAACAGCCCTTATTTCAGCATCAACACCACGTATGAGGATGCGAGCAATCCAGTCAAAAACCTTGGCAGCAGCGTGGGAATGAGCACGCAGACGTTTGATGTCTATTCGCAAGGCTCAGCACTGACCGATACGTCTGTGCGCAACATTGTTTCCGGCGCCATGTCTCGCGGCGCCCTGCCTGTAGATGCAAATGGCATTTACTTTGTGCTCACTTCAAAGGACGTGAGTGAGACCAGTCCCACCAACCCTCCCACTCACTTTTGTACCGACTTCTGCGGGTGGCACACACACGCCAGCCTCTTTGGCGCAGACATTAAGTATGCGTTTGTGGGTGACTCCACCCAATGTCCAAATGCGCCCACCGGCCAACCCGCGTGCGCCACCCTCAACACGACGATGAGCCCGAATGGGAATCTCGGGGCTGATGCCATGGTCAGCGTCCTGGCACATGAACTGGATGAGACGGTGACTGATCCAGATCTGAATGCCTGGTATCGCAATGTGGTGAACGGTGGGGAAAATGGTGATCTGTGTGCCTGGAATTTTGGCCCGACGTTCACGACCGCGAACGGTGCGCAAGCCAATATCACATTGGCCGGAGTCAACTACCTGGTACAGCAGGATTGGCTCAACGATGGCGGTGGGAGATGCACTATGGCCTCAACCGGCAACGTATTTTTCTATGCAAGCGCGCATGACCAGTACTATGGCTGCCATGGCATGGCGACTGGTTCAACCACGGATTGCAACAACATTACCGATTCCAACGACAGGCTGATCTGCCAGGCGGTGGCGCAGCACAGCCAGACTCCATGCAGCACTCCGGTGACGGATCGCAACCTGCAACTCTCATGTTTTGGAATTGCTTTTGCGCCCAACTTTCCCTCCAACTGCCGGGACATCACCAATCCGCAGATGCAATCGTTCTGCTATGGGGTATCCAGCGGCGGCAGCCCCTCCACTCCCAACTGCAGTACAGTGGCGGACCCGGATGCGCGGGCGCTCTGCAACGGCATGGCCCTGCACGATACATCGCAGTGCTCCAGCATCAGCAACGCGAATGACCGCCAGTTCTGCCTGGGAGTGGCAGGCCATGACGGATCACAATGTTCCACCATCAGCTCCTGCCCCAATCCCAGCGCGCAGGCTGCTTGCCTTGACGGCGGCGGCACATGGAATTGGAGCACTTGCAATTGCACCATGCCGGTGGTCTGCGATCCCGCGGACCAGCAGGCGTGCATCAACTCCGGAGGGATCTGGAATTCATCCGATTGCACGTGCTCTAATTCCGGATGCGGTACTCAGATCATTTGCGAGCAATCGCCCGGCGGTCCTAATCCTGCGGCACAGCTCAAATCACGTGACATTCTTCAGTCGCTAGCCGCTCAGTAACCGGATAAAACCACAAGAAGAAGGCCCGCGAAAAATCGCGGGCCTTTCTGCCACTTGTCTTAGGGATACGTTTCATCGATCACGGCTGCGGCAGAACCAGTATTTATCTTCCAGCCGCCATTTTTTCTTCACCGCGCCCGGAAGGCTCCTGGCGCCGCCCGGAAACCAGCACGCCTATCCAGCAGCTTACCGGCCATGTAAGCAGCCATGAGAGCCAGTACCAGTGCGGCCAGCCCTTGCTCCAGTTGGGAATGGTGGCGGCAATACCCATAAGTTCCCCAAGGATGCAGAACCAGAACACGTGGCTCGCTGCGCGGCCAGGCGCCAAGCGGGCACAGAGCCAGGCACAAAGAATGGAGATGGTGACAAACAGCGCAGTGCTCGTTATGAGAGCCGTGTCAGACGGAACATGGCCTCTAGCGAAGTCGCCTGGAAATAGACGCGCGAGCAGCGGGTCTGTTGCCAGCACGAGGAAAATCGAGAGCAAATAGCAGCCGATTACATCGACAATTGACTTGAGCACGGCTTCACCTCAGATGCGGACCCCGCACTGTAAAGCGTTTCGCTTCCGAAAACAAGCCCGCCTTGCGTTTCATTGCTCTCGCAGCTACTTTATTCAGCTTGAGCAAGGCAAGCGCGGACAGGTTTGGCTCCAGGTTCGCAATTTATTGACGGACGTAGATCATGGTTTGGTCGTGCGCGGCGCCTTTGGCGTCCTTATTGTGTTCACGAACCGTAATGGTTTTGCCATCTCGGGAGAGGGTTATTTTGCCAGTCCCTGAGCTTCCATCACTGCCCTTCGATATTGAGGTGAACTCGTGAGACGAAGGCATCTGGTAAGTGACTTGTGCGACTTCCTTGCCATCCATCGTCTGCGGTGAAGCTGTACCTGGCTTACCTTCATAGGCGACGGTGTAAGCCTTGTCCTGAGCGTCGGTTCCTTTGATGGTGTATTTGACTGAATCTTTGCTGGCGGCGTCCACGGTGACTGTCTCTTCCTTTGGCGCGGGGCCGCTGATTTTGGATTTTGCGGTGTCCAGTTTGAACGTGCCGGTCCAGGGATCCGCTGTCTGCCTCTTGGTTTGACTAAGCACTGCGGTAACACTCAGCAGGAGGAATAGGACCAGGAAATGCTTCATGGGAGCCTCCTTTTTTGGATAGTAGAGAATTAAAGGCCGAGGGAGATGCTTATGTCAACGGCAGATCGTGACTGTCGCCAGATCCAGTGATAACAGCAGCCAAAAGGATGTAAAACCAACTTCAACTCGACGTCCGGCCGGATGAGATACTGGACGCATGCCAACCACGTTCACTGTGCCGCGCCGGTTCTGTGGTCCCCCCGATTCTGGCAATGGAGGCTACACGTGCGGATTGTTGGCCCAGCAACTCGGCGGCGTGGTGGAGTGCACATTGCGTACGCCCGTGCCTCTCGAGACGCCACTTGAGTTTGAACGAACTCAATCAGGTGGCGTGTTGCGGAACGGCAGAACCATCGTGGTGGAAGCGGCCCCAGTGACTATCGCAGTGTCTGCGCCCACGCCTGTCGGACTGGATGCGGCCACGGCGTCCATGGCTTCATCGCCCGCTATGGACGCGCGTCATCCGTTCCCAACCTGCTTCGTATGCGGGCCGCAACGGCGACTTCATGATGGCCTGAGAATCTTTCCCGCTCCTTTTGCGAAAGATCTCTACGTCGCTCCATGGGTCCCGGATGTCGAATTTGGCGATGATCAGCATCTGCTGCGTCCGGAATTTCTGTGGGCCGCCATGGATTGTCCCACCGGCTTTGCCGCCGGATTTCCTACTGCCGGCAAGCTGGTCACAGGACGCCTGGCAGTCCAGCAGCTGAAATCGATTCGCACCGGCGCGGGCTGCGTCATCATGTCATGGCCGCTCGGGATCGACGGCAGAAAGCACTTCAGTGCTGCATGCCTGTATCAGAATGAAGAGCTATGCGCGGTAGCTCGGGCTACATGGATCAGGATCGCGACCCAGGGTTAGCGTTCGAGCCGCCCGCCGGGCCACGATCTTGATCAAGCGTCAGCCCTGAGTCGAAGCCTTTGTTGCGTTTAATCGCTCAGACCACCTTGATTTCCTCACGGAGTTCTCCGGAGAACAGGGCTTTCGGAATCATGGCATGCACACCGCGTACGATATCAACCACTTGAGTTACGCGGAAGCTTGCCGCGATACTGCAAAGGCCGTACGCATCCAGCTCGCTGATTTTTGCGCGCGATGACACGAACTTAATCGCATTTCGCGCGGCCAGCTGCATGGCATTGTTCAAATCCTTGTCTAGTCCGAGCAAGATCCAGTGAGTGGATGTTTCCGCAATCGGCCAGGCAAAGTTTTTCTGCTTGTGCAGCAGCACCTGTATGCGCATTTCTTTCATGCGTGTTTCCAGCGCCGTAAGACAGATTTCTCCATCACCCTGAACCGCATGAGAATCGCCCGTAAAAATCAAAGCGCCAGGCTTCCACACAGGAATGAACATGGTGGAGCCCTCGCCCATCTCGCGCAAATCGACGTTCCCGGCGTGCGGGCCTGGAGGCACAGAACTGGTCACGCCAGAGCTCAGCGGCGGGTAATAGCCGTCCGGCGGCGCCACGCCCAGCGTGCCCTGGAA
>DATNDP010000063.1:0-21857 GCA_035553195.1 Candidatus Acidiferrales bacterium
AAGTGAACAACGGACGGCTCATTGCCGTCCGTTGTTGTTTTACTCTCCCGCGGCTTTGTGCCGGCGTTTCGCGTTCTTAACGTCCAATTCGTTCACCACCTGTTGAACGTTGGGCACTGTGGCGGCAAGCTTCTCCGCCTCTTGCCGCTGCGCTGCGGTATCTACATCGCCTTTCAGCGTGAGGACGCCATTTTTAGCGTCATAGCGAATGTGCTGATCGTCCAGACGATTGGCAATAAGGACGGCTTTAAAGTCTTTCTCGATGGCGCTGTCCACGTTGGAATCAATTTTGTTTGCCGCGCTCTCCACGCCTTCCGGCCGTACTCCAATTTCGTTGGCCACAACCCAGCCTCCGGCGGCGCCCTTGGCCACGTCCTCAGCCCGTTCTTTTTCTTCCTGCGTCTTTACGTCGCCTTTGATGGTGACAAGTTGTTTGTCGTTATCAGATGAGACGTTGATATCTTTGAAGCCTGCATCACCCAAGGACTTGGCGACACGGTCTTTGATATCCGGTGTGCTGGCTTTGTTCGAACTGCAGCCTATAGCGACAACAAGCATCACGGCAGCCGCAATGGGCAGAATCCTTCTTAAACGCATAGAAATCTCCTCTTGGCAGTACAAGTGGCGCGCAAGAGGTTGGATGCTGTGACGATGGTGCAGGAGGGCTGTTGAGGCTGGTTATCGGGCTGTGCTTACACCCGCCAACGCCATGGATTGAAAAATCTTAGCGCCGTCAGCGGACCCGAGCAGCGGCTCGCTGCAGCGGTCGGGGTGGGGCATCATGCCGAGCACGTTGCGTCCTTCATTGCAGATTCCCGCAATGTTGTCCAGTGATCCGTTGGGATTGGCGTCAGGAGTGATCTGGCCATCGGCGGTGCAGTAACGGAACACAATGCGGTTCTGCCGCTTCAGCGCTTCAAGCGTCTGCGGATCACAGTAGTAGTTTCCTTCCATGTGACCGATAGGAATCCGAAGCACTTCGCCAGACTTGCAGGCGTTGGTGAAAGGTGTATCGGCGTTCTCCACACGCAGATTGACGAATCTGCAGATGTACTTGAGGCCCGCATTGCGCATCAGTGCTCCGGGCAGGAGACCGGCTTCGCACAGGATCTGAAATCCATTGCAGATGCCAATCACCAGTCCACCAGAGGCGGCAAACCTGCTGACCTCCTGCATGATGGGAGCAAAGCGCGCAATGGCGCCGGTGCGCAGGTAGTCGCCGTAAGCGAAGCCGCCCGGCACGATAATAGCGTCACAATTCTCCAAGTCATGCGATTCGTGCCACAGGAACGCAGCCTGCTGCCCCGTGGCTGTGATGGCCGCATGATAGCTGTCCTGATCGCAGTTGGAGCCAGGGAAAACGATGACGCCGAATTTCATGATTTCATTTAACCACAGAGGACACAAAGGAACACAGAGGGATTTTGGCTTCTGATTTAACGAAAGAATGTGCTGTAGGAAATGCTCTCGTCCAGCACCGCGTATTGCAGTAATAAAAATCACGTTGCGATCATTGCTCGAATCCCATCGTCCCATCTTTGCGCTCCGTCAAAGAGCACGACAGCAACTCCTCCGTGTTCCCTCTATGTCCTCTGTGGTTAGATATAACCATGGACTGGCTCTCGCATGCGCGCACCACCGGATCAGCGCTCAAGAGCTGGTTCATCGCACAGTGCCAGGATTCGCTGGCCGTAGCTTTGCTGTGGCTGATCGGGCTGTGGATCATCGGGATTCCGTGGTTCCCAGTCTGGGCGATCCTTGCGGGCTTGCTCCAGTTCATCCCGAACTTCGGGGTCATGCTTTCAGTGATTGTTCCAGCCTTGCTTGGGGCATTCAGCTCGGACAGCATGCGCTTCTTTTATGTGCTGATTCTGTTTGCCGTGATCATGGTGGTGGACGGGTTGTTTCTTCAGCCCTATCTCATGAGACGCACGGCCAAGGTACCGTTCTGGGCAGCGCTGGTTACACCTATC
Source organism: Candidatus Acidiferrales bacterium (assembly GCA_035553195.1). Taxonomy (GTDB): domain Bacteria; phylum Acidobacteriota; class Terriglobia; order Terriglobales; family Acidobacteriaceae; genus Angelobacter. Next base: position 1,974 of record DATNDP010000063.1, read on the forward strand.
GTTCTCGGAATCATCATCCCGTTCTGGGGAGTCCTGCTGGCGCCGCCGCTGCTGGCGATTTTCTTTGCGTTCTGGCGCAAGCGACCCCAAACCGGCTAGAACTTACCGTTGCCGGTTGATCATGCCCTGCTCCTACTCATGCTCCTACTCATGCTTCTTCACTGTGCTCAACGTCTTCTTGCGCACTTGAACCTGGAAGCAGGCTGCGGACGATTAACGATCCACCTAAACCCACCACGATCAAAGCCAGCAGGCCGATGGGAATGAGCATGAATTCCGCCATGAGTTTTCCAATGGCATCGAGGCCGCCGCCGCGCGATTCGAGGGTGCCAGCAATCGCAAACACCAGCCCAACGCAGCCAACCGCAACCAGAAAAATTCCGCGCAGAAAAACGGCAACCCGTTGTAAGGGCGTGAGCGGACCCGAATGCCACCAGTTATGCCGGAGAAACAGCCATTGCCGGCGCATCAAACTGATAGAGGTGGCAGGCTCCGCAACCGGCTCCATGGGCTCGTTGTCTTCCGCCATGAGCGAATCATAGCAACGCGGGCATGTTATAATCTACTTTGTTTTCATGCGTTTCGTGACGCCTGCCGGGCCCCCCTGCGGCTCCGCAACACCAAATTTCGCCTGAGGTAATCACCATGTCTGGCCACTCAAAATGGGCCACAATTAAGCACAAAAAGGGCGCGCTGGATGCTAAGCGCGGCAAAATCTTTACCCGCCTGATCAAAGAAATCACCATGGCCGCCAAGAGCGGCGGAGGCGACCCGGAAGGCAATCCGCGCCTGCGCACGGCCATTGCTGCGGCCAAGGCTGAAAACATGCCTGCAGACAATATCAAGCGGGCCGTCCAGCGCGGTACCGGTGAACTGCCCGGCGCGACGTACGAAGAAATCCAGTTTGAAGGCTATGGTCCGGGCGGCGTGGCGCTTCTGGTCAACGTCACCACAGACAACCGCAATCGAACCGTCAGCGAAATCCGCCATATGTTCACCAAAAATGGTGGCAACCTGGGTGAGGCTGGCTCCGTAGCGTGGATGTTTCATAAGAAAGGCGAGATCGTCGTTCCCAAAGCCGCAGCCAAAGAAGACGATCTAATGAACGTCGTGCTGGAGAATGGTGGCGAGGACCTGAGCGACGATGGCGATACGTGGGTGATCACCACCGAGCCCGGTTCCTTCGATGCTGTGCTGGAGGCGATCAAGAAATCCGGCGCAGAGGTGGTGCATTCGGAAGTCGGGATGATTCCCCAGAATTACATCAAGCTGGAGGGCGCTGCCGCCAACCAGATGATCCGGCTGCTGGAGGCCATTGAAGACCACGATGACGTGCAGAATGTCTATTCCAATTTCGACGTCGATCAAAAGCAGTTGGAAGAAGTGGCGGGATAAGTCTCATCGTTGTACCCAGAGGCGGCCTGCAGGCCGCCTTTTGGTTTTGGCTTTGACCTGTTAGTCTCTCCTGTCCCGATCAGGAGCGATGATGACATCCACGTGCCCCCGGCTGTTCTCCGTGTCTCCGCGCCTGTCTCGAAAGCGCCATAGCAATCGTGTGGCACAGGCACTCCTGCCTGTGCTTGTTTCCTGCTGGAAAATGCGGGAGCACAGACAAGAGTGCCTGTGCCATACGGGTGTTCCAGAGCTTCGATTTCCGCGAGATGGGTGTCGCAGCGAGCCGTTCATTTTGCGAACCTGCGGTTCAGGACGACTCCTTGCTGCAATTTTTCTTCTTACATGCACCGCGACACTGGTCCAAGCTCAATCCAAACCTCTCGACAAACAACCCTGGGACTATGGTTTCTGGATTGGCGGCGGCTTCAGCGTGCCGGGCGGGACGAAAGACACGCAGGCGATGAATGCCGGCGTGCGATTGGGCAAGGTGCTGACGGACAATGCGGGCCCTGGATTCCTTCGCGGGAACTTCGAGTGGTCGGCTGACCTGATTCCCTTCTATTTCCTCTGGCAGCCCGCGCCGGCCAGGGATGCATTTGGGGAAGGCGCAAACCCGCTGAACCTCAAGTGGAACTTTACCCATTCCGCGCGGGTGATTCCCTTCGCTGAACTGGGCGGCGGCCTGCTGTTTACCAATCACGCAGTCCCGCTCAACACCTCCCACTTGAATTTCCTCACCCACGCAGCACTGGGATTTCAGTTCTTCAACAATGAGCGGCGCGCGTTCACGGCGAATGTGCAATTCCAGCACATCTCCAACGCCGGCCTGAGCGAGCCCAATCCCGGCATCAACACGGTGCAATTCCAACTGGGAGTGAACTGGTTCAAGTAAAACTTCATCCAAAGATTTCTAATGTTGCTGCCCGAATTTGACCATCGCCAGATCGATACAGGAGAGGTCGCCATTCACACGCGAGTGGCCGGCAGCGGACCGCCGCTGCTTCTGCTTCACGGGTATCCGCAGACGCACGTATGCTGGCATAAGGTTGCGCCGGCGCTGGCCAAACACTTCACGGTGGTGCTCACCGATTTGCGCGGCTACGGGGACAGCAGCAAACCTGACGCCAGCAGTGATCATTCCACCTACTGCAAGCGCAGCATGGCGCGTGACCAGGTCGCTGTAATGAAGGCCCTGGGCTTTGATACGTTTCAGGTCGCCGCTCATGACCGCGGAGGACGAGTCGCCCATCGCATGGCCCTCGACTTCCCTGACGCGGTGGAGCGCTGGGCCGTGCTCGACATTGCTCCCACGCTGGCGACTTTCGAACATGCAGACCAGCGATTCGCACGCGTAAGCTATCACTGGTTTTTTCTAAGTCAGCCGTACGATCTCCCCGAGCGACTGATCGGCGCGGACCCGGAGTTCTTCCTTCGCTGGACGATCAACTCCTGGGCCAAGGTTCCCGGATCGATGGAAGAGAAAGCCATTGAGGAGTATCTGCGCTGCTTCTGCACGACAGAAGGCATTCACGCTTCCTGCGAAGACTACCGCGCCGCCGCGAACATTGACCTGGAGCACGACCGCGCCGATCTCGACCGTAAAGTCGCCGCTCCGCTGCTGGCGCTGTGGGGAGCGCAGGCGCGAATCGGCAAGCTGTTTAGTGTTCTCGGTCTCTGGCGCGAGCGCGTTGTGGACGCGCAGGGACACACTCTGCCCGGCGGCCACTTTCTGCCGGAAGAATGCCCGAACGAGGTCATCAAAGAACTCCTCGAATTTTTCCGCCGTTAATTCCGCCGCACCTGAGCTTGAACGAGCGCCCGGGCTTTGCGCCTTTTGTGGTGGATTCGCTATCCTCTCCAGTTATGTCCACACTGGTTGAATGCGTTCCCAATTTCTCTGAAGGCCGAAACAAAGCAGTGGTTGACGCTATTGTTGAAGCCATGAAAGTGCCTGGCGTCTACCTGCTCGACCGCGAAATGGACTCCGATCATAATCGTTGTGTCATCACGCTGGTGGGCGACCGCGAAGCCATCGCTGAGGCGGCGATTCGCGGAGTCGGCAAGGCCTCTGAGCTGATTGACCTTACCTCTCATCAGGGCGCGCATCCCCGCATTGGCGCGTCCGACGTGATTCCGTTCATTCCGATTGAGGGCGTCACGATCGAGGACTGCGTCGCCATTGCCCGCAAGGTCGGCGAGGAGATATGGACGCGCCACAAGATTCCGGTTTACCTCTACGAATCAGCGGCAACGACTCCGGAGCGCCAGAACCTGGAAAACATACGTCGCGGACAATTTGAAGGATTACGTGAAGATATCCTGGTAAATCCGGCTCGAAAACCGGATTTCGGAGATCCCTGCTGCCACGCAACCGCTGGCGCAACTGTGGTTGGTGCGCGCAAGGCCCTCATCGCCTACAACGTGTTCCTCAACACCAGCGACGTTTCTGTTGCGAAGAAGATTGCCAAGGCGATCCGCTTCTCATCCGGCGGGCTGCGCTACGTGAAGGCTGCCGGATTCGAGGTGCGCGGGTTGGCTCAGGTCTCGATGAATTTGACCGACTTTGAGCAGACGCCGATCGCGCGCGTTTTTGAGTTCGTGAAACGCGAAGCCGCGCGTTACGGTGTGATGCCGTTGAGCAGCGAGATCATCGGACTGATTCCGAAGAAAGCCCTGGAGCAAGCCGCGGAATGGTTCCTGCAGGTGGAGAACTTTGACTCTTCCATGATCCTGGAGAATCGGCTGTCCGGCGTGATGGGCGGCTCGATGGCAGTAGGCGGACTGCGGGCCGGGGCTGAACCATTCATCGAACAACTTGCAGCTCCGACAGCTACTCCTGGCGGGGGGAGCGCCTCAGCAGCAGCCGGCGCCATGGCAGCCGCGCTGGGCAGCATGGTGGCGGGGATGTCGCGCGGGAAAAAAGCCTACCTGCAATATGAGCAGCAGCTGAGCGCCGCATTGGCACGCCTCGAGCAACTTCGTGAAGAGCTCAAAGCCGGCATTGATGCTGACGCGGATAGCTACAACCGCGTGACGGGGGCTTACAAGCAGGCAAAAGCGTCCGGCGATGGAGGCAGCGCGGAAGCCGCTATTGATGCGGCCCTAAAAGGGGCCACCAGCGTGCCGCTGCAAACAGCACAACGCGCACGTGAAGTGGCCGATATCGTGGCCACGCTGCGGCCAATCACCAATCCCAATATGGCTTCTGACCTCACGGTAGCTGACGCTTTGGCGCGGGCGGCCATTGTCGGCGCTCTGGCCAACGTCGAGATCAACCTGGGATCGCTAAAAGACGCAAGCTTCGCAGAGGACGTACGTTCTAAAGTCAGCGAACTCCAGAGGTGAATACCTTAAAGTAACGCGATTAGCATCCTGAGCTACTGCTGGTTGCATCTGAAATTTCAGAAAACCGGATTAAAATGGAAAGACCTATGAAACGCAATTCTCTGCTCGCTATTGTTCTGTTCACGGCTGTTCTGGTTACCGGAATGCCGGTGTTCGCCGCGCCGCTCGCTACCAATGCCCGCTCCGTGATACCGAATCAGGTGCAGCAGATCATCAACGTTGACTACCGGCGGATGAAGAACTCGGATACGGCCATGCAGATGAAGGCCAAGCTGATGCCGCCGAACATGAAGCAGTTCGAGGACGCACTGAAAAATATCGGCGTCAACGTGGACCGTGATGTTGACCAGATCACGTTGGCGGCGTTTCGGAGCAAGGACAAGAACCTCCGGCTTGTCGGTATAGCGCAGGGGATGTTCCCACGCAAGAAGTTGCTGGCCAAAATTCAGAAGCAGAAGATCAAAGCCAAGAAGCTCAATGGCTCATTCGTCTATCCCATGTCTGGCGGCATGGTGATGACGTTCCTGGACGACAACACTATGCTGTTTGGCGACCAATCGGCGGTGCAGGCCTCGCTTGACGCGCGCGATGACAGCGCCGAGAGCCTCAACGCCAATAGCCAGGTCACTGACATGATCGCTTCAGTTGACAGCGGAACGTTGTGGAGCGTGCTGGACGCCAAAGGCACGCAGACGATGATTCAGGGGGCGCTGGGCTCAGCTTCAAGTCTCTCTGAGTTTGACGACATCAAAAAGAAGCTGGTCGGTTCGCGCTATACCGTCGACTTCGATCACGGCGTGGATTTCAATCTCAACGTGGTTACTTCAGACAACATCACTGCTGCGACGCTTGCGTCAGTCCTGAAGGCTGGCATGCTTTTCAAGAAGATGAACGCCACACCCACGGAAAAGACGGCGATCGACGACACCAGCGTGGATTCCGATGCCGGTAAGCTGGTGGTGCACTTCAAAGCAGATGATAAGAGCTTCCAGTCTTTGCTCGATTCGCCTATGTTTGCGGCGGTTACTCACTGAGAATCGCGCCAGCAGAAAAAAGCCAAAGGGAGCCGGATGACCGGCTCCTTTTCTCTTGGCAGGTAAACGATGTGGCCGAGTTAAATCGTGCCGCTTACCGCCTCGCCCAGTTGCTTCAGCAGCTTTTCGTTTCGGCGATACCACATCCATAGCCCCAGCTTCTCCGCCTCCACCAAACCCGCCTTTGTAAGAATGGACATGTGATGCGAAACGGTGGACTGCGCCAGCTTGACCTGCTCTTCGATATCGCAGGCACACATTCCTTCCGGCTTATCCAGAGAACAGGCGTTTTTCAATTTCAAGAGGCGAAGAATCTTCAAGCGGGTTGGGTCGGCCATGGCTTTCAAGACGGCAACCAGCTGCTTTTCAGAGAGCGGCATGGATCGATGATAATCTATGTTTCTTCATGAGCGTACATCCAAGTCCCGAGCACAGCGAGGGAACCCTTACAGTTGGAATCAATTTCAAGAATATAGGGATTCCCACCCGCGCGTGGAAACATCACAGAATCGAGCCCGTACCCCGGGAGGCGCGGATTCGAGATCTTCCGAAGTAGCGCAACTTTTCCAGCCAGTGGACATCTCATAAACTCAGGCTATGGACGAAACAGGTCTCTTTACCGGCAACGAACGCAGGGAAAAAGAAACGGAGATGAAAGCCGCAGGCCGTCTTCCCTCAGGACAATCTCTCACGCTGAAATGGCCTGTGCTGCACTATGGCTCCGTTCCGCGCTTCGATCCCGCAAAATGGGATTTCACACTGTGGGGGCTGCTGGAAAATCCCGTCCGCCTGAATTGGGACGAGTTCAACAAGCTGCCGCGAGTGCATACCAAAAGCGACTTTCACTGTGTGACGCGCTGGAGCCGCTTTGACAATGGATGGGACGGAGTGGCATTCAATGAAGTGCTCAAGCTTGTGCAACTCAAGCCGGAGGCGAAATATGTCCTGGTCCATGCCGAACAGGGCTTCACTGCGAATGTACCGCTCGCCGATCTTCGGCACGACAACGTCTTATTTGCCACACACCATGACGGTGAGCCGCTCTCACCCGATCACGGTTTCCCTCTGCGGCTGATCGTTCCGCATCTGTACGCCTGGAAGTCAGTCAAATGGGTGCGCGGACTCGAGTTCCTTGACCACGATGTCCCCGGCTTCTGGGAGCAGAACGGATATCACATGTATGGGGATCCGTTTAAGGAGCAGAGGTTTGATAGGGACTGAGCAACTGGCAATTGGCAGTTGGGATAGCTAAAAGCAGACGCCACCATTTTCTGCATGCAACATTCTGCGAGCGACTTTGGTTGGCTAATTGCCAGTTGCTAAATTGCTAGTTGCTTGTTCAGTGCTTCACAATTGCGTTATACCCGTCCGCCGACAGCCGGTTGCGCATGGTGTCAGCGTCCTGCTGCGTTGAGAACGGGCCAACCTGGACGTGAAAGAGAGCGTCGCCTGTGGCGCTGGCGATGAACACGGGATATTGCTTTTTGCGCAACGCCGTGGCGAGGATGTCGGCATCCTCTTGCTTTGATACCGCAGCCACCTGCACCGTGTAGGTGCCATTGACGTTGCTCTTGATGTCGGTGGCGACTGGGACGGTGCTTTGCTGAGTGCCCGAACTGCTGGTGCTGCTAGTGGCCGCCGCTGGCGTTGCTGGTTGCTGCTGCGAACTGGCGTCAGGCGAAGGCGCCGGTGGAGGCGTTTCCGGAGCTTTATTGACGGCTGACGGCTTCCCTGCCGCGCTGCCGCTGCTTGGAACCGTTCCCACTATTTCTGTCCGCCCTCCGGCGACGGTGCTCTTGCCCAGCAGGTATCCCATGGTGAAGAACACGGCACAGAGAATCGTCAGGGCAAAGAAGATGCCCAGCAGTTTTCCTGTTCCAAGCGTAATTTCAGTATCTCTGGTTTCGTCCAGATCATCCAGCAGACTTGATTTCACCCGACCCGTCCCAAGTTCGGCCATTTTTGCTCCAGCTTTGGTTTTTCCTGAGTTTAACCCTATTTGGCCGGATTTTTGCCTGCGTATTTTTCCATGGCGGCCGTGACGGAAGACAGAATGTCAATGGGCAATGGGAAGATGACAGTAGTGTTCTTTTCTACGCCGATCTCCGTGAGCGTCTGCAGGTAACGCAATTGCATGGTGAGCGGCTCGGAGGCCAGCACATGGGCCGCCTCAGTAAGCCGTTGCGAGGCGGCAAATTCCCCTTCAGCATGGATAATCTTCGCGCGCTTCTCGCGCTCAGCCTCTGCCTGCTTGGCCATGGCGCGGAGCATGGATTCGGGAAGATCCACCTGCTTCACTTCGACATTGGCCACCTTCACGCCATAAGGTGACGTGTGCTGGTCCAGAATGCTCTGAATGCGCGCGTTCAGCTTGTCACGATGCGCCAGCAGTTCATCCAGTTCCACCTCGCCCAGCACAGAGCGGAGCGTAGTCTGCGCGAACTGCTGCGTCTGCCAGTAATAGTTTTGGACCTGAACAACCGCCTGCGGAGCATTCAGCACGCGCCAATAAATCACGGCATTCACCTTCAGCGTGACGTTATCGCGGGTGATGATGTCCTGCGGCGGAACTTCCAAAGCCTGCTGGCGAAGGTCTACGCGAACCATGCGGTCGAGCGGCGCAAACACCAGGATGATGCCAGGCCCTTTGGCGTTCTCCATGAGTCGGCCAAGGCGGAAGATGACGCCGCGTTCGTACTCGCGCAGGATCTTAATGGAATTGATGATGTACAACCCAACAATGATGATGATTACCAGACCCGCTATCCCTGGCACATTGCCTCCATGCAATCTCTAAATTTGTGCTTTCATCGGATTCTATGGCATCCGGGTGCTTCTGGAACAAAAATCAGAGTTTAGCCGCAGGTGAAGCTGCCTGGGGCGCGGGTTCCACTTGAAGGGTGAGATCGCGAACATTGCGCACAATTACCGGCTGTCCAACCTCGATATTGCCGCCGGCGATAGCATCCCAAAGCTCGCCGCGAATAAAAACTTTGCCAGCGGGCATGAGCGGCGAACTCACAGTGCCGACTTCCCCGATCAAACCTTGTATTCCAGTGACTACTTTGTTGCGCCGGGCCTTCAGGGCGATAGTCATGAGGAAAACCGTAATACCGGCAATAGGAATGCTGATGGAAAGGGCGGTCCACCATTTTACCCGCATCTGCGGAATAGGACCATCTACCAGCAGGAGTGAACCCAAAATCATCATGACCAGACCTGCGACGGCCAGGACACCGTGCGTCTGAAACTTGGCTTCAAGAGCGAAAAACACAAAGGCGCACAATATCAGAACCAGAGAAATCGTGCGGAAGGGCAGCATATCCAGAGCGTAGATGGCCAGCAGAATGGCCACAAAGCCTACGGCTCCGGGCACGACCGCGCCCGGGTGACTGAATTCAAAATAAATGCAGAGCGCGCCGAGTGCCATCAGCAGCAGAGTGAAGTTCGGGTCCATGAGCGCGGAAAGAATCTCTTCGCGCAACGTCATGGGGTAGACCCGAACTGCCTTATTGGCGACGTGGAGGACTGTTTTGGAACCGTCGAACCTTGTAATGGTTTTTCCGTCAATCTGGCGCAACAGGTCGGCTTCGTCTCTAGCGATGTAATCGATCAGGTGCTCAGAAAGGGCTTCATCGGCAGTAAATGCCTTCGACTGGCGCACTGCGCTTTCCGCCACCTGGACGTTGCGCCCGCGTTTGCTGACATACGAGCGCATCAGTGAGGCGGCGTAATTTTCCACCTTTTCTTTCATCACCGGGTCCATGGCCCTGCCATCGCCCCAGACGGGATGCGCCGCGCCAGTGTTGGTTCCCGGAGCCATGGCTGCTACGTCCGCCGACTCCAGGATAAAGAAGCCCGCGGAAGCCGCGCCGCTCCCGGAGGGCGTTACATAAATGATGACCGGCACCTGTGAGGCGAGAATTTTATGGATGATATGCTCCATGGAGGTCATGAGCCCGCCGGGCGTGCGCAGCTCAATCAAGAGCGCGTCAGCATGCGTCTTCTGCGCTTCATCAATCGCTCGATCAAACCGCTCTTCTGACAAAGGCTGGATGGTATTGTCAATAACCAGCTTGAGCACGTCAGCCGAAGCGCTCAGAGGAGCAAGGCAAAGCAGCAGGACCAGTGCTTTCTTCAGGAGTTTGCGGACATGCATGAGAATGTACCTCAGCTTCCCGTTTACTTCGGCGTGGCCACCGACCTGGCCATCAGGTCGCGTTTGAATTCGATAGCGGCGGCGTTATTCGGATCGAGCGCCAGCGCATGTTCTATGTTCTTTTGAGCTTCGCCGCGATTGTTCTGCGCCAGATCCAATTTGGCTAATACAAGGTATGCCTCGGCAGACGGCTTCAATCGCAGTGAGGCATTCGCCTCTTCGCGCGCGCTGCCAGCATCATCCAATGCCTGAAGAACCTGCGCAAGTCCGGTATGTGCTTCCGCACTTTGCGGATCCAGGGTGACGGCTTCGCGAAACTGTTTCTCCGCCTGCCTGATCAGGCCTTCCTGCAACAACTCCTGGCCTCGCTGAACGTGAAATTGCGCGTGATGGACGGGATCGGTCTGCCCCAGGCGCGCCTCCTCAGCATTCTGAAGTTCCATAGCAAGTTGGCGGAAGCTCGATTCATCATAGTTGCGCTTGATTCTTTCCAAAGGCACGCGCGTCAATGAAGCACCCGAGGCGACCGCTTCAAGGAAACCCTTTGCTTCGCCATCGTTGTGGAGTTGCAAGGCGGAACGCAATTCCCGCGCCGCACCCTGCGTGTCGCCTTCGCGGTAGAGCTCAACCGCAAGGTTGAAGTGGTAATCGGGATCGTTTGGATCGGTCTCGACACTCTTTTCAAAGTAAGTGCGGGCGCTTTTGTCACCACGGCGAGCTTCCACCACGCCAAGGTTGTTGAAAATTTCCGTCAGCGGAAGCCGCGTGGAAAGCTCACGAAATGCAGCGTCTGCCTTGTCCATTTGGTTGGCGTAGAACGCCGCGAGCCCGAGATAAAATTCAGCCTCGTTCCGTTTGGCATCTCCTTTGGGGACTTTGGCCAGCCAGTTCATCGCCTGATCGTAGTTCCGCGTCTCGAAATATGCCTTGCCTAGTTGTAGGATGGCCAACGTGTGGGAGGGCTCCAGCCGGACAACCGTCTGAAATCGTTTAATTTTTTCTTCCGGGTTGACGGCTAAAACGCCGCGGACGTAGTTTTCCAAGGCGTCCAGCCGCATGGGAGGAAACTGGGCAACAAACTGGGTTTTCGCAGCGATGCCGGGCACCTTCAACTGATCAAGGATGTCCCATGCCAGCGCCGTCTGAATTTGTATGAGGTCATTGAGTGGACCGCGTTCCGTGAATTCCGGACTCAGCCTCAGACGATTTGTATCCATCACGTAGGCCTGGGCAGTAAATGTCTGTCCATCAAAGGCGAAGTGCCCCATGACCACGTAGTCGGCGTCCAGTTCCTGCGCGATCTGGTACACCGTGGCGCGCGATGGCTTGGCGGAAGTCGGGATTCCCAGGCGGTCGAAGGCAGCCAGACGATCCGCGCGGCTGATGATGAACAAGGGCGTCGAGTCCAGCCGCGTTCCCAGTACCTCCGGGAAAGCATCGCCGATCCAGTCAATTCCCGGCACGCTGGACGCGTTCTCGAACGGCATGACGAGAACCATCTGACTTCGCCGGGAAGATTGCTCCTGTGCTCGGAGGAACACGGGAACTGCCAAGATGCAGAGAAGCAGCGAGATTACGACACGGGCTGGTTTAATCAAGTTAGGATGATTATAGCCAAGTTGCCGCGTGGATCGCTGCTGCTTTCGCCCTTTGGTAACTCAGGCAGGGGGAGTCACCGAAAACGAAAAATCGCAAAATGAGTCTGGCCGCGAACCAACGCGAATGAACCCGAATCGGCAACTCCGGCATATCCGTCCTTATTGGCGTTCATTCGCGGCCGATCTCAAAGTTTCATCTAAAGCAAAAAATTTACAGGTTCTTCTTTGTCCAGTCGCCAATGCGTTCCAACGCCAGATTCAGGTTCTCCATGGAATTGGCGATGCTGAACCGCAGATAGCCTTCGCCAAACTGGCCGAAGGCCGTCCCAGCAAGGCAAGCGACTCCCGCATCCTGCAGCAGCGCTTCTGCCAGCTTCCGTGAAGTCCAGCCAGTCTTCTTGATATTCGGGAAAGCGTAGAACGCACCGTGAGGCACCGTGCAACTGAATGCCGGAATTTTGTTGAGGCCGGCGATGAACTTGTCGCGGCGCAGCTTGAACTGCTGGCACATGTGCGCGACCGATGACTGATCGCCGTTCACCGCTTCGATTCCGGCCACCTGGGTAAAGCCTGCGCTGCACGAGTTCACGTTCGTCATGAGCCGCCCGAAGTGCGTTGCCAGTTCCTTACGCATCACACCGTAGCCCAGGCGCCAGCCGGTCATAGCAAATGTCTTGGAGAAGCCGTCCAGCATGATGACGCGGTCCTTCCAGCCATCCAGTGACATCAGCGAGAAATGCTCGCCTTCAAAGATGAGCCGGCTGTAGATTTCATCGGAGAGCACCATGATGTCGCGGTCGCCAATGGCGGCGGCTATATCCTTCACGTCCTGCCTGGTAAGCACGCTGCCTGTGGGATTGTGCGGCGAGTTCAGCACAATCAGCTTGGTACGCTCAGTGATCAGGTCCGCTAGTTCGTTCGGATCCAGGCGGAAGTCTTTCTCTTCGCGCATCTGCAGAGGCACTGCTTTGGCGCCCGTGAAGTTGATCAGCGACTCATAAATTGGAAAGCCCGGATTCGGATAGATAACCTCGTCGCCTTCCTCCACCAGCGCCGTGAAGGTGAAATAGATGGTCGGCTTGCCCCCGGGAACAATCACCACTTCATCGGGCGTGACCTTCACGCCGCGTGACTTGGTCACGTCCTCAGCAATCGCTTCGCGCAGCGCCGGCAATCCGGCCGAAGGCGTATAGTGCGTCCATCCGCCACGCATGGCTTTCACGCCGGCGTCAATCACATTGGAGGGAGTATCGAAATCGGGCTCGCCGATCTCCAGGTGGATGATGTTCCTTCCCTGCGCCTCCAACGCGCGCGCCTTGGCAAGTACTTCAAAGGCGGTTTCCGTTCCCAGGCGGCTCATGCGTTTGGCCAGCCGCAACTCAGTTTGCGTAGTCAGTCCTGTGCTCATGATGTGCTCGTATGATGTCCATTTCTAAGATGCTATTCGTTGACAGCCTGTTCCTGGCTCTGCGAACGCAACACGTGCGCGACGGTGTAAGGCACACGGCGGGCAGGCTCCTGAAAGTTGCGCACCTGCAGGTCTCCCAGCAAGCCCAGCGCCAGCATCTGTCCTCCGAAGACGATCAGCACCGCGGCGAAGATGGTGAGGGGACCGTGCTCTCCCATCACGCTCATGTGCCACAAAAATTTGCTGAACATCAGCCACAAAGCGATGCCGAGGCCGCTAAATAATGAGAGCATGCCAACGCTGCCGAACAGGTGCAGCGGACGATACATATATTTCAGCAGAAAACGAATGGTAATCAGGTCAAAAAACACGCGGAACGTCCGCGAAATCCCGTAATGCGAATTCCCCTTGGGGCGGACAATGTTTTTGATGGGAATTTCGCAGATCGATGCGCCATACCATGATGCCAGCGCGGGGATGAACCGGTGCAGCTCGCCATAGAGAGGAAGCTGCTGAATGATTTCGCGCCGATACGCTTTGTAAGTGGTGCCGAAATCATGAATGTCCACGCCGCTCAGTTTCGCCATGGTCCAGTTGGCGATGCGTGAAGGCAGCCGGCGCATCACAAAATTGTCTACCCGCTCCTTGCGCCATCCGCTCACCAGGTCGTAACCCTGTTCCAGCATTTCGATGAAATTGGGGATTTCGTCCGGATCGTGTTGCAGGTCGCCATCCATGGCGATCACGTACTCGCCCTGCGCGTGCGCAAATCCCGCGGCCAGCGCCGATGTCTGCCCGAAGTTGCGGCGCAGCTTCACCACGACCACACGGCTGTCAATGGTCACGATTTCGCGCAGCAACTTGTATGTGCGGTCCAGACTGCCGTCATCCACAAATACCAGCTCAAAACTGTCGCCGGTGGACTCCATGACCGCCTTCAGTCGATCATAGAGAGCGGTCACGCTCTCCTGCTCGTTATGGAATGGAACAACAATCGAGTACTTCGGCATCGTCCTAAATTATACCTCCCGGCTTTCTGGGTCAGATACCTGAAAATCCACGAAAAGCACACTCCCTTGGTTCATCTTTGCAGTGCGGCGATGCCATGACTTTACAATCGCAAACTTTGGTGGCCTGAGCGCCGCCTCCAGCATAAGCTTGCGATTCGTGTGCTGGCACAAGCTCGAATCCAGCTCGGTCAGGACATCCGTCCTTCCATGCCTTTCATCACACCGCGGAAATACCAAAGGAGTTTGCATTTCATGGCATTTCCCTCCAGCACCAGCGTGACTGGGCAGCGTGAAGACGAGTTCACCTCCCGAATTGAATCTCAGACCTCCAGAATTCCATCCTCTGGTTATCTCGGCGCGGCCATTGGCTCGATGGCCGGATCCGCCGTACTCAAAATGATGGGCAAGGATAACTGGGCCTTGTTCGTCGGCCAATGGGCGCCGGCATTCCTGATCATGGGCGTGTACAACAAAATGGTCAAACAACACGGCTCTGATCGTTACAGCCGCGCCGCTTAATTCTTCTCCGGAGCGCGGCGGGCATGAAGTCCGCCACGCGCCGCAACCTTCCACGCGGAAATTCATTTGACCACTCTTCGCATTTGCCAAGGCTTCACCTACTAAATCCATTCAGCGCCTCTTCGCAACTACCTTCGCGCCTTTCCGTTCACCCGATCTCCCGATCACCCGATCACCCGGTTTTTTCCCGTTCGCCACCGCGTCATATTTCTCCCGGATCTTCACTGTCCGGTCCAGCTCGTCTTTGACCTCCAGCACCTTCAGCCGCAGGTCCTTATCGAGCTGCGCCGTCTTCAGGAAGTCATCGACCTGTGATTGCGCCTGCGCGGACTGTTGTCCATCAATAAAAGCGTTCAGCCAGCCCAGGACAAAGAAGATTTTGCGTTGCTGCTTCATCTGCGGTAGCGCATCCAGCGCCGGACGCAAATACGGCAGCGTCAATTCGGACTGGTTCCAGTAGTTGAAGGCTCCCAGACTCATTGACACCCAGTCTTCCGGACGCGCGCTGTCATGCAGGTATCCATCAAAGTACTGCTTTTTCTCTGCCGCGTCAGGACGCGCCGCCCGCGCCATGTATGCGTACTTCTGTCCTTCGCCCGAGGGATCGCGCTTCTCTTCCGCCGCCAGCACCGCGCCGGCATCAGGATCATTCAACGCAATCAGGTGCTCCACCAGGCTCCAGCGGTCAAGCTGCCGCAGCTCCACTCCCGGAATGGTCAGCTTGCCTGAAAGCAGGTCTTTCAAATCGCCCAGAGCTTTGGGAGTCTCCGCGGAGACGCGCAGCGCGCGGAACCAGATAATGCGCATGTCCTGGTCTTGCGAATGCAGCATCTGGTCGTATGCAAGTGCCTCCATTTTCGGCGTTAGTTCCGCGCGAGTGTTCGCCGGCACATAACGATGCAGTGCAGTAACGGTTCTCCCAATCACGCTCTGCGCCAGTTGCTCGTCTTTTTCCTGCGGCAAAAGCTTCAATGCAAGATCAATGTACGCGCGCGGGTCAAGCTGCGCTTCGCGCACCGAATCCCACAACGATCCCCACAGGAGCGAACGCTCAAAAACGTCATTGATGCCGCCCAGCTCCGCCATCACTGCTTTACGGCTCTTCGCATCCAGCAGGAAGCGTCCGTAGGCGTAATCGTTGTTGTTTGCAAACACGAAGGCGGGACACGGTTTCCCAATCGCCTGTTTGACTGCCGCCCTTGCGCCATCAAGTTGCGCGCGCACTCGCACCGGCTTTCCCGTCCTATAGCTGAGCAGCACTTCGGTAGCAATCGGCCACAGCTCGCTGGTGCCCAGAACATCATGCTGCGAGAGCGTCATACGGCTGATCTTGTTCTGTGGACTGCAGCTCCAGCTCACATCCACCTGCGGCATGCCACGATGCTTGATGTAGGCGTCAGCCCATTTCTGGAGCGGCTTGCCTGAGGATTTCTCAAGGGCCTTCACCAGGTCGCTCCACTCGGCGTTGCCATAGGCGTGGTCACGCAGATAGGTGCGCAGACCGTCGCGGAACTTGTCGTCGCCGATCACATAATTCAATTGCCGCATCACGCCCGGGGCTTTGGAATAGACGATAGCGCCATAGGCCGATTTCGCGTCTTTGAGGTTTGGAATGTCCTGATAAATAGGCGTGGTGCCCTGCGTCGAATCAATCGCGTAAGCCGCCGGCTTGGTCGCCTGATAAAAACGCTTCCACACATTATCTTTCGGCTTCAGGTCAGCCAGGGCGTGGTAGGCCATGTAGTTGGCGAAGCCTTCCTTCAGCCACAGGTCGTCAAACCAGCGCATAGTCACCAGATCGCCAAACCACTGGTGTGTCAACTCATGGAGCAGCAGGATGTCCCGGTTCAGCAGATCGCTGTGAGTTGGCGCGGTCCGGAACAGGACTGACTCCTCGCGCAGGAAGGTGGCGCCCACGTGCTCCATTCCTCCATAAGGAAAGCCCGGAATCAGCACAACGTCGTACTTGGACCACGGGTAAGCTTGGTCGAAATATTCCCCCAGATAACTCATCCCCTGCTTGGTCATTTCCTGGAGCTCTTGCCCTTCGGGGATGGCTCGCTTCAGTTGCGACTGGCGTACATAAATCTCGGGATAGTTCGGGCGGGGGCGAACTCTTGAGAACGGTCCGGCGGCGAAGGCAAACAGGTACGTGCTGATGGGTGGCGTGCGATAGAAGATGGTCAAGCGCTTGCCCGGCTCGGAGGAAAACAGATTCTCAAAGTCGGTGTTGGAAATCACTACCCACTCTTCCGGCGCGAGCACGCGCAGGTAGAACTCAGCTTTCAGGTCCGGCTGATCAAAGCACGGAAACGCCATGCTGGCATCCATGGGAACGAACAGGGTGTAAATGTACTCGCTGTGATCGTCCTTGTCTTCGTAGCGGGTGAGCGCCTTGCCGGACGGCCCAATCGGCGCCGTGAACTCGATGTCAATGATGTTGTCATCGGGACTGTCCGGAATGTGCTCTCCAGGCTTCCGCCCCACGGGACGCCCCAGATTGTCCGTTGCCTGGGCAGCCTGCCGCGACGCCTGTTCACCTTCATTGACCGCTTTCTTTGTGATCTTCAACAGATCTTCCGGGATTTCGATGTGGCCATTCTCCAT
The DNA here is from genome assembly GCA_035553195.1 of Candidatus Acidiferrales bacterium. Taxonomy (GTDB): domain Bacteria; phylum Acidobacteriota; class Terriglobia; order Terriglobales; family Acidobacteriaceae; genus Angelobacter. The sequence goes on from DATNDP010000063.1 coordinate 19,049, forward strand.
CTTCACCGGAAGCGGTTTGCCGTTGACCACCAGCTTGCTGACTGTCCCCTCGCGGAAATCCAAAAGCAGCGGCCCCGGCGCTGTGGGACGCAGAGGACCATTTCCCAGCAATTGCTGCGGCCTGTAGCGAAACTTGAGTTCTTCCTTGCCGGCGGCTGACGGCGCCTTCGGCACGAGGGTATAGCTCAGGTCATATCGGATGTCCAAGATCCGCTGCGCTCTTTGCTGTGCAAGCTCGTGCGGAACGCCGATCGGCGGCGCCTGGGCGAATGCCAACACACTCGAACACATGAGAAACACCAATCCCGCAGCGATCGAACAGAACTTCCGATCGCCCGATGCACCGACCATCCGATCACCCAATCTCTTCACCCCTACCCCTCCACCCGTCAACTAGGATTCTAAAGAACTTACGTCATTCAACCCCGGATCAACCCCGGAGTTGAACCCCGCGCCTCCCGGTGTTGATGACCTTGAACGCCGGGGTTCTCGGGGTTACATTTATTTGCGTAAGCTGTTGCAAATAAACGATTTACGTTAACACGAATTCAGCAGAAAAGCAAGCGAAAGTTGCAGGAAGAGCCCTTCATCAGCTTCGGAGTAGCGAGCGTGATTCTGCGCCCCTGCCAGAGGGCAGCTTCGCAAGATGATATCGACTCCACAAAGTAGTTCAGCAATCCCAGAAAAAGTAGCGCTCCACCGGTGTCGATTTTTTTCGCCCCAGCGACGGTAGCTTTAAAGCACCCATCCTGAGCCGAAGACTCGAGTGAAGTGTCCCTCACATGAATGGCTTGTGCGAAGGCGAAGGATCCGCTCTGCAACTGCTCCGCGGTAAGCAGATAAAGCTATACATTGCTTCATCGCAGAGAAATAAGCCAACAAATTCCTGGCGTTCTGAAAAGAGATCTCCGTCCTCACGAGTCTTTCCGGCCCGTTTTCTCCCTCAACTTTTGCCGCGCTTCCGCCAAGGCCAGACTGCTCTGGCGCAGCTTCTCCAGAAGCTTCACCTTCTCACTGAAGCTGAGAAATGCCAATTCTCTTCGGCTCTCCTTACTCATTCAAGAACCTGGGTTTCGAACTTCTTCAGTCGCGCGCGTTCATCATCATCCGCTGCTCTGCATGGCAACTTCCACGTGCAGCACTGCACCTAATCCCGCAAACCTCCCCTGGAACTCTTCAACCCGGAGTCCAAAAAATGCTACGTACGATCGCCCTGTCTATTTCCTTCGCATTCCTATTTGCTCTGGCGCTCCCCTCGGCGGCGCAGACGACATTTACTGAAAGGAGTTTCGTGACTGACAGCTTTCCAACGTGGGTCACCACCGGCGATTTCGACCGCGACGGCCTGCCTGACATCGCTGTTGCCGCAAACAATGGCAACTCAGTCGCCATCTTCAAGAACACCGGCAACAACACTTACACTCGCATAGACACACAGACAGTCGACACCGCGCAGTTGGTGGAAACCGCCGACTTCAACAATGATGGCAATCTTGATCTGGCCGTCTCCAGCGGAGGTCAGCCACTGGTAACTATCCTCACCGGCGTTGGTAACGGCACCATAACGCCCTCGGGCTCATTCGCCACCACACTTCCTGTGTGGGACCTGGAACTGGGCGATCTGAACGGCGACGACGCAGTGGACATCATCACTCACGAGTGCGCCACCGACTCCAGCTCATGCACGGTAAAAACCTACAAGAACGACGGCGCAGGCAACTTTACCGTCTCTCAAATACTCATTCCGCCCGGCACCGAGACTTTTCCCGAGATCCGCCATACGTTGGCTGTAGCTGACTTCAATGGCGATGGCAAGCTGGACGTGATTGTGCTGGAACTGAATGGCTTTGAAGTATTCCTCGGTCGCGGCGATGGCACGTTTGCCGCGCCTACCGGCAAGAGTGTCAGCGGCGGCTTCGGCCTTACCTATGGAAGCTTCAACAACACTGATCGATCGCTTGATATCGCTCTTGGCCGCCAAACTCCCACCTGCACGGCGCCTCCCTGCACTACCGATATTCTTGACTACTTGAATGATGGTACCGGGAACCTGTCTCTTCGCAGCAAGACGCAAATGTTCGGTTCCAACCTGGTGGCAGTGGATGTCAACGGTGACCTGATCACAGACGTTGTGGGTCTTAACAACGGCCACTTTGACGGAAACATGCAGTACGTGCTGGGCGACGGTCACGGCATCTTCAGCGCGGCGCATCAGCTTGCTGGGCCGGATACCGGGGCGATGGTGGCGACACGCGACATGAACCTCGACGGCCGCCACGATTTCATGGTTCCGGAAGACCTGCCCGGTAATGTCCTGCTTGAAATCAACAACAATGCAATCGTAACCTGCGCACCGCCGGGATCAGGCAGCCTGCACGCGAAGTTCTGCGCTCCGGCAGCAAACGCGACCGTGCCCCTCACCTTCACCGTGAAAGGCTCCGGCAACTCGCCGGCTGGAGTTGTACGGATCGAATTATGGATCGATGGCAAGAAGAACACAGAGATGTGGAACGACCAGATCAGCGCGAGCGTGACCGTAGCTGCCGGAACTCATCGAGTCGCCCTGGTGGCGGTGGACAAGTTCGGCGCCCACAGCACCAACGCGATCAACGTCACAGCCAACTGATGTAAGAAGACCTATGAGCATGGGCCTGCGACGCACGCAGGCCCATCTTTGTTTCTGTCAAACGTGCATCTTGGCCGCTTTGGCGACCACGGCGATGCCGGCGATCCTATTGCTCCATCACCAGCGGCAGCCCCCAGTCATCCTTGATCTCTGACCGGAGCCACACATACAAGAGGAGTTCAG
>DATNDP010000064.1:0-8198 GCA_035553195.1 Candidatus Acidiferrales bacterium
AGGCATTTCAAAGACGCGTTGAAAGAGGGATCTGAGCCGGGCCCCTCCAATCCAGAGCCGAAGGCCTAGGCCAGGGGACGCTTATCTAGTCGGACCGAGTGCCCAGCGCTCCAAGTCACCGGTTTGCCGCAGAAGTTGAACCTGAGCTTTATCCAGGTCGAAGCTTGAACTCAGGAACGCGGTATAGCGCTCGTGCTCCTCAACCCTGGCGTTTTGCTCATCCTTCAGCGACGCCTGGCCTGACTGGATCTTTGCGTGCGCAGCCTCGATGTCGGCCTGAGCTAGTTCGTGCTCAAGCTGCGCCACCTCGCGGGCCGCGGAAAGCTGTTCCACCGCGCGCTGCAGTTTGAGCGTCTCCGCACTGACCTGCTGTTTCACGTTCACGGCCTCCTGCTGCGCTTTGATGGCGTCGAATTTCGCTACATCGGCGGCTTTGCGTTGTGCCGTACTGAAGAAGGGAAAGCGGATGGAAACTCCCGCCGTTACGTTGTTGCGCTGAAACTTATTGAAGAACTGATCATAGTTGTTATAGCGGGCCAGCACCGCGTATTGGCCCACCAGGTCTACCGCCGGATAGAGTCCCTTGCGCTCAGCTTCTGCCTTGTGCTCTTTGGCCAGAGCCGCATCTTCGGCGATTTTGACTTGGGGATTGTTCTGCGCGGCCTCTCCGGCAAGATCATCGTCCTGAGACACCTCAGGGAGCTGCGGAATGCTTTCGGTTGAGGTCCTGATGGAAGACAAAGGCAAGCCCGTCAGTTGCGATAACCTCAGCCGGAGTTGGTCGGCGGCAGCCCGCGTCTGCGCAATATCCAGGCGTGTCCTCGCTACTGCAAGTTTAGCCCGCGTGAGTTCCACCGGGCTGTCCAATCCAGCCTGCACTCTTTGGGAGCTGATGTCCTGAAACTTGGCCGCCACAGCCTGCTGCTCTCGTTGTGCTGACAGCGATGAATCGAGCAGGTCGAGTTGCATGTAATCGAGCGCGGTTTCCATGATCACATCGTTGCGACGATCAGCATTCTGGGCTGTGGTGGCGGCAACATCGCTCTGCGCGGCTTTGATGTTTTCTCTTTGCGCCGGATTCCACAGACCTCCCTGCAAATTGACGTTGAATATGGAAGGGGCCGAACCCTCAAGGCTCAGCGGGAAACCATACGAGAAACCCAGGCCGGACCCAAAGACCAGTTGCGGGACATAGAAATCCTTTGCCTGCGACACACCGGCGCGGGCACGCTGCAGGTCGGCGGCGGCTACTCTGGAAGTAGCGCTGTTCTTAACGGCAAGCTCAATTGCAGCGCGAAATGAAAGAGGCTGATCGGTGTCCTGGGCCGCTTCCGCCAGGGGTGAACAACAAAGCGCGAAAAGGAGGAACGCAAGCGCGTGGTTTCTCATTTCTCACCTGCAAAAAAGAATGAGGAGCGAAAAACCGGATTCTATCGGGAAACGCGGGACAGCGCATCCCGCGCCGGGCGATACTCTGATGCCAGGCTCACGGCGGAGCGGTACTCCTGCGTGGCGCCCTTGCGGTCACCCTGCTTCTCTAGAAGCTGACCCAGCATGTAGTGAGCGCGAAATGCAGGCCCATCCTCTTCCATGGCATTGCTGTTGAGATAGCGTCGCAGCATCAGCACGGCGTTAGGAAAATCACGGCCCGTGCGCAGAAAAAGGTAAGCGCCGTCATATTCCGGAATCGCGCCCCGGCGGGGCGCGGTCAAAGCCTGATAGATCGCTCCCTGCATATCCTGCATTCGTCCAGCGCGGCGGTAAAAATAGGCCAGTTCAATCCAATACCGTGCGCTGTTGCCGCTTTCGCTGAGCGCCTTTTTATAAAGCTGCTCCGCGTCGCTCTTGCCTTGCTGCTCCTCCACCCGGGCATTGATATAGCTGGCGAGCGCCCGATCCTGAGTTGCCACGACCGCGGCTTGATCGCGCGCCTTTTTTTTGTCACCGCCCAGGAAGCCTGGAGCCTCAATGTAGTACTCCGACAAGTCCGAGCGAGCCGCCAGGTTACTGCCGTCGAGTGCTACCGCGCGTTCGAATTCCGCTCGGACGCGCCGGGCCAGAGTCCACGCGGTGAATGGATTTGAGTTTTCCGCCTTGCGTCCGGCCGACCGCCCCAACCACAAATGGTAGTTGCTGTTATTGGGCGCAAGTTGCACTGACTTTTCCGCCATGTGCAGGGCGTTGTCCCAGAGTTCCAGTTGGAAGTAGAGACGGCAGAGCAGGTTATAAGCCTCCGCGTCGTTGGGAGCGCGCTGCACAGTGGCTTGCAACACTCTCTGCGCTTCATCGGCTCTGCCGGCTCGAAGCAAATCCTGAGGATTGATATCGGCGCCAAACCCGAAGGCGCCCACGATGAATAGAAGCAGGAATACCGCGCGAAACAACCTCAAGGCTGGGCCACCTTCACTTCCATGCCGTTGCGCAGAGCAGCGGCATTCACAGCGCCAAGAGCAATCTGCTCGCCCTCGTTGAGTCCCTGGGTGATCTCAATGCGAGTAAGGCTGGAAATACCAATCCGCACTTCCTGCGCGCGTAACTTATCGCCCACAATCGTGTACACGTAACGTTTGCCGTTCAGGTCGTGCACCGCCTCCCGTGAAACCGTGAGCACGTTGCTGTGGCGCGCGGTAATGATGGTGACGTTCACGTTCACATTAGGGAGCAGTTTGCGGTCGAAATTATCAATCTCCGTGGTGGTCTCACCCACAGTTCGGGTGCCGACCATAGTTACGGAAGCAGGGACACGGGTTAACGTTCCCTCCCAGACGCGACCGGGAATGGCATCCCAACTGATCTCGACCTTTTCACCCACGCCGAGGCGGCCAATCTCGGGCTCGTCCACAAATGCCCGCACCCGCACTTTTTCCAGGTTGGCGACCTGAACAAGGATCTCTCCTCCATTCACGTAAGCGCTGGCTCGCACCGGCAACTGGTACACAGTGCCCGAGAAGGGAGCGCGGACGTTCAGGTTCTTGAGCAGCTCCTCCGCCGCGCTGTAAGCGGCACGTGCCTCATTCAAATTCGCTTCAATTTTGGCGAGTTCGGGGGATGAAAAGCGGCCGTTCAGCCTGGATTCAAGAAGTTGAACGTCGGCATTGGCCTTGGTAAGCCGATTGCGCGCGGCCTCAACCTCGGCCGGCGCAGCCGCCCCATTTTGCTGCAACCTTTGCACCGCATCAAGACTGCGTTGAGCGTCGTCGCGTTCCGCCTGTGCTTTCTTGAGGTCTGCCTGCGTAGTTAGCACTTCTTCGTGAGTTCCGCCGGATTTTGATCCCTGAAGATCGGCCTGCGCAGCACGCAACTGCGCAAGAGCTTTTGCCGCCTGGGCGCGAGCGTCCGCATCGTCCAGTTGCAGCAGGAGTTGCCCGGCTCTCACGCGGTCGCCTTCCTGCACCAGAACGCGTTTTACAATGGCCGGGGCCGGCGCATGCGCCGCGAAATTTTTTTCCGGCTCTACTTTGCCGTTCGTGGAGATTACGCTTGCGATGTCGTCACGGGTAACCTGCTCGGTGCGGACCGGTACCACGGTGCTGCGCATGCGCATCCAGCCGGTAAAAAGCAGAACCGCAGCGACGGCAATCACAATGACTGTGATTAACCGGCGGCGGTCTGATCCGTTTTGTCTCGATCGGGCCATGTAAGGCAAAAATTTAGTATAACGAACTAACGTGGATCGGCACGGTAATCCCAGAGCCGCTCAATGAGCCGAACCCAGAAAAACAACTGCTTCTTGATTGCGTGAAAATCGTTTGTGATGCCGTACCAGCATCCGTCGTTACGGAATGGCCGGCCCGCCCTGATTGTTACAATAGGCGTAATGTCACAGCGCACCGGTTACACGGAAGATCACGCCAAAGCGGGCTTGGACCATCGCTTCCCTGAGATTGACACCTGGCCCAACCAGTTCGCCGATTATGAGATCGTGATCGATATTCCCGAATTCACCTCTGTGTGTCCCAAAACCGGTTTGCCCGATTTTGGCGTCCTGGAAATTCGCTACGTGCCTGACAGACTGTGCCTGGAATTAAAGTCGCTGAAGGAATATCTGCAGGAATACCGGAACTTGGGCATTTTTCAGGAAAACATTGTGAACCGCGTGCTCGATGATGTGGTCAGCGCGGTCAAGCCGAAATCCGCGATTGTAAAAGGAGTGTTTCGCCCCCGTGGTGGAATAGGCACCACGGTAGAGGCGCGCTGGCCAAGACGCGCCGCTTTAGTTTCGTGAATCTTGCCGCGAAACCGGCACATCTCACTTGACAGTTGGGAAGCGACGCCTTAAGGTATTCCCCTATGCGAGTTCTTAGCCAGAACATGTGTATGTGTTGCTGTATGGCAGCCGTCGTGTCTCTGGCCAGTGAAGCCGCTACCTAAACCGCATTTATCTTTAGGATTGAGCCCATCGCCAGAGCGCGATGGGCCTTTTGCTTTTGGGCTGATTTTCTGAAAGGACCGCCATGAGCACACCGGGTGAAGGGCTAAAAGAAACGAAGGCGCAGCGGGCCGAGAGGCTCAAACGGGAAAAGAATCCGTGGGAGTGCCTGGAAGAGATCCGGGCTTTTGCGTCCGGCGGCTTTGCTGGAATACCCGAGGCGTGGGTCAAAACCTACTTTCGCTGGTGGGGTGTATACACGCAGGGAGACGGAGCCGGCGTAATCGGCGGGGCAAACGGAGAGGGCAAAGCTGTGCCTTATCTCATGCTGCGAATTCGGCTCGGAAACGGCTTTATCACGTCTCACCAACTGCGGACGGTCGCTGAGCTTTCCGAAAAATATGGGCGCGGCTCGGCTGACATCACAGTGCGCCAGAACATTCAACTGCACTGGATCCAAGTGGAAGATCTGCCAGATGTCCTGTCGACGCTCTTTGATGCGGGCCTGACTTCAATGGGAACTTGCGGCGACGTAACCAGAAACCTCACCGGCTGCCCCCTCGCAGGACTGGATGCTAACGAAATCATAGATGCATCTCCGCTGCTTTTTAAGGCAGCTCAGATGCTGAATGGCAATCCGGAGTTCTACAACCTGCCCCGCAAGTACAAGATCAGCATCAGCGGCTGCCGCGACTGGTGCTGCTATCCCGAGATTAATGACCTGGCTTTTACGCCCACTGTACGGGAGCGCGGTGCTCTCAGAGAAACGGGCTTTTCGGTCCGCGTGGGCGGAGGGCTTTCAGCCGATCCTCATCTGGCTGTCCGGCTGAACGCGTTTGTACGGTGTGAGCAGGTGCTGCCAGTGGTCCGGGCAGTCAGTGAAATTTTCCGCGATGCGGAAGCTTTGCGCGAACACCGCGAGCGCGCGCGCCTCAAGTTCCTTTTCCTGCAGCATGGCTGGACGGCGGAGACTTTTCTGCTCGAATTAGAGCGGCGGCTGGGGTACAATCTCGACCCTGCTGTTCCAGAAGAAGTCCCGTCAGACGTTTTTCGCGACCACGTGGGGGTGCATGCGCAGAAACAGGCGGGACTTTTCTATATCGGCGCGGCCGTCCTTCGCGGCCGGATTACTCCCGTCCAGATGTGTGTTGCCGCCGGCGTGGCGGACCGTTTCGGCTCAGGCGAATTGCGCACCACCAACGCGCAGAACCTCGTAATCGTTAACATTCTGCGAGAAAACATTCATCAGGTCATCTCAGAACTGGAGACCGCCGGCTTGCAGGTGCGCGCCTCGAGTTTCTGGCGCGGCGCTGTGGCCTGCACCGGAACTGAGTTTTGCAAGCTGGCCATCACGGAAACCAAGACGTTCACCCGCTGGCTGGTGGAGGAACTGGAAGAGAGACTTCCTGGCTTTGATCAGCAGCTCAAGCTGAACGTCACCGGCTGCCCAAACAGTTGCGGACAGCACCGCATTGCCGACATTGGCCTGGAAGGCAAAAAACTCAAAATCAATGGCCGTTTGCAGGATGCCTACTACTTCTGCCTTGGCGGGGCGGTGGGCGAGCATGCCGGATTCGGCCGGCCTATTGGTTATCGCTGCGCTGCGGATGAAGTGCCCGATGCCATTGAACGGCTGCTGCGCCATTACATGTTTTATCGCGAAGGCGGAGAAAACCTGCGGCAGTTCTTTGCCCGGCATACCGATGCCGAGCTGCGCACCTTCCTTGCCGGCGAAGAAATCAATCCTGTGGAACGCGACCTGCCATCGGGCCGGGTCCCGCACGGAGTGGAGGGCTGATGACGCTCTATCCCGTGTTTCTAAAGCTGGAAGGACGCAGAGTCCTGGTGGTGGGCGGCGGAGTCGTAGCCGAGCAGAAGATTGAAGGCGTTTTGCGCTCCGCGACTGATGTTACCGTTATTGCGCCGACGCTGACGCCGCGCATACGCGATTGGAAGCAATGCGGTTTGGTGAAACACCTCCCGCGGACATTTGGCTCCGGTATGGCGCACGGATATTTTCTTGTAATCGCTGCCACCGATTCACCCGAGGTGAACCATACAGTTTATACGGAAGCTAGATCCGCAGGGGCTCTCTGCAATGCGGTTGATGACACGCCTTACTGCGATTTCTACGCTCCTGCGCTGGTGAGCCGCGGCGAATTTCAGATTGCCATCTCTACCGGAGGCAACAGCCCGGCTCTGGCTCAAAGAGTGCGCAAAAAACTGGAACTAGAATACGGCCCTGAATTCGAATCCTGGAATGGCTGGCTGGGGCGCATGCGAGCTGCATTACGGAGTCTGCTCCCGTCCGGAGAGCACCGCAAGGAACTGCTGCACCTGCTCGCGCTCGCGCGGCCAGGCCAGCCCGTGAGGCAAAACGAAAAAGGAGGAAAGCATGGACAGTACGCGACGCGACGAGCTTGAGATCAGGCTGAGAAAAGCTGTGAAGGAGCACCAGCAGGAAGGCTTGCACCTGATCGGCGGAACAGACGAACTCATTGCCCGGCTCCTGAACACCGTGGAAGAGTGGGAGCAGGGGCTGCCGCTCCAGGCAAGAAAGACCGCATAACGAAGAGCTATGCCAGGGATGGTACACATCGTCGGAGCAGGGCCCGGAGCAGTTGATCTGCTCACGCTTCGGGCTGCAGCCATCATCCGCGCGGCGGATGTGGTGCTGCATGATGACCTTGTACCCTCTGACATTCTTTCCCTCGCTCCAGGGACGGCGCAAATCATCAGCGTGGGAAAACGTTGCGGCAGCCGTGCTAATAGCCAGGACAAGATCCATGCGCTAATGGTCTGGCACGCAGAAAATGGCAGCGATGTGGTGCGGCTCAAGTCTGGCGATCCGGCCATCTTCGGCCGCCTGGGTGAGGAAATCGAGGCGCTGCGACGCGCCCGTGTGCCCTTTGAAGTCGTTCCCGGAGTCACGGCTGCGTCCGCTGCAGCGTCCGCCGCTGGTATAACCCTCACCGATCGCCGGGCAGCCTCCACGCTGGTCCTGGCCACCGCGCATACCTGCCGCGCAGAAGGCGCCCTCTTCACCGCGCCCGGCGCAAGCGCTGAGCGCACAACGTTCGCCGTGTACATGCCGGGACCGGATTACAGCAGGACAGCGCAAGAACTGATCAATACGGGCCTGGACGCCAATACGCCGTGCGTTTTGGTGTCGCAGGCGAGCCGCAGCACGCAACAGATTTGTTATCTCACGATTTCTGACCTGCCTTTCGCGCTGGGCGTAACCGCTCCGGCGGCGTTGATCGTAGGCGAAGTGGCACGCCAGCCAAAGTTCCAACCACAATTCCCAGCCATTACAAATCTTTTGGAGGAGAAGTATGAGCCAGTTGTCAGCAGAAACCAGAATCCCCCGTATTAACGATCCGGCGCCGGATTTCCAGGCGAAATCCACGCAGGGCGTCATCCGTTTGAGCGACTACACCAGCCGCGGAAAGTGGGTGCTGCTGTTTTCGCATCCTGCCGATTTCACGCCGGTATGCACCACAGAGTTCGTGGAATTTGGCCGTAGTTCCCCGGAGTTTGAAAAGCGCAACGTGCAGTTGATAGGCGTCTCGGTTGACTCCGTTTCGGCGCACATCGCATGGCTGCGCAACATCGAGGAGAAGTTCAACGTAAAAGTGGATTTTCCAGTTGTTGCCGACCTGGACCAGAAAGTCGCCGGATTGTACGGATTGGTGCACGAAGCTGTGAGCGATACCGCCGCAGTACGCGCAGTGTTCTTCATTGATCCCAAGCAGAACGTGCGGGCGCTGCTGTATTACCCACTTTCGCTGGGCAGAAACATCGCCGAGATCATTCGCGTCTTCGATGC
>DATNDP010000065.1:0-5867 GCA_035553195.1 Candidatus Acidiferrales bacterium
AGCATCCAGTTGTTGTATTCCCGCAGCTTCGACTCTGCTTTGGCCGCCGCTGTTCCCGGCTCAATGGGCGTTACCCAGAACTGGGCTTCGCTTTGCGGCTCCAGCGGAGGCGCCGAGTGGAATCCGGCGACGCTATAGATACCACGCAGGAAGGCAGGTGTTGGAACAATCTTGAGGTTGTCGCGTGGGCTGAGTGCGACCAGGTTTTTCTCGAGGATAAACTGGCGCGCCGCGTGCGCTTCCGTTGTGACCTGCTCAAGCAGCTTGTCCGGCGCGCAGTGATCATCGTTGATTCGGTTAATCACCTCGGAGATGATCTTGTTCTGCCGTTCGGCTGTGTTGGCCTTCAGGTCGCCGTGATCTCCGTGTTCAGGAAACCACTTGGCATGCAGTGACAAAGCGATTGTGAACATCTCCGCGCGAATGCTCTGCAGCGCTGCATCAGCCGCAGCCAGTACCGATTGCGGTGTCTCCTTTGCTCCCGGTCCCAGGGAGTAGCGGAAAATTTCCTTGTAGAGTTCCGGGCCGGTTCTCCATGTGCGCGTGTGCGAACGCTTGGCCAAATCTTCTTTGAGCCATTTGGAAAAGTCCTCGATTGCGGCAGTTGCTTTGGCCGAGGCGGCCTCGAATCTTGACTGCAAAGGGGAATCTTTTGCGATCTTGCTCCCGACCAGCGCTATAACGTCCTTATTGCCATCGTTCTCCTGAACCGCCGTGTCGATAAAAACCGGATCGGCCTCCACCAGGTTCTTTTTGGCCTGAGCCAGCGCAGCCGGAATTTTTTCCATGCGGGCAACCACCGACGCAAGCCGCTGCTGCTCCGTGCCTGTGGTCTGGGTCAAAGGAAAGAACAGTCCGCTGCCAATCATCTCCACGTAAATCTGCGGCTGATACTTGTAAGCCTCAACCCGATCAAGCTGAAACAGAAATGAATCAATGGAGTCGCGCAACACCAGCAGGTCGGCATTATCTTCAGGCGACAGGTTTCTGTATTGCTGAAAACATGCGCGCCCGGCGGTAAGCAGCGCGCGCTGCTCCTTCAGCGCGGCCGGGCTGTAGTCATCGAGTTCGTCGTCCAGCGACTTCCCTTCGTAAAGGTGAAGCCCTATCTGACCGGCTTCCACCGGCTGAAGCGCCAATTGCGCCAGCAGCAGGCGATTGGCCTTTTTGAGAAAAGGCTCATTTTTCGCGCCGCATTGAAACGTAACGGTTTGCGCCGACAAGGCCGCCGTAAAAAGAAAAGCACAGCAGATTCGGGGGAACATGGTGAGAAGGATACCAGAACAGCTCTTGCCGGACCTGCGATCTCCTGCAGCAAAAATCACGGCCGCACTCAGCATAATGCGGCCGTTATGCACCACCTGCGGGCCCGGCTGCGAGGACGGAAGGAGTCCAGAAATTCGCGAGCAGCCGAGCCCCAGGCGCCCACCCAGAAGAATCATCCCTCTAACCAAAGATCGCTCTCTCGCCATTTTCTTGCAGAAATTCTTGTTGTCTGCTTTAGCTCCCATCTTCTCCATATCTTGTGCACTCAGGTCATGGGTTGGAAACGCGGACAGCGGCCTCATCTCGGTTTCCGAACTCAGCCAGTTATCCCACCTTGAGCAATTCCTCTGACCGCTCAACTAACGCAGCATACAACCGCTCATATCCATCCGCCATTACTGAGCCGCTGAATGAACTCTGCGCATGGCGAACGCATTCCGCAGATGAAATGGAATCCAGGTGGTTCAGTTTTTCATTCGCATCATCCATGTTCGCGGCAATGAAGCCTGTGACCCCGTCCTTCACCACTTCCGACAGCGCACCGTGGCCGAATGCGACGACCGGCGTGCCTGAGGCCGCGGCCTCCATGGCCACCAGAGAGCTGGTCTCATTCACCAGGCTGGTGATGAGCAGCGCTGAAGCCGTCCGAAGAAGTTGCACAATGACATCACGAGACGGGGCATCGATCCATTTCGCTCTGGCGTTTTGCCGAAGCCGCGGTTCAATTTCCCGCGCAAAAAATTGCTGATGATACGAAAACGGATACACTTGGCCCACGAGAGTGATCGGCAGCCCGCTGCGCGCTGCGATGTCGAGAGCTAGATGCGGCCCTTTTTCCTCGCAGATGCGGCCTACCCACATCAGCCCCTGGCGCTCACCGTAGTTTGGCCGGAAGCGATCGAGGGCAATTCCGTTCGGCACCGCCTTTATGATTCGCTGAAGATCAGAAAATGTCCGTGCCTGCGATTCCGAGACGCAGTTGAAGCTTACGTTGGCAGGAACGTCCTCAAAGCTTGCTGCAGGATAGAAGTGGCGCGGTAGATGCAGAGTGGCCAGCACCGGTGCTTGAACCTCCGCCGCGCGTGGCCAGAAGCTGCCGGACATATCGTGAATCAAATCAAAGGCCCGGCCTTCCCGGCGGCGCTGCTCCACAAATTCAATGGTTCGTTCCTGATGTTCACGATTGCGGCGATCGAAATCATCGCTGCGCGTGCACGGCTCGCCCGTGTTGAATAATTCTCCGGAGACACGCGAGCCTGCGGAAGCTGCGACAGTTGTTTCAATACCGCGTCGGGCCATCTCGCGCTCCAGCGTCCACAACACTTGCTCAGCACCGCCAGCCGAGGCGTCTGTGACCGTGAGCAGCGGATAAGCGATATAGAGAACCCGCAAGCGTGATCCGGTGATCGGCTGATCCGGTGATCGGGTGATCTGAACCGACATCAGAGTTCCCTCGTTTGCACAGCTTCTTCCGAGCGTAAGTAATCCGTGAACGCTGCCGCCACTTGCTCACCGGTCATACTCCACTGCCATATCTCGTAGTTCATCTTCCACGGCATCGGAGGGCGTGTGAAGTCATAGTTGGCCACTGGCCGGAACTTCTCTAGTTCCGGTCGAAATACGTCCAGCGTCAGCTTTTGCGATTTGTAGGTGTGGAACATATCCAGCTTCCTGCGCATCTCTTCACCTGCCACGTTCAGTTCCACTTCTTCGCCGGAGAGTTGGTGGAATTTCTGCACCGCGCCGGTGCCATCCGGCTCGCGATGGTAGAGCGGCGACTCCCACACAGGAACGCCCACGCTGCGCCCCACCATGGTCGCAATGAAGCACGCGGAATCGTGGTCCGGATGCCCTCCTTCATAAGACAGTGTGAGAAGAGCGTTGGGGCGAATCTCTGCAACGACATTGCGAAATCCCTCCAGCGCCTGCGGCAGCCGGCGAAACAGCTCCTGATCGGCAATTCCTCCTGCCACGCGGTCGGTCAGAAACACCGGCTCAGCGCCTACCACCGCCAGTGCCGCACGAGCTTCCTGCCTGCGGATTTCCGCGTAGGCTTCGCGCGACCCGTATGGCTTCCAGAAATATTCGTCGCGCGGCGCGCCGTCCGTGGCAAAAACGACAACTGCCTTGCGTATGCGCTGCATAAGGGCTCCAAACCCGATCACCTCGTCGTCGGGATGGGCCACCAGAATTATGGTTGTTCCCAGCAGAACATCGATATCGGCCATCTTTATCTCAGATGCTCCTCATAGCTTTGCTGCTGGATTGCTTTGCCCTCGCAACCCCGTAACGGTATACTCCGGCTTTCTCATGCCCACTCTCCAGGCCGATATCGAAGCGCTCTACTCTGCCGCCACGCTCACCGCCGAAGACATAGCCGAGGCGCGCCGAGTTTTCTCCGACTTCCGGGCTGCGCTCACCGCCGGCAGCATTCGCGCGGCTGAAAAGCGCGACGGCCAATGGCGCGTGAATGCCTGGGTGAAGAAAGGCATCCTGCTCGGCTTCCGCCTGGGCGAACTCGAAGAGATGAGCGGTGCCGGCGCGCTTTCGTTCGTCGATAAGAGTACCTTTCCCGCTCGCCGCTTCAGCGTTAGCGACGGTGTGCGCGTCGTGCCCGGCGGCTCTTCCGTGCGCGAAGGAGCCTATCTTGCTCCCGGCGTCATCTGCATGCCGCCGATGTACGTGAACGTGGGCGCATACATCGCCCAGGGCACTCTCATCGACTCCCATGCCCTCGTCGGCTCCTGCGCTCAGATCGGCAAGCGCGTCCACCTGAGCGCGGCGGCGCAAATTGGCGGCGTGCTCGAGCCGGTCAACGCTACGCCTGTCATCATTGAAGATGACGTGCTCGTAGGCGGCAACTGCGGCGTGTACGAAGGCACGCAGGTCCGCAGCGGCGCTGTGCTCGGCGCAGGAACCATCCTCACTCGCTCCACTCCTGTGTACGACATCGTCCACGAACATATCTATCGCTCCACGGCCGAGAGTCCGCTCGTGATTCCCGAAAACGCCGTCGTCGTTCCCGGTTCTCGCGCCGTCAGCAAAGGCAAGGCCGCCGAATGGGGACTCTCGCTTTATACTCCGGTGATCGTGAAGTATCGTGACGAGAAAACCCAGAGCTCCATCGAACTCGAGGATCTGCTGCGATGAAAACCGCGAGTTCATCACCGACGACACAAAATACACAAGCTCAACTCCTGATCGCATTTCTCGTGCTCACCGGCATTGCCGCCGTGCTCTGGGTAATTTCCCATTACGCCATCGCCCTTCCCGGATCTTTGCTTGAAGCCGCGCGCTGGGCCGCGCTGATCGTGCTGTGCCTCTATGCCTGGAAGCGCCGGTCCCTCACCGCCTGGATCGTCGCTGGCATGCTCGTCGGCGCCGAGATTGGCTATGACTTCCCCGCGCTCGCCCGAAACCTGCAAGTGCTCAGCTCCATCTTTCTGCGGCTGATCAAGACCATCGTCGCGCCGCTGATCTTCGGCACGCTGGTGGTCGGCATCGCCGGGCACGCTGACCTCAAGCAGGTCGGACGCATGGGCATCAAGGCGATCGTCTATTTTGAGGTCATCACCACATTCGCTCTGATCATCGGCCTCGCGGCCATCAACCTTTCCCGCGCTGGCAGCGGAGTTACGCCACCCGAGCACGCCGCCGCAGCAGCTCCCGCCGCGCCCTCGCCCAAAGCTTCCGACATCATCCTGCACGCCTTCCCGGAAAACATCGCCAAGTCGGTGGCCGAAGCGCAGGTGCTTCAGGTGGTGGTGTTCAGCATCATCTTCGGCATCGCTCTGGCGCTGCTCACCGAACAAAAGCGCCAGCCCATGCTGCGCTTCTGCGAGAGCCTTTCCGAAGTGATGTTCAAGTTCACCAACATCGTCATGCTCTTTGCGCCCGTCGGCATTCTGGGCGCCATGGCCTACACCGTGGGAACCATGGGCTTCGGCGTCCTTGTGAACCTGGCCAAACTGCTGGCCACGCTTTACGCCGCGCTGTTTGTCTTCCTCACCTGCATTCTGCTTCCCGTCGCGCTGCTCGTTCGTATCGACGTAAAGCGCTTCATCAAAGCGGTGATCGAGCCCGTCTCCATCGCGTTTGCGACGGCCAGCTCAGAGGCTGCCCTGCCGCGCGCCATGGAAGCCATGGAAGCCTTCGGTGTACCACGCCAGATCGTCGCCTTCGTCCTGCCCACGGGCTACAGCTTCAACCTCGACGGCAGCACGCTCTATCTTTCGCTCGCCTCCATCTTCGTCGCCCAGGCCGCGGGAATCCATCTCAGCATCGGCCAGCAGATCATCATGATGCTCACGCTCATGCTCACCAGCAAAGGCGTAGCCGGCGTGCCCCGCGCCATGCTTGTCATCCTCTCCGCGACTGTGGATTCCTTCCAGCTTCCCATGTGGCCCGTCGTCATCCTCCTCGGCGTCGACCAGCTCATGGACATGGCGCGCACCGCCACCAACGTTCTGGGCAACTGCCTGGCGACAGCCGTGGTCGCACGCTGGGAACACTCACTGGGAACGGAAACTCCGTCGCCTACAGTGGTCGACGCCGTTGCAGAATGATGACCGTTACACGCCGAGGTCTCCGTCTTTCCGATC
>DATNDP010000066.1:0-19547 GCA_035553195.1 Candidatus Acidiferrales bacterium
TGAGCCAGCGCGAGACGGTGGTCAGATTCCCGCGCACACTATGGGGAGCCGCCACCAGGGTTCCGGCCGGGATTCCTCCATCATTGGGCTGCAGCCCAAACTCGTCATAAAGGTAACTGGTTTCTGAAGCGCAGGCCTTCAGGGTGGCTTTGAGAGTCGAATCCCAGCCATGGCAGTCCGACTTTATGGAACTGCCGGCCTTGGGATCAATCATTGAGACATACGCCGGTAAATCCAGCAGGCCGGCCGTGAGATACCTGGAATCAATCTGCCACTTGTACGTTGTGTCGGTTTCGCGCAGCAGGGGACCGTGCGATGGATAGTCGCCCCAGTCATAATCGAGCTCGCGGATGGTATTGCCGAATATGGGCAGGCCGGGGCCAAGCCCGCTGTCCGGGTCGCGATGCACCAGTTTCACCTTGGTTGGGTTTCCGTTGCTGTAAACGGTGGTTGTGACATCCGTGGCGAAGACGTTGCCAAGCCCGGGAAGCCCGGTTGTGTTGATGGTCTCGTCAATGCTCATGCTTTGAGAGCTGTAACCGGTATCAACACGCTGCAAGGGCTGACCGGCGCCCTTGGCGCCCTGGTACTGGATGGTGCTGGTTTCATAGAAATGGCAGCCAGAACCTGCTGGGCCCTGCTCGGAAAAGATGTGCTCCGTATCGTTCCCAGCCGGATCTGTGACTGTGTTGGTAAAGCCGCTGGAGGTATGCGCGCCCCACTGATACTGCCAAAGAAAGCTGTGCCCCTGGCCGTCATTGAACGTACGCGTCTGGACCGCGCGGCTGCGCCGGGTGTCACTGAGGCTATCGCAGCTTTCGAAAGGGACCGTCTGCCATCCGTAAGAGATCGAACCACCTGTGGGCAGTCCGATATAGCTCAGTTCCCCGTAGCTGTCGTAATCAAAAGCCCACGTCGTTCCATCTCCCAAAATCACAGTAGTGACCGGGTAAAAATGCAGACCGCTGACGCCGGTGGCTGCCTCGGCCACGATGGTGCCGGTGGAGTGAGGATTGGGCTGGTTAAAAGCGGTCTGGATGGGAACTTCCGCGTAACAGAATTTGATGTGCCGGGTTATGTTGTCCGGATCCTGATAGTCGTACTGCAGTGACTCGTAAAACGGATGTGAGCCAAGGCAGCCCGAAGAATCCGTGGTGGCGGTGGTATCAGCTTTGAACGGCGTACCGCGGCCGAGCGTGTCCACCGTGGGGTTGAGCGAGGGGGGCGCGTAAATGGAAAGCTGGTTGCCGTTACTGTCAGTGATGAGTGATGCATAAACCGTTTCCGGGCAATATGTGTCACCCATGGGAGCGTCCTCAGCGTAGGGTGGATGATTGCCTGGAGCAGAGAGCGTGGTTTGGGAAGGGCGCGGGCAACTGCTTTGGGTGAGCGTCACGGTAAAGTCGCCCTGGTACTGATTGCCGGACCGGTCTGTCACAGTAACGTGTTCAAGGACTCCCTCGGAGTCGGGCGCGCTGACCGCGAGGTGGTAGCCGCTCAGGTCGATAGAATCAAACTGGGTGGGCTCGCCGTTCGCATCCTCAGTGCCGGCGACTCCATGCAACTGATGCACGGCTCCATCGGCGGTCTCAAGGGTATAGCCGTACGCGGCTTCCGCAGTGGGAGCTTCGCCGCTGAAAAACTGGAAGTTTAAAGTGCGATGCACCATCAGGGTGGGCGTGAGTTGAATCCCCAGGCCGCTTCCGGCCTTCACCCAGGAACACTGCCATAGCTGCGTGGAAGTATTGAAGAAGCAGCGTGCCTGCCAGTCTTTCGATGATCCATAAAGGGTGTAGCGCAGGGTGAGGCCGTTGCGCCCATCCTGATCCGGCAGTATCGGCGCGTGGAACATGAGGTTGCCGTTCATCAGGTTCACTGAGTCCAGGTGTGAACCATCGTAGGAGCCGTAAGGCTTCCAGCCGTTTTCCAGGTTGGGCTGAGTCTGGGCGGAAACAACAGGAACCGCTATGAATGCAACCAAGAGCGCAACCAGCAACTTACCGTTCACCTACGCCTCCCTGCAATTTCTTGAATCAACTGCAATGCAAATTGAAGCTGTGGCACAGCAGCGCCCGGAGCCGGAAGGCGAGCGGCTAACAAGGGGGTAGGATTTAAGACTGCAAACTTCGAAGTTGCTGGATAAGGTAAAGCAGGGCGATTTGGGCGTCAACTGAAATTAATCGTTGAACGATAAAGAAAAATTCGTTTTCGTATTTGGGGAGAATACTTCCACAATCCACCGCGGCCTCCCGCTTGGCTGTTCGGGTGCGGAGGTGTCCGTTTCCGAACACCTCCGCAGAGCTGTCTTGTCAATTGGCCTATTTCGCAATTGATTCGCTTTGAGAGTTGTGCAAATATGCTAAAGCCCCTCAGGGGGAGAGGTATGATTGGTCTTTGACAATTTAGCTTCTAGCTACTAGCCGCTGGCTCCTGGCTAACGCTCCAGATAGTAACTTATTGGTAAAAATCGTTGGTTTCGACACTCCACATGATTTGCGAAACGACGAAAATCATCCCCGGGGATGATTCCGCTAAGTCTATATTTTTCGGGGATGACCGGGGGAAGGGGGAGGGGTGGTGAACGTTTACTCCAAGGAAAAATGCATCGCTGATCGGGACACCGGATGATCGGACAATCGGAAGCAACCCTTACCGCTGATCACCACTGATAGGGGTTGCGCCTCCGGCGCGTTCTAGATCCTTCGACTCGCGCGCCCCTTCGGGGAAGTCCGGCGCGCTCGCTCAGGATGACAACTCTAAGCGACTCGCAGCTTCCTCCGTGCCTCCGTGGTGAATTTTCTGCCAAGGATCAGGATGGTGTCTTCAGGATCAGGTAGCCGCCGGTGAGGCCGAAGATTACGTCGGGGGCCCAAGCGGCGATGAGAGGCGGCAACTGGTTGACGTTGCCCATGGCTTCAAAGAGGCTCGAGGTGACCCAGTAGACCACGGCGATAATGAGCGCGGTGGCGATGCCGCTGAGCGCCCCTTTGCGTCCCATGGAGAGCGCGAACGGGACGGCCAGTACGGCCATGACGAGCGTGATGAGCGGGAAGGCGATCTTCTTCTGCAGCGCGACTTTGAGGCGGACAACGTCAAAGCCGGCCTGCTGGAGGTCGCGGATATAGTTGCGCAGCTCTTCGTAGCTCATCTCCTGCGACTGTCGCACTTCTTTCTTGAAGTAGTTGGGCGGCTCGTTGAGTTCGGCGAAGGTATTCACTTCGAACGGCTGGTACTGGGTGACGGTGTCGCCGTCGAAGCTGCGTTCCCAGCCTTTCTCGAAGACCCATTTCTGCAGATCGTCCGACCAGTGGGCGCGGGCGGCGAAGATGCGCTTGGAGATCTGAAAGGTGTGCGGGTCGAGCTCGAAAGACGAGATGTTGCCGAAGACATTGCGGTCAGGCTCGTAGAACTCGTAGTAGTAGATCTTGCGGTTCTGCGCCTCGCTGCCGTGCTTCTTGCTGGTCTGGCCGAAGATCCACTTGCGGTCGGGGCGCGAATAGGTCTGCGCCGGGCGGCCTTTGATCAGGTTTTTGAGCGTTTCCACGCGCTTGTTGGCGTAAGGGACGTACCACTGGTCGAGCAGAAAGAGTCCGCCGGCCACGCCGAGCGACAGCGCAAGAATCGGCACGACGGCGCGGTAGATGCTGATGCCGGTGGCCTTCATGGCGGTGATCTCATTCGACTTTTGCATCAGGCCGAAGGTGACCAGCACCCCCAGCAACACGCTGAGCGGCGTGACGAGATAAAGCAGTGATGGCACCTGGTTGATGAGGTATTCGCCCACGGTGAGCATGTGAATTTTGTTGTGGACGATGTCACTGATCAACTCGAAGAAGGTGAAGACGATGGTCAGGACGAGAAAGCTGGCCAGGATCAGAAGCAGGTTGGTGAGGAAGGTGCGCAGAACGTAGTCGTCCAGCAGGAGCGGAAAACGCGTGCTGAAGCGGCGCTTGCGTACGCCGTTCGGCTTGATTCCGTTGCCGTTGGCGGCTCCTGGTGATGGCCTGAGCGCGGCGACAAGGTTCTTGAAGCGAATGCTGAGAGCTTGTCCGAGGCCGATTTCAACGGGGAGCTTGTCCGTGCGCCAGAGCAGGGCGGCGCCGACCAGGCCGAAGATGATGTTGGCCAGCCAGACGCCCAGCACGGCAGGGATTTTGCCGTTGCGGGCCAGAGAAAGCCCGGTGCCGTAAAGGAAGTAATAGATGAAGACCAGAGCAATGGTGAGCACGAAACCGGCGCCCTTGCCGCCTTTGCGCGCGGAGAGGCCAAGCGGAATACCGATGAGCACCAGCACAAGGCAGGCGGTGGGCAGGGCGAGGCGACGGTTGAATTCAACCCAGTCAAGCCGGGCCTGCTCGCGGTTGGGATTGAATCGCTGGCGCAGAAGTTCGGAAGTGCTCATCTGCGAAACGGGAACAATCTCCTGCGCGGCGCGGGGCGCAGGCGGCAGAGTTAGTGAGGTATCGATTTCGTTGAAGGTCTGGATGGTGTACTGGTCAGGGTTGTTGATATTGCTGTTGTGCTCTTCGCCGTTCATGAGGTGAAGGCGAATGGTGTTGGCGCCTCCGCTGCTGACCACGGCTTCTTTGGCGATGGTGATCTTGGGAGCGCCGGGCGTGGTGATGTCGGCGAGGAAGACGTTCTTCCACAGCGCGCCGCCGGATGCGGTGGAGACGTCTTCAACGTAGAGCACGTAATTTTTGAAGTCTTCATAGAAGACGCGCGGCTGCACCTCAAAGGAAATCTGCGAGGAAGCCATGCTCTTCTGGAGATCGGCGAGTGCGGCGGTGGAACGCGGAGCGAGAACGGCAGTGTTGAAGAGAGCGATGATCCAGGCAGCGAAGCCGAAGATCGTGACGATCTTGAGGAACGTACGGACACTCACGCCGGAAGCCCGCATTGCGGTGACTTCGCTGTCGGCAGCCATGCGGCTGAGGCCGATGAGGATTCCCACCAGGACGCCCATGGGGATGGTCACGGTGAGCGCGGTGGGCATGATGAGGAAGAAAATTTCCGCCACGCTGGGCACGGGAGCGCTGTTGCGGACCACGAGCTCCAGCAGGCGGCCGACATCGCGCATGAAGATGACGAAAGTGAAGACAGCGGCCCCGATCAGTGCATGGGAGAGCACTTCCTTAAGGATGTATCGGGTGAAAATGCGCACGAGTTCCGGTGAAATCTCCCAGTTGCGATTGGCTGATATGAGTCTAGCAGAAGGCTGGATATGTTATTAATGGATAACCGCTATGGCCACAGTCCGCCTGCTGTTCCTCTGGCACATGCACCAGCCGTTTTACAAGAACCTGGTCACGGGAGAATACCGCCTGCCATGGGTGCGGCTGCACGCGCTCAAAGATTACTACGGCATGGTCAAGCTGCTGGAAGAATTCCCGGATGTACACCAGACGTTCAATCTGGTGCCATCACTGCTGGCGCAGATTCAGGATTACGTTTCCGGAGCGGCCAACGATCCTTTTTTCGAGGTGGCGTCGCGACCGGCCGAGGAGCTGGACTTCGCGCAGAAACTCTTCGCGATCCAGTACCTGTTCCAGGCCAACATGGACAGGATGATTGGGCGCTATTCGCGCTACAAGGAGCTGTGGCAGAAGTTCAGGTCCAAGCCGGAAGATGCTGCGCGGCTGGCGGCGCAGCTTTCAGACAGCGACATCACAGACCTGCAGGTGCTTTCGCAAATTGCGTGGATGGACGAGTTCTTTCTGCAAGACCCGGAGATCTGCGAGTTGGTGAAGAAAGGCCGAGGCTACAGCAGGGAAGACCAGCAACTGGTGATCAAGAAAGAGCGCGAGTTCCTGGGCAAGGTGCTGCCGGAATATGCGTCGGCGGCGAAGCGCGGCGCGATCGAAATTTCGACATCGCCGTACTATCACCCCATTCTGCCTCTGGTGTGCGATACCGATACGGGCGCGCAGTCGCACAGCGGCTTGCCGCTTCCGGAGCGGCGCTTCCGCCATCCGGAGGACGCGCGCGAGCAGATTGTGCGCGGTATGGAGCTGCACGAGAAGGTATTCGGAATTCGACCGCGCGGGATGTGGCCGTCGGAGGGCAGCGTGTCGAATGAAGTCCTGCGGCTGGCGTGCGAGGCGGGATTGCACTGGGTGGCGACAGATGAGGGCGTGTTGGGGCGCTCTCTGGGTTACCTTTTTGAGCGCGACGGCCGCGGCAGGTTGTTGGCGGAACCGGCAGAGAAGCTGTACAAGGTCTACCGGTGGGAACAGGGCGATGCAAGTATGAATATGGTATTCCGCAACCACTCGCTTTCTGACCTGATCGGCTTTGTGTATTCGGGAATGCCGGCGAAGGAAGCGGCAGAAGACTTTATCGGTCGCGTAAAAGAGAGCGCGAAGTCTGTCCTGGAACGAGGGAAAGATGCGGTGGTTTCGGTGATCCTGGATGGCGAGAATGCGTGGGAGACGTATCCGCAGTCGGGAAGGGAATTTTTGCGTCGATTGTACGACGCGATCCAGCGCGATCCGCAGTTTGAGGCGTTGACCGTCTCAGAGGCCCTGGAGCGCGAGAAATCACCGGAGACTCTGAAGTCTATTTTTCCCGGTTCGTGGATCAATGCGAATTTCGATGTGTGGATCGGCGCTCCTGAAGACAACACCGCGTGGGATTATCTGTCAGACGCGCGCGACTTCTACTCGCGGCATGAGGCGCAGGCGCCCGAGCAGAAGAGAAAACTGGCGCATGAGGAATTGCTGATCGCCGAAGGAAGCGACTGGAACTGGTGGTATGGGCCGGAACACCATTCCGAAAACGATCTGGATTTCGATGATCTGTACCGCAAGCATTTGTCTAACGTGTATCACGCGCTCGGCGCTGCGCCGCCGGAGGTGCTGGCGCAGCCAATCACGGGCAGGGATGCGAAGCCGCAGTTTACGCCACAGACGGCCTACATTCGTCCGCATGTCGATGGTAGGGAAGTCGGGTATTTTGACTGGCTGGGCGCGGCGACGCATGTGGCGGATCGACACTCCTCGTCAATGCACGGCAAGCTGCTACTGCTCGATACCGGGTATGCCGGTATCGATGAAGAGAACCTTTACTGCCGGCTTGATTTTATGGAGCCGGTGGAAGAATGGTCCGCTGGTGAAAGCACGCTGCTGGTCTCGGTAGAAACGGTAGCGGCGGACGGCAAGCCTGATCTGGCTTACAGGTTGCAAGCGACCATCGCACAAGGGAAACTCACGGTCGTGAGCTTCAGCGAGAGCGGCCGAAAAGAAGCCAACAACAACAGAGTGGAGGCAGGTCTCGATTCGATCTTCGAATGCAAGCTTCCGCTAGAGTTGCTCGGCGTGGCTGAAGGAAGCACTTTGCGAGTTCGATTCTCCGTCTGGCGGGACCGCCTGCCCCTCGATGTCCTTCCTCAGGAAGGCGCGATTGATGTGCGCGTTGTGCCTGAAGACGAGTTGACGGCGCTGCCGTATGCGAAACCATGACAATGCGCGGCGAGCACCGCTGTAAGTGGGAACATTGAGATCGCAAGCTGGTCAATGCTCGTTAGCGGTTTCGGAGTCTTCGTGGTATTTCAATTTTGCCCGTGCAAGGTGCGAGGCCGAACACGCGTCGAGCACCGGTGTGATAGGAGCATCGAGGAAGAAAGTTGGTCGATGCTGGTTAGCGGTTTCGGTGCGCAGCGACAGAAATAAAACGAGGCCCGCCGAAGCGGGCCTCTGTTATTGAGAGTTGTTGTTACTGGTTGTTATCCACGCGGGTGGCAGTCATCGTGTAGTTGGTTCCATCGAACAACACGATGCCGCGGACGCGGACTGTTCCGCCATTCACGGGCGTGGTTTTCACGTTGGCGTTGGGATCAATCGTGACGGCAACGCTGGTTGCGCCGCTCAGGCTGCCAAACGCCGATGTGGAACTCGGCGCCAAAGTAAAGCCGGTGGAAGTCGCGTTCGACACGGTTCCAACCAGGGCCTGTTCACGCAGCCGGACCTTCTTGGCGACGACTGGGGCGGTTTGGCCGTCAGCATCAGCCTCAATGCGCTGGCCTTTGCCGATGTGCGTCGCGTCAAATGTACCTGTCACGGTCAGCTTGTCTGCGTGGATTTCGTACTGCGTCGTGTTGTCCACAGAGATATCGACCGTGGTTGGAGCCGAGGCGTTCTTGTTGGAATCGAGCTGGTGCACGATGGTAATCGTCGTCAGCGGGTTATCGAGGTTCTGGATAAGACCCTCCATCTCCTCGCCGCCTTCGTTCTCTTCGCGCTCAACTCGGGTGGCCAGCTTGGTCCCGTCGGTTTGCGTCGTAGAGCGTACTTCCACGATGTCGCCCGTCTTCAGATCACTGAGCTGGGTAAGGCCGTCTTTGAAGCGAGTATTGGCATCGGTGGTGAAAGTGATGCTGGCGCCGGCCTGGGTCTGAATCGTGAACTGCGGGGCCGTGATACCGGTTACGCTCCCGTGGACTTCGGTGTCGCCGTCATCGTCATCTTCGTTATTGGCATTGGCCGGAACGTTCGTTGCGGTCATGCTGAATGTGGGATTGATCGTGGCGCTGGTTCCGTTAATTGTGACGGAGCTCGCCAGGTCCATGTCGAAGTTCAGGAAGTTCGCCGTATCGCTAATGGTCACGCTGGAAGTCACGTTCGCTGTGCCTGAGCTCGGCGAGACTGTCAGCTTGGTCGGAGTTCCGGCGTTGACGGTTACGATCTCTGGATCGGACCATGTGATCGTCGCGGCGGAGTAGGTTCCCGCCGGAACTTTGGACAGAGACACCGGCTCGAGCGCGCCGGCAGCGTGTGAGAACTCAAATTCAACCGGCGAAGCCAGCAGGTTCGCCGTGTTGGCTGTACCATTCGCCCCGGTCAGAGTGATGGAGCTGACGGTGATTTCGAACTTCGCGATCTGGTCGTTAGTAGCGTCGCCAAACTGCACTGTGGTGCTGGCGCCGGTAGCCTGAAGTTGAGAGTTGTTGCCGCCTCCGCAGCCCGCAACCGTTAGAGCAAGAGCAAACACAATACTGAAAAGTGTTACAAAAAGAACCCGTTTCATTGGGCCTCCAAAATTTGAATCTGAACAGAGGAAATCATTTTTGGAAGTGGCACGTGGAACTAGGGTACTACTTAGGCCTATGGATTGGGGTGGAAATCTTACTTAATTTTCTCTAATCCATCGCCCATCGGTACATGGCCCCGGCACAAAATGGGGATGGTACACGCAGGTGGGTGTTGAAGGGCCAGATTGATGGCCTCCATTCTGATCAGTCCTCAGACCGACCAGCAACAGTGTGTTCCGTAGACAGATGTAAAAACGGTAAAATCGCGGCAGCGCTCGTGGCGTGGTTGGACGAAGATTGCTTTCACCGAACAGAGTCGGTACGGGTTGCTCCGCGCTGTTCGGCAACTAACTTGTCCATTATGGCAAGGGCACTGAGTCCATCAGGAGCGTAAGCATCTGCGCCGAGTGATCGCCAGACTTCCTCTCCCATGTTGGCCGCATAGCCGCCCACAAGAATTGGCAAACCGGGAAGGGCTTGCTTCAGCTTTGCAATGAGCTGCCGCGTGCTGCTTAGGGCCATAAACGTTGTGATTGAAATTCCAATTACTGCGGGTTGCACCTGAGTTACGAAATCCACTGCCGAGTTGAGAGGCGTATTGGGGCCGATCACATAAGGGTCCCATCCCTCCAGCCGGCTCAGGCTGCTCACCATGTGCATGCCCACGCAGTGATGCTCGCCTTCAGGACAGAGAAAGAGCACGCGAAGACCCCGGCTCTTGTCCGCGGCAACCGCACAGGAAAGGATCTGGAGAGCCCGTTCCGCCACAGACGTGGCATAGTGTTCCACAGCCACTGAAATTGAATTGATCTGCCATAGACGGCCAATTTCTCTCTGAGCAGGCTGTAGGACCTCAAGATAAAGATCAATCACGGACCTCGCATCGCTCGCACGAGATTGCAATAAATGAATGGCTCCTTCAGAATCGAACGCCAGGATACGTTGGAGGTAGTCAGCCAGTAGTTGCGACCGGGCCTTGCCGGCCGGAATTGGTTGAGGTTCGTTCGGGTACATCGAAAGGCGCTCAATCGCCAAATCAAGATGGCCAACAATAACATCAGCCGCGGTTTCAGGAGCCGCCTTGAGCAGCGCGCTTCTGAGTTGCTCAAGATTGTTCTTCAGGTGGGCTTCGGCAATTCCTCTCCGGCTGAGCACTACTTTCACCCATCCGCAGTAATCCGCAAAAATTTGGGGGCGCGCGGCTGAAACCGACGCAGTCAGGTAATGAAAGTGGAAGCGATTGTCTTCAAGGCACCGCTGCCGTGATGGAGGAGTGTTCCACGGGGAATTCTGAGACGCGGAACATTGGCGCTCCACCACTCGGGCGATGATTTCCTCTTCGTGGTCTGAAAGGAATTCCACTGCTTTAACGGTTTGGCGATAGTCGGTCATTCGTCAGGAACTGATGTGATTGAAAACCCGCACCCTGGTACCTGCCGGATCCAGTCTCAGGCCCTTTGGAATGCCTTTATGTGACTGGTGGTGCGCGGGACTCTGGTGCCACTGCTCGTAGCTCGCGAGGTCATGCCAGTAAGTCAACAGCCAGATTTCATCCGGTTCGTCAACCGGGCTCACCACATCAAGCCTCAGAAACCCCGGAGCATTCTCCACCTGATGAGGCCGGTTCATAAACGCGCCCTTGACTTCCGCGCTCATTCCGTTTGCCACTTTAAACTGGCTGAGTACAAGAACCATATCTGCTCCACAAAGCCCATTTAGATAGATGCAACGTCTTGTGCTTGCATTGGGCGCAACCTGATGAAGCCAAGAGGGGCTACTGACAGAAGTGGAGGATTTCCGGTCAGGGCATGCGTGCACTTCAGGACGCGGAAACGCGCAGCCGCCCTCAGATGAGCGGCAGCGCAATTCCTCTTTTACTTAAGGCTCCTCACTGGAGAGCTGGCAGATCCTCCAGCGGATGAGGTAACCGTGATGTTCGGCGGCTGCGTCAAGCCGGTGAAGATGATGGTATAGGATCCTGCAACCGGCGGAAATTCGTTGGACCCATGGTTCCAGTCCAGGGCTGCCCGGTTGCCGGGTTGATTGTATTGAGCGTGCACGTAAGCGTCACGCCAGGCGTTGCGTCAGTGACATTCACCGTGAGAGACGCTTTGCTTGTTTTGTAGGTGGCACTGGTGATGGTTACTGTGTCGGCAGATGGGTTCACGGTGACGCTTACATTCGCCATTGAACTCAGGCCAGTGGATGAACTGGTTGCCGTCACTGTGAATGACAAGGTGCTGGGGGCTGTATTAGGCGGAACGGTGGGAGCCGTGATCCTGTCGAGGAAGGCAAAATTTCAAGTTACTGTGCGAAAGGAGGGACTTCGAACCCTCACGGTTTTACCCGGCAGATCCTAAGTTGAGCCGTTTCGCGGGCGTTTGCGCCCGCAGGCGAAATCCCGAAGCTCTTTATGGGAGGGATTTTGTCAGAGAAAGCTGGTGCGAAAGGAGGGACTCGAACCCTCACGGTTTTACCCGCCAGATCCTAAGTCTGGTGCGTCTGCCAATTCCGCCACTTTCGCATTTGCCGTTCGGGCAGCCAGTGATGGCTGCGCCTCTTCAAGTCTAGCGGAAGTTGTAACCGTGAGACAAACGAGCAGCACGCGCTCGGAAGAATGCAGTGCTGATGAGATAGTTGGTTGCAGGCGGTGACTCTTCTACGGTTTTCGAAAACGCCTCACCCGGTCTGTTGCGCTGAATGCCCTTTGTCCGCTTGTTTTGCTTTTCTCAGCTTCATCAACCAGTAATGGATCTTTGTTTTCCAGTCGCGTTCTGCGCGCAGGGTAATTGCCTCAGATTGAGGCCGAAAGACGGGTTGAAATGGCTTCTCGGCGCTATTGCTTCGGGTGGCGGGACGGGGCAGCGGAGCAGGGGCATCGGGCAGCCCATTCTCCAGAATTTTTTGCAGAGCCATGAGGGTTTCAACGGAATAGCTGCATGCAGGCCGGGTTACTTCTGTCGTTCTGTTTTTTTCTTTGTTGAGATCTGGTGCATGCATTTTGTTTACGCTCCTCGCTGGCATTCAATCCCGCTCGGCCCGGTCAAGAACGATTCGACCCTGAGCAGGACGAGTTGACCATCAATGACTCAAAATCCAAGCCTCTGATTGTGGGCTGGTTTCCTCAGCAACTGTTATAAGGGAAGCCCCGCCCCTGCTCCTGGTTGCCCTCGCGTCCGCGTATATATCGTATAGCGATATGAAACAGCCACCTGGAAATCATCTTCAAAGTGTCGCAGCCTAGAGATATTGCTGAAGTGGACTCGAGCCGGCAGGGATGCCGCGAAACCAAACTCTAACAATCGCTTATAAAGAAAAGATGCGTCTTCGAGCACGCGGGATGCCGTCGAGCGAGGTGAGCGCGTTTCACCAGCTCAGTCCGTCAGCGATACCGCAAACACGCGCATCCTACAAGGAAGGAGCTGATCAACTAGCGCACAGTGAAATCAAAATATCTGCCGAACGGAGAGCTGCAATGAAGACAAAACTGCTTCACCAGGAAAACGGGTTTCGAACCTTTGCCGTTGTCTTCGAGAAAAATGAGGACGTTCGAGAACCACTGCTGGCCTTCGCCCGCGAGCAGGGAATCTCAGGCGCACAGGTCACTGCCATCGGTGCATTCAATGAGGCCACTCTCGCCTATTTTGATCGTCAGGCGAGGCAGTACAAGGAAATTCCTGTTCAAGAGCAGGTTGAGGTATTGTCGTTGGCAGGGAATCTGGGGCGGCAGGAGGAGAAGCCGGTACTGCACGCGCATGCTGTCGTGAGCAGAGCGGATGGAACCACCTTGGGCGGCCACTTCCTTCGCGGGAAGGTCTGGCCGACACTGGAGATGATCATCCTGGAGACACCGCAGTTCCTGCACCGCGTTCATGATGAAGAAACCGGGCTCGCCCTGATCGATCTTACGGCGTGAACTTTGATTATTACCACGCAGGCCTCCACGCCTTCGGCCAGCCACTAAGTACGTTGACAGAGATTTTGCAGCCGCGCCGCATAGCTGCGCCTCCAGCAATGGGGCCGCGATACTAGCGTGTGAGGTTGGTGTAGAAGAAAATCCCTCCAATTAGCACGATGAGCACCACGGAGCATGTGCCCAGAATACGAACCCATGGAGTCAGTCTGTCCATGCGGTTCATTATGTCCTGCTGCTCTTTCTGCATGTGGGCTTCAGCACTGTCCAGAAAAAGCTGATCGTCTTCGTGCATGGTGAGGGTGCCGCGATAAATCAGCAGAACCACCAGGACCAGTGTCAAACCGCCCCAAAGGATAAGCATTGCTTCCATCATAAACACCACCTCAGCTTGCGCTTGGAAGCGTTCCCGCCTACACGACGCCGCAAACCACTTGCGGCCGGGTATGTGGAACCTCAAATTGGATTATAGTCCCGGTTTTGCAGGCATTTTGCAGGTTTTTTTGCATGTACCGCAAGTCCTCACCTGCGACTCCGAGCTCTTGTTCGGCATCAAAGTGGTATGCCTGGGGAATCTGTACTATAATGGTCTTGATTCCGAGCACCCAAATTTGAAGGAGATTTGAATGGCTTCCACAACAACCCCCAACGTTGAGACGACTCCCAAGAACCCGGTCAGCCTCACTACAACCGCGGTTTCCAAGGTCAAGGAGATCATGAAGCAGCAAGATCCGGTTCCCGCGGGGCTGCGCATTGGTGTCGTCGGCGGCGGCTGCTCTGGTTTCTCCTATTCCATGTCCTTTGAGAATGCCCCGGGAGTCATGGACAAGGTACTCAATTTTGACGGATTGAAAGTGTTTGTGGACGCTACTTCAGCCATGTATCTGAATGGCTGCACCGTCGACTATGTGGAGACTCTGGAAGCTGCCGGTTTTAAGTTTGAGAATCCCAACGTGAAGAGCACTTGCGGCTGCGGATCATCGTTCAACGTCTAAGCAGCCCTAAGATTTCAAAGAGCCTCGCGGATTCGCGAGGCTTTTTGTTTTGCGAGAAAAGTCTCAGAACCCTGGGCTGGGATTGGGCGTGGCGTTCGAGTTGGGTGTGGCATTCGGGTTGGAATTGCCAGCCGGGACAGGACTTCCGCTGGGGGCGGGGCCTTCGCCATTGGAGGCAGCACCCGCGCGTGGCGCGGCCACGATTACTCCGGCGTCGGCTGCTGCGCCGGAAGAAGCAGTTGCCTGTTCCAGCTTGGGATCGTAGACAAAGAGCCACTGATCGTATTCGCTGTTGTCGTTGAATTCCTTGATGCCGGTCTGTTTGCTTGTGCTGGCCACGCCGATAATGCCACCACCGCCAATCGGCTGTCCGGTGCCGATATTCGACGTTGTTAGGGCGCCGATCTGGTTCTGGTTAGGCTGAGTACCACCCGAATTCAATCCGGTAACCCCGGTAGGCGATTGTGACAGACCTGACGATTGTGACAGACCTGTGGATCCAGGTTGGGTTCCAGCAGAGGGAGTGCTCCCCGTCAAGCCGGGATTACCGCTGCCTTCCAGGCCCGGATTTTTGTTTTGCGGGATTTTGATTTCCGCTTCTCCCACGTGAATTAACTTCCAGTCGGCTTTGCCGGTCATTGGATCGTTGTAGCGCTTGCGCAAAAAACGTATGTGGTTCGTATCCTCGAGCTGTTCCAGCGAAGTCGGGTAGTTTCCCATCTTGTGAACGTACTTCTTGATAGCGATGGCGTATTCCTTGCCCCGATGAACCAGTTCCTCCTCTTTCGCTCGTTTGATCTGCTGCGCCACCCGCGGCGCCTCCGCCGCCAGCATGATCAGCATAAGCGTGATCAGCAGCATGACCGAAAGGAGCAGATAGCCCCGTTGGTTCCGTTTTTTTGAGCAGAGAAACTTCATCGTTCCCTACCGGGCGGTCAGGGGAATGCTTTGCTTGTTGTTGTAGAGCACGTCCTCAATCTGCACTGAATTGGCGCTGATCTGCAGCACACGGTAGCGGCGGTCTACTATATCGCCCTGCTTGGCAATGAAGACGACTGAATTCTGCGGCTCGCCTTCAGCCAGGAATATCCGCCTGGTTTCGCCGGGTTTGTTTGCGAATCCGTAAAACTTGAGCGGAATGGGTGGGGGCGGAGGCGTGGGCGTGGGTGTCGGCGGCCCCTGCGGCACGATTTGCCGAACGGACTGCATCGGGGTCGGCATCGGCGGCGCTTCCATGGTGAAGATGTTCCGTCCCGGCTCGTATTTGATCCTGCGGCTGGCCTCAAGTTTCTGCCAGTGCAAAGTCGGATCCAGATCATTCTGCGCTTTCTGCTGGGAACCCTTCCTCCCGCGTTGTGCCGTCTGCGACGGAGCTGCCGAGCTGGTTCCTGATCGGCCGAAGTCGTAAATCACGATCGCTGCAAGAACGGCCAGCAGGACGCCCATGGTGATCAGTTGTTTCTTATTTGTGGCTCCTATCTTCACTCTGCCCAGTCCTCTTATCAGCTCTGCGCCTGTTCCGTGGGCGCTTCCTTCAAAAATGTCTCAAACTTGATTTGCAGCGTAACGGTACCGCCTTCCTGTCCGGACAAAGTGACCTGCTCGATGATGAAAATCAGCTTGTCCTGCTCCAGAGAGTTGATGAACCGCGCCACTTTGGCGTATTCCCCAGAAACCGAGGTATCAATTTCCACCGGCTGTATGCCTTGCAAATCATTCTTGTCCGAAGTCTTATTCGTACTGTAGTGGATGTTTTGCGGCACCACTCCGGCATCGCGCGTCAGCTTATCCAACTGGCTGGAAATCTCTGACCAGCGATCAGGAACCCGATCCTTGTAAAACGTAGCGATATCGGAGCGTGTCCTGACCAGAGTCTTGTCGATGTCCTTGAGCGGTCCAACCTCCTGATTGAGGCTTTGGAGCTTGTGCTGCAGCTCGGCCTCGCGCGCCTTTCGTCCGGCATTACTTGAGCCCGGCCAGAGCAGATACCCGAGCAGCACGACATCAATGACCGTGAGCACAGTCAAGACAGTAAAGAAGCGCTTCCTGATTCGAGAGAGATTTCTCATTAGAGGCCCTCCCTTGAAGCTGTTTGTGCCTGGCCTTGGCCTGCCGGTATGTAAAAGGTTTCAATCTCAAATTTATGCAGCGGTGGAGCGCCAGGACGCGTTTCCTTCTGCGTGCTCTCTGCGTTTAAGAGCGTGTGCCGGAATTTTTTTGAGTCTTCCATGCGCTTTACCAGCGCGTTCAGGTCATCCGGCTTCTCGCCGCCTATGGTGAGTTTCAGTTTTAGCTGATTGTCGGTCGTGAGCTCAGGGGCCACGGAAATCACGTACACTCGCCCCGGCATGATCTTCTGGAGATCGTTAAAGAGCTGAGTCCAGGAAAGCCCCCTGCGCGCGATCTGGCGGTTCCAGTAATTTTTCTGTCCGGTAACATCGCGGTTCTCAGGCATGTTTTCCACTGCGATTGCATTTGCGCGCTGCTGCTCGAGAACGTTGATCTTTTGCTGAAGCTCCCGGATACGCCCGCTCGAGTTCCTGGAACCCGAGTAGTTGAACCAGCCCAGAACAAGCAGCAGTAGGGTAAAAAGCGAGAGAATCGCGGTTGCCGCGCGAGCGCGAGATACGAAGATGCGTACGTCTTCGTACTTCTGTGAAGCGAGGTTGATATTGATGCGCATTATCCGAGCAGCGCTCCTGCAATGCCGGCCATGAGAGATGGCGGAAAATGTTCTCCACTGAGATTTTGTTCTGACGAGAGATCGGGGGCCAGTTCCTGCACCTGGGCGCCGGTATGCTCGTGCAACAGCGGGCCTACCTCGTCCAGGCGCGCCGCTCCTCCCACATAGATCTGCTCCACGTGAGCGGCAAAGGTATCTTCAAAGAAGACGATGGACGGCAGTACGCCTTCAGCCAATTCCTCCGCGCTTACCTGTGCGCCGTGCGGATTATCCAGTGTGCGAACCAGCCGCAGCTCATGGCGTTCCGCCGCGGCGATGATGATATTCGTGGGATCAACCTTCAAGAGCAGGCTTGGGCGTTCTCCATCCACAGTGCCGAGGGCCGCCAAACAAGAGGGAAGCACCACGCCGGGGATGTATCCCAAATCGCGGAATGCCGACTCGTACTCTTCAATGATGGCCCGTGGCGAAACCGCGGCAACCACCCGGACTCCATCAGTGCCGCGCTTTACCTCATAGGAAACCGCAGCTCCATCTACGTCAAATGGCAGTGACTTCTTGAGCCGGAAGCGGATTACAGGTTCAATCTCCTGCGGTTTGCTGGGCAACGCTTCAAAGTCCAGCAGAAGCACGCGAATGGCGGCATCGGGAACAATCACGATAACGTCGCGCAAATTGCCGCTGACCGCGCTCAGAGCGCCACTGATCGCGGTTCGCAGCGCCTCGGGGTTGAGGACGTTCGGTCCGCTCAGGCCGGGCGCGAGTGCGCCGGGAGGCACCTGCCGGGAGGTGAACATGTCCAGCCGGGGCTGACGTTCCGACGCGCGGGCGGCAATCACACGGTCCAGCGTGATCTCGCAGGCAATGCGCGGGCGCAGTGTTTTTTGTTTTTTCACAGCAGTCATCGATTTATCGCGTCGTCTCAATAAATGTAACTTTGTTGATCTCTTTCATGGTGGTGATTCCGGCGCGAACCTTGGCCAGAGCGGACCCGCGCAGAAATTGCATGCCCTCCTCATGAGCTGCCTTGCGGATCTCCGAAGACGGGCGTTTTTCCAGAATCAGTT
This sequence comes from Candidatus Acidiferrales bacterium, assembly GCA_035553195.1. Lineage (GTDB taxonomy): Bacteria > Acidobacteriota > Terriglobia > Terriglobales > Acidobacteriaceae > Angelobacter. The sequence goes on from DATNDP010000066.1 coordinate 17,687, forward strand.
CGCGCACGCGATCGGAAAGATCAAGCAGTTCGTGAATCGCAGTGCGGCCATGGTATCCGGTTCCGGCGCACTCAATGCACCCAGGCCCTTCATAGAACGTGACGTTTCGCCATTCTTCAGGATTCAGACCGTTGTCTTTCAATTCCTCGGCTGAGTACGGGGGCATGGGCGTTTTGCAATGCTGGCAAATCGTCCTCACCAGCCGCTGCGCCAGCACGCAGTTCAATGCCGAGACGAAGTTGTAGGGCTCAACGCCCATGTTGAGAAAACGTCCGAGCACGTCAACCACATTGTTCGCGTGGACGGTGGTGAACACCAGGTGGCCGGTCAGCGCCGACTGAATTGCGATCTGCGCTGTCTCCGTGTCGCGGATTTCCCCCACCATGATCTTGTCCGGGTCATGCCGCAGGATGGAGCGCAATCCGCGGGCAAACGTCAGTCCCTTTTTCTCATTCACGGGGATCTGCGTGATGCCGTGAATCTGGTATTCCACCGGATCTTCAATGGTGATGATCTTATCTTCATCCGTCTTGATCTCATTCAGAGCGGCATAAAGCGTGGTGGTTTTGCCGCTGCCCGTGGGGCCTGTCACCAGAACCATGCCGTATGGCTCGGCAATGTAGCGCCGGAACTTGCGAAGATCTTCGTCATCAAAGCCCACCACATCCAGGACCAGGTTGCGGAACTTCTCGCTCATCGACTCCTTGTCCAGAACGCGCAGCACGGCGTTTTCGCCGTGAATGGTCGGCATGATGGAGACGCGGAAGTCGATGAGCCGGTTGTTGTACTTCACGCGAAAGCGCCCGTCCTGGGGAACTCGCCGTTCGGCGATGTCCAGTTCACTCATGACCTTGATACGCGTGATGATGGTGGAGTGGTGCTCCTTGGCCATGGGCTGCATGGCCTGCTGCAGGACGCCGTCAATACGGTACTTCACCAGCACTGAATCGCTCTCTGTCTCAATGTGGATATCGCTGGCGCGCTTCTGCAGCGCGGTGAAGATGGTGGTATCCACCAGCCGGATGATCGGGCTAACATCGGCTTCCGCGGTGCCGGTGATCTTGTCAATAGTGATGCTTTCATCGCCGGCGGCCTCGTCTTCCCGAACCACGTCGAGTACAAAGCTCTCGCTGGCCTCTTCCAGCACGCGTTGCGACTGCTCAGTCTTCTTGAGAATGTCATTGATCTGGCCGAGAGTGGCGACCTTGGTCTTGATCCGCCGGTTCAGCATCCAGCCGATCTCGTCGATCATCATCAGCTTGCTGGGATCGGCGATGGCGATCCACAGCGTGCCCTCATGCTCCTCCAGGGGAACAAAGTTGTAGCGGAACATCAGGTCCACGGGCACGGACTTGAACAGCTCCGCGTCCAGGTGATAATCACGCAGGTCCACAAATTCGCAGCGATAGCGCGCAGCCATTTCGCGGGCGCGCTGTTCCGGAGTCGCGATCTGCCCGTTGGGCTGAGCGCCTGGGTCCACCGTTGTTGTCAAATTCCTTTGATCCATAAACTTCCACGTTCCTAAAACTTGTTACTGCTGCATCTGCGCCCCAAGCGAAAAAATCGGCAAGTAGAGCGAAATCAGGACGAGTGCCACCGTTACGCCCATGAAAATCAAAATGAACGGTTCAATCAATTGCATTGCCGCGGCGAGCGCGTTCTGCACGTCTTCCTCAAAAAATTCCGCCACGGAGTTCAACATGGCGGGCAGCGCACCGGTAGATTCGCCGACCTCGATCATCTCGATTGCCAGATCAGGAAAAAATTTCGTCTCTTCCAGGCTGAAGGAAAGCGACCGCCCTTCGCGTACTCGCCTGGCTGCATGCCCGACGTTATCTGAAATCTTGAAGCTGTTGATCGA
>DATNDP010000067.1:0-6448 GCA_035553195.1 Candidatus Acidiferrales bacterium
CATCCGAAGGCGCAGTTGCTTGCGATGAGGTTGGAAAACATCCCGTTGTTACCATTTAGAGATTTTCTGCGGCAGGGATCAGGATGGAAGGCAAATCACTCTCGGGATGAGCCCGCAGCAATTGGTAAGCAACCCCTCCCACTCCTGGCAGCAAGCCGGGCGTGAAGGCATCTCGTCCCACGCCGCAGGAGGGCCCATCTTGCTCCAGGCTGGTCAGTATCAGGTCGAGCAGGTTCAATGCGTTTAGCTCTTTCGGCGCCTCGCCGCTGGCGATCGCATGATCCAGCAATTCCCAGGCTCCGAGGTCCCCATGACACGCGCAATGATTCAAGCCCATTCCCAGCCGCCAGGTTGCGGCGGCGGCCTGATGCACAATTTTCCGTGTCGCTGCGCACTCAAACGAAGGGTCCAGGTTTAGATGCGCAAGGCCTATCCCGACGGCTCCGTGGCACCACGCTGCTTTAGTCCTGGAGCCTTCGAGCATGCGCAGGTCACGCCAGTTCTGTTCCTGTTCGTCAAAGAGGGCATTTTCGAAGGCAAATGCCTCTTCCGCCAGTTGCTGGTGCCGCGCGCTTCCAGTTGCGCGCGCTAGATGCGTCAACGCCCAGCCGATGCCGGTTACGCCATGTGCAAAGCCGCCCATTCCTTGCCGCGAGGTGCTACTGGGCCAGCAAGCCTGCCCGTTCCGATGTTCAGCGCGCTCGTGCAACAGATCTCCAATTTGCGAAGCCATGCGGACGTAATCCTTGTCCCCTGTCTTGCTGGCGAGTGCTAACAACACAACAATTGCGCCCGCGCTGCCAGAGAGCAAGTCATGGATGTCGTCCGCCGCAGATGCCGCGGGAATCTGGTACGCCCGTTTCTTAGCGCGCTCCAGACCATCACCGCCGTCCAACCCCCAATGCGCCAGCAGAAGATAAGTCCAGATCTGCGAGCCAATGCCAAGATATGCGCCAGGCGGATCGGGCCTGAGCCTTATCCCTTCATTGCTCAACTGCTCCCGCTTGGCCTCCCTTAAGTGCAACGTATGCAACATCGCCGCAAAAAACTTCTCAAGTTCATTCACAGGATCGGCGCGCCCGGCTGCTGTCTCGTGTAGATAAGCGCCAAACAGCAACGCCAGCCCGGAGATCCCGTTGTAGATGTCTTGCTCCAGGGGCTGCATTGACCAGCCGGTTCCAGTAAGCACCGGTGCAAACCAGGCCACACTGCCGTCATCGGCTTGAATTGCATTTGTCATTATGGATCGGATGATTTGCGCGGCTTGCCACCGGCGACGCGCTTCCAGATTGCCGCCGCGTCCATGCGTCCGCATTGTTGATGTTCCGTAAGATGCCGATCCGTCATTGCTGTAAGCGCTCACCAGCGACGCCTGGATGACTCTTCGTTCGAGAGGAAAATCCGCACTACGCCAGTCCGAGAGGGCAGCTTCAACCAGATGACAGGGCGGAAGCCAGGTTGTACCACCCGGCCCGCGCAACTGTCCTTCGCGCGCCAGGCAGAAAAAGTATGGGATATCTCCCTGCAGCAATTCATCGATCTCGGCACGCATCACCGCCGGATCGCTCGGCGCTATGGAGAGATTCGTGGCCATTTTCTCCAACAATTCAAAGGCACGCTGCTGCGCAGGTTCAGGGTTATGCAGTGATACCGGATGCCATAGCATGCGGCCGATCTCGGCGTAAGCCTCCGTTGCACGCAGCACCACGCGGACATGGCAGCCCTCAAACGCCTGCATCCGCTGCCACAACCTGCCGGCGGCATCCAGGCGCTGCAGCGTGGCCGTTAGTTCATCAAACCCGCGTAATACTTCCGGCCAGTATTCCGCCAGCGCCGGCTGCTGGCTGGGATGATTCTGTGACACTCGCGTTTCCACAAGTATGGAACCGACGTATGCTTTGTCCGTACCCGCGCCAAGAATTGCCTGCTGCCGCTGCATTGGCTGCTGCCCAGGAAGCATGCCCACAGCGGAATGGTCAACACCGCGGAACCCAAGACTTACTCCGCGACCCGGCAGCAAACCTATGCTTAGCACGGTCCGCGCTATCAGTCCTATGGCACGATCGAAGGCGTCTCCATAGCCGGATGGCGAGGGTGGAATCTTGGGCGTGAATAGGGTTTCACAATCAACCACCACGGGGCTCCCACCGTGAGCGATCACATTTTCAGCATGCAGATCGCTGCCGCTGAGCAAGCGCATCAATGCCAGCAAATGGCCAATGCCGTGATAAAAGCTAAGCAGTTCCTCGTTTCCTGCCGCGAAGCGGTGAGCCACAAATTCTGCCCATCCGTAATCGCCACAGTCCACCACCTCGGGAATGCGAACACTCAGCGCGCTGCCATGATCCTCGGCAAGCGCAGCGATGAAGCCGCGTAACGCGCTGTCAATCCCCAAAGAACGCGGCTTATAAACAAGACGCCAGCCCTCACCGCGCGCGATTGCTACGGTTGACCCTCCGCGATGGCTATCGCCGGCTCCAAAGCTGAGTTCATTCAACTCGCCCAAATTGCCGGTGCATGGATCGCCGCCACACAGGCGTGCCAGCCGCTGCCGGTCCGCAGCCCAGCGCTGCGCGAAGCGCAACGTCGCCAGGCAGCGATTCCGCGCGATCGCGCCTACTCTTTGTGATAACGAAGGATAATGAGAGGCTAAATCGTCCCAGAACGACCGCTGAGACGAGAGCTCAAGGAATTGCTGCCAACGCTGTTCCGAGTTATCGGCGGTAAGCCGCCCGGTTTCCCGCGCGCTGTTGAGCTCAAGAACAAGCAACCGGCTGAGCTTATTGTGCAGAACTGCGGAAAGAGATTCCCCGCTTGCCTTAGTAATAACGTCGCGTTCTCTCGCGCTCAATCCCTTAATGGAAGAAAGCTGGGCTGCCAGTTCGTCCACAGCGGGCCGAACCAGGCAACCCAGAGACGCATCGAAATGGCGCGTTGCCATGGTCAATTTAGCAGCACGATATTGTGTCTGAGCCGGTGCAAATTGAGTAGCTTGTGGTGGGGCCGCCGCCTGCGTTGATGATATCTGCTTGTGCGAACTCCCCAGCAGCAAAGAGCGGACCGGCAGGATTGTTCTGTCCTTCTCCATTGCGCCAATGCTCAACCAACTCCGCACCACGTAATCTGTTATTCATGCTATTTCTCCTTTCGTTCTGACGAAACCGGGATCTCGTGCACCCCGGTTGCATCCGAGTTCTTCTTGAACTCGCGAACATCTGCTTATGATGACAATCGCGGCAAACGAGAAATCGTGATCGTATTGCCTTTTACGTTTCCGGAAAAAAGAAAGGCGGTGCGGATTTGCATTAGAAAGGATTCCACAGCTTAAGATTTTTTAATGCTCTCCAGTTCACGGTTATTTCTTCGGAAAGTAGAACAATCTTAGGCGCGGTGTTTTAACGAAACAGAGGGAGAACCCTCGGCTCACCATGGCGCGGCGTGCGACGTGGTTCGGCTTACATTTCCAGGCTCGTGCTCTTGCGCCTCGTGGACCTCCGCCGCAAGACCTCGGATGAGAGTTCCAGTACACGAGTTAGCGGAACGCGCTCAGAAATTTTCTGGCTGTTTCATTACGGGAATTTGCACCTACGCCAACAATGCCGGGCGAATGAGTGGGCCACACGCCGTGATTTTGTGGCCGTGCTGCCTGAATCAGCGCTGGCGGACAACAAGCCAACGCGGGCTGTACACAATGAAGTGCCCATTCTGCTGGTCCGTCGCGGAGAGCGCGTGTTTGCCCTGGCGGAGACCTGCTCCCACTTCAGCGGGCCGCTCTCAGAAGGCAAACTGGAGGGCGACAACATTGTGTGTCCGCTGCACAACTCCACGTCGCTTTAGAAGACGGACGGGTGCTGAATGGCCCAGCGGTGCATCCGCAGCCGTGCCTGAAGGTAAGGGTGCGTGGCGGACAGATCGAGGTGCGGGCGCGGAAGTGAGCGAGCGCTACTCCACTACCTCACTGATCTGCACGATGCTGGGAACATCTGTGTAGTTTCGCTCGTCGGCGATGAAATCGGCAGCGGTGGCTGCAAGCGCGCTTTGGAGATCGGCCAGCGAGCGGAAGAACAGATGTCCCACGGCGTGGTAAGGCGGAGGCGCTCCAGGAGGAAGGCCGCCGATGCCACGGTCGATTTCAGTGCGGACGAGCCCCCTGGGAGCCAGCAGTTTCTGCGAAAGCGCAAGATGCGGGCCGAGATAATAGTCCCAATTGAAACGCGAGCCTGGGGCGGCAGGATACATCACGCTGAGCCGGATCATGGTGAGGAGGATAACACTCCCGGCAGAAACAACTTAACCGACGGGTTTTTCTGATTTGCACAGGGATCACTCATGCTTCGCGTAATCGGCTGCACCGGAAAAGTAGAGCGACACATACGGCTCGGCTGCCCACGACCCAGGAATCGTGCCCAGGGGGAATGTAGAACATCTCACCTGCATGCAGCTCGATGACTTTTCCATCGGACATAGCCGCAGTGGCGCAACCGGATAGCACCATTCCAACATGTTCAATCATGCATTCTTTCTGACCCAGGCTTTCCCCCACGTGCTTAGACCACCGCCAACCGGGCTCATAAGTGGCCCTTCCGATCGTCATGCCGCCGATGCGTACCAGTTCAAACCTGCCTTTCTCAAAAGTGCGAATCTCATCGGGTTTTTCGAAACGCTTCAAAACAACTTGCTGCATCGCGACCTCCATTCGGCCCCTGACCTCCTCGCGGCTATTCTTTTCCCACGCGCTCATTGCCAGCTTGTGACTTTCCCGTTTGCAAGTGATGTGTGGGAATTGCTCCGGATTCTTTCTTTCATCTAATTTGCAGCCGCGAGTGGCTACTGGCAGTCAGCCCAAGCCAGTTGAGCAGGGCGCTCGGCGAAGCAGGTTGGAAGCGAGCGCGTGAAGATAAACAGGGGACAGGCGGATGGAAACATCAGAAAACGTTTCGGCTGTCGGGTTCCGACAATAGTCCCTTCCGCCAATTTCCGACCTGTTGGTTTCCAAAAGGTAAAGTGCTATTCTCTGTGTGTACCTGTTGGTATCCCAAAGAAGGACGCCTATGGAAGACAAGCAGGAAGTTCGGCAGGGCACCCTGGCGCTGATGGTGCTCAAGACTCTTGATGTTCTTGGTCCGTTGCACGGCTATGGTATGGCTCGACGGATTGAGCAGATCAGTGGTGACCTGCTCGCAGTAAACCAGGGGACTCTTTATCCCGTATTACTGAAACTGGAGCAGGAAGGCGCCATAACTTCCGACTGGGGCGCTTCTGAAAATAACCGCAAGGCCCGCTTCTACCGCCTGACGCGTGCCGGGCGAAAGCAACTCCAGGATGAAACACGTGACTGGGAACAAACCGCGGAAATCATTGCCCGCTTCTTCGCGCTGAAAGCGGAGGATTTGCCATGAAACGTCCTTCCATGAAGCGTCTGCGGCAGTTCTTCATCCGGCTCGGGAGCGTATTCACCGCTCATCGCGCTGACGATCGGCTGAATGCGGAGATCGAAGAGCACATCCTGCTGCAAACGGAGGAAAATATTCGTGCTGGAATGCCGCCGACAGAAGCGAGACGGCAGGCGTGGCTCAAATTCGGCCCCGCTGAGGCCATGAAGGAAGCCTATCGTGATCAGCGGAGGCTTCCTCTTCTTGAAACATTACTCCAGGACATCCGCTATGGAATTCGCGTGCTCGTCAGAAGTCCCGGGTTCACAGCTGTCGCGGTGATTACGCTGGCTCTCGGCATTGGCGCGAACACCGCCGTTTTCAGCATTGTTTATGGCGTGGTGTTCCGGCCGCTGCCTTATCCCCAGCCGCACCGGATTGTCGAACTTACGGAATCTTCGCCTCGTGCCAGCGGTGAAAAGGACGTCACCTATGAGGAACTGCAATTTCTGGCAAGCCACAGCTCTCCGTTTGAATTCCTGACCGGCTACACCATCGAGGGTCACAATCTCGGCGCGGGCGACAAAACTGAGCGCGTTAAAGGACAGCCGGTCGCCACGGATTACTTTCATGTTCTGGGGATCAGGCCGCTGCTGGGGCGCGATTTTCTTCCTGAAGACAATACGGGTGACGGCGCTCATGTTGCCATCCTCAGCTACGGAATCTGGCAGAAACAAGTGGCTGGCGATCCCGGAATCATTGGGAGAACCATTACACTTGATGGCGAACCCTTCACTGTGATCGGCGTAATGCAACCGGGTTTGGAGGCCAGCGTTGATCCCATCTTTCCCGGTGATACCGACGTATGGACGCCACTGGCCCTGGTGAGCCAGACCGCAGGCAGCGGGCAGAATATTGAAGTTCTTGGCCGGCTACGGCCGGGGCTCTCGCTGGCTCAAGCCCAGTCCCAGATGCAGGGGATTACCGCTGAATTCCGCAAGGCATTTCCTCAGGAACTTGGTCCCACATCCACGCTGAGCCTGCAATCGTATCGAACCATGCTCTCGAGCGATGTT
>DATNDP010000068.1:0-19076 GCA_035553195.1 Candidatus Acidiferrales bacterium
GCGTTCTTTTTCCCAGATGGATGGCAGCAGCTTTTCCTGAATGTCGATGACCGCCAGCGCGCACTCTTCGGGCCTCAGGGGCCGCCGCGCGGCTTCGTTGAATGTAACTGTTTCAATCGTTGTGCTGACCATGACAAAATCCTATTTTAGCTACTCAATGACAAAGCTAATTGCCAGATGCCAGTTGCTAGCTGCTTCTCAGTGTTCATCTCCCGCCATCTGCTGTTTGGTTCCCGCGCTGGCGTGTTGCCGCGCCCACGCGGTCGTTTGCCAGTTGTCTTTTACGTCCGACCGCTTGATCCATGGTGGGAGGTCCAGCGCGAGATGACGGGCCAGTGAAATAGCATATGGCTCATACAAGCCACGCAGCCGGTTGAGTTCGGCATCGGCAGCGCTGCCATCGGATAGCCGCAGGCCAGAGGCGCTCAAGTGTTTGCGGATCTCGACCAGATCTCCTGGCGAGAGACGTCCATCGGCACCATCCTTGTCCGGCGCGGCGCCGAAGACCTGGCTCAAATCTACCATCGCGTGGCGGGCGATGGCGAAGGTCATGCGCGCCTGATACTGGCACATGCCTTCCATTCCTGACATGGCCAACGCGCAAACATCGAGGATTGCGGTGAGCGATCCAATCCATGATTGGTTGTCATGCTGAGAGCGGAAATAGGCGAGCACGGGATACGAAAGATGGCTTTCCATCAGCTCGGCAGACCAGTTTTCCCAATGGGCGAGTACTTCGGTGAGCGCGTCAAAATCGCAGGTGGCTGGCCCGGTGTTGCGGCGAAACAGCTCAAAAGCTGTCGGTGGCGAGCCGGCGCGAGCGTCGAGCAGCGAAATGGTGACTTCGCGCCGGGAAAAAGACTGGTACAACACTGGCAGATATCCGATCACGAGGGCAAGAAATCCGAAGCCCACCCCGCCCTCAATCACGGTCATAAAGCGGCCCAGCGGAGAAGCTGGAGTGATATCGCCAAGTCCGAGCGTAAACAGCGTGGTTCCACTGAGGTAGAGCGCGTTCCCGAAGTGGTTGGGAAAAATGGCGCCGTTTAGCTGTTCAGTATCGCCATAATGGACCAAGGCAAAACCAAACACCATGGTCACGGCCCAGAAGGCAAACAGCATGAGCAATGAGAGCGGTCCGTAGTAGCTGAGCATGGCGTCCCGCTTCTTCTTTTGTTTCCGCAGACCGGCCAATGTGCGCCAGGGAGCCCATGTAAAGCGGTAAAACAGGCGCGTCATGCGGAATTGGCGCGTAACGCGGCGCGGAAGCACGATGGTTTCAAACGTCTCCCACAAAACCGCGAGTACCAGCAGAATGCCGAATATGACCGCCGGAATGTTGAGCATGTGCCTCTTTTCCCGCCTGGGTGCCGGCAGCAAATCCCGATTTTGGCCTTTCGGGATTTGAATTAGATTACCGTAACGGCTGAAAAGAACCGGACTCTGTTTAAGGTACACTGAGACCCGGGTACTGACGCGTGAAAGAGTTTCTCCATCTGCTCACCAGCCATCCTTATACCGTAGTGCTGCTCGCGGCGCTGCTTGAAAGGATTGGTCTGCCTCTGTTCCTTTCGCCTGTGCTGGTAGGCGCGGGAGCTTTGGCGGCAGCCGGTCAAATGCGCTTTGACGTGGGCTTCTGGACCGCGCTGGTGGCCTGTATTGCCGGGGACGTCCTCTGGTATGAGATGGGACGCAAGAAAGGCGATTCCGTTCTCGGGCTGCTCTGCCGCATATCGTTTGAGCCTGATACCTGCGTGCGCAAGTCGAAGATCTTCTTTGAGAAGAGCGCCGGCCGCACCCTGTTCTTCTCCAAGTGGCTGCCCGGCGTTTCCCATATTATTCCAGCCGTTGCCGGGCTGAGCCGTATTGAACGCAAACAGTTTCTCGGCATCAACATCGCAGGTTCGGCATTGTGGGTGTTGGCGCTCATGCTCATGGGCTATCTGCCGGTGGAGCATTTGCACCTGGTTCCCGCGATCGGCTCGCTGGTTTTTGAAGCTTGCATGGTCCTGCTGGCCGCCAACGTGGGAATCAAATACGTTCAACGCCGGCGGTTCTTGAACGAACTGTATAAGTCGCGAATTACATCGCAGGAATTGCGAGAGATGCTCGATTCCCGGCGTGGAGTGGTAATTGTGGATCTCCGGCATCCGCTTGACTCCGTAACGGACCCACGCATCCTTCCTGGAGCCATCCGCATGCTGCCCGAGGACGTTACTGAAAAAGCCAACACGCTGCCGCGCGACGAGGAAATTATCCTCTACTGCACTTGACCCAACGAAGCCACGAGTGCCCGGGTGGCACAAAACCTACAAAAACTCGGCATTAAGCGAGTGCGCCCGCTGCAGGGCGGTTTTCAGGCATGGAAAGATCTGGGCTATCCGCTGGAAGAGCCTGCGGAAGTTGCCTGGCACACCGCACAGAGATAAGCAGCTCGGTAATTTTCTAAAAGCCCGGCGGCCTCTCATCCGCGACTTTGAACGCCTGCTCCAAAGCCAGCCCAGCGCGCCCTAATGTGCCTTCCTCGAAAAGTTTCCCGATCAATGTCACGCCATGTGGCACGCGCCTGGCCGGGGAGAACTTTGGCATCGGATGTGCTGGGTCAGGCGCCCAGTCACTGCGCGCCTGGGAAATATGAATGAAACCGGCCCGCAATGTGAGCGATGGTTGGCCGGTGAAGTTGGTGATGGTGAGCATCTCGTCACGGAGAGAGGGAACCAGCAGCAAGTCCACCTGCCGGAAAACGCGCGCCATCTCTTTCGCCACTTTGCGCCGCAAGCGGTCGCTCTGCACAAAATCTACAGCCGAAAGAAAGCGTGATTGCCGGAACACATTTGGCCAGGCATCGGGCACCTGCATCTTGAGTTCATCCACTTGCCGGCTGAGCGTCAGCTCCTCAAACGCGGCCGCAGCTTCAGCAAAGAGGATCAAGTCAAGTGAATCGTATGGCCACTCCGGAATTGAAACTTCCACAGGAACCATGCCGATCTTCTTGACCGTTTCCAAGGCCGCGCGGTCCACGTCGGTCGCGGGGGCTTGTTTCATCCAGGCCGGGAAGTAGCCAACCCGCAGGCCCGTCACCGGAGCATTCGCGTCATAGTCGAGCTTGCTGGGTACGGAATTGAGGTCGCCCGGATCGGGGCCGCTGATGGCGTGCAGCACCACCATGGCGTCTTCGACATAACGAGTCATGGGTCCGAGCTTATCCAGCGACCAGCAGAGCGTCATGGCGCCGGTGCGCGCCACCCGCCCGTATGTAGGTCGCAATCCGGTGATGCCGCAACGCATGCTGGGGCCAACAATGCTTCCGCCGGTCTCGCTGCCAATGGCGAACCCCACAAGGCCGGCCGATGTTGCCGCGCCCGGGCCGGCGCTCGAGCCGGAAGATCCTTCATCCAGGTTCCAGGGATTCATCGTCTGTCCGCCGAACCAGACATCGTTTAGAGCCAGCGCTCCCAGACTCAGCTTGGCCACCAGGACCGCGCCGGCATCATGCAGACGCTTGACCACGGCGGCATTGTCCTTGGGTACGCGATTGCGGTAAGGTTCAGCCCCGTAGGTGGTGGGAATCCCTGCGCTATCGAGCAGGTCCTTTGCCCCCCAGGGAACTCCGTGCAGAGGCCCGCGGTACTTGCCTGCGGAAATTTCTCGATCAGCCTGTTTGGCCTGCTCGCTAGCCAAATCGCTGGTTAGAGTGATCACGCATCGGAGCTTGGGATCAAAGCGCTTGAGCCGGTCAAGATAAAGTTCGGTCAGCCGCGCAGAAGTAATCTGCCGCTTGCGGAGCCAGCCGGCCAGATGAGTGACCGGCGCGAATGCAATGTCTTCATCATTCTTCGGCAGCTGCCCGGGATCAGCATTGGTCCAGATGAACTGGTTGCGCTCGGGGCCGGCCTTTTCGCCCGGAAGCACCGGATTCCATAGCGAGTATGGAAGGTCGTTCGACTCAATCGCGACTTTGTGAGGACCTGTTCGGCGCTCGTACAGCGGCGCCATCGCGCTGCGCCAGTTGCCGGCAGCCTGGTTGCGCTCGGCCGCGGTCATCTCCACGCGGACCAGCTTTTCGCCTTCCGCGAATGTGGCGGGCGAAACTACGGGACCGACCGGGGGAGCAGTTCCAAACGCAGGAGGAGTGCCTGCGGGCGGTTCTCCCGCTTGCGATGGCGGGGTGGGATGCTGCTGCTGGCCAATCAATTCAGGGGATACTGCCACTCCCAGAACACTTGCTGCCATCTGGGCGAGAAACTCTCTGCGCGATTTTGACATTATTTGCTATTTCTCCGAACCGGAGATTATAGCGGGAAGAGTAGCTGAATCGTGTGAACCAGCCTAAGGCGACGCGCTGAGGCTCGCGAAAAAACAACCCCGCCGACAATGCAGCGAGGCTTAGTTCTGATTGAGTCGAGAAGCAGGCTCGGACGTCAAACCAGAGAAATTAAGGGCAGACTTTGCCAACTCCGATGCTGGACAGCGCCTGACAGAAATCGACCCTGCCGTGTCCCATCTGTTGTACCTGAATAGCCTTGGATACCGCATTAGCTACATCGCCGGGATGGTATCCGGGGCGCGCCTGCAGCACCAGAGCGGCCTCGCCCGCGACAAGAGGCGTGCTGAACGATGTGCCCCATCCCGCCGCATAGTTTCCGCCCGGATAAGTTGAAATAACCCCTTCTCCGGGCGCCGCGACAAACACCGCGTTCGTACCGAAGTTGGTAAATGTGCTCTTTCCGTCAGCATTGCTGGTGGAACCCACACCGATGACTGAGTTGTATCCAGCGGGATAGACCATGATCTGCTCGCTGTCATTTCCAGAAGCCGCCACAAGCGTCACGTTCTTGCTCAACGCGTACTGAATGGCATCCTGCAGGGCGGGCGAGCTCTGAGGAATTTCAAAGCTCATGCTGATCACATTCGCGCCATTGTCAACGGCATAGTAGAGAGCACGAACAATGTTGAATATCTCGGAGGTCCCGTCTGCCGAGAAGGCTTTGAGGGGCATGATTCTTGCGTTGGGCGCCACCAGGTGGATCAGGCCGGCAGTCATAGTGCCGTGCCCGAACGCGGAGGGTGGCCCATCAAGAATCGTGGCGGTGGATTGGCTCAGGATCGCCGCCGCGTACGAATTCATCTGATACACATTCCCGCCGTCGAGAATTGTGGCTGTTGACTGAGTAAGGGCGGCAGCAACGCTCGGGTCCAGATCTACCAGTTCGGACGCCCCGGGCTGGTTGTGCACAAAGTCAAATCCAGGAACCAAAACGCGAGAGAGCGCCGGATGAGTGGTGTCGACGCCGGTATCAATCACGGCAACCGTTATTCCGCTGCCATCCCAAGTGCTCGTACTCTGGACATCGGCGAGCCGCGCCAGCGAAGTGGCTGTCTGGCTTATGTAATAGTTCGCCACTGTCGAGCCGAAATAGGTGACGGCGGCACGTCCGGGCAGCTGGTCAAGGATTGTGGCTGTTGACTGTGTGAGGCTTGCTTCTGTCGCTCCGGAGAGTTCGGCGATTCCTGCGGTCCGGTCGGACTCAAAGCTCTGTACCTCACTGTCTGTAGCAATAGACGGATCCGCGGACGCTGATGAAACCAGAAAAACGCCGGGTGAAGAACTGCTGGAAACCTGTCCGAGTGCTGTTAGACCGTGCCGCGAGCACACATCCTGCAGATTGGATGGCTTGGTTACAAGAACGTACCTATCCTGGGCCCGGAGACACAGACTGCCGAGTAAAATAAATGCGCAAAATACCGCTTTAAGAAATCTGAAAGTAGACATTTTTCTTGCCCTGGCAGCCGTTCCGTCGCGTCTGCAAAGGCCTCCAAGGGGTTTGGTCCGATCAATCTCGCTTGCCGTTCAAGCGCAGGAAAAGTATAGGCAACTTGGTTCCGCAGATAAAGAAAATTTAAGATAATTATGACTCCTTGGTTCAAGCCTGACCTATATCGTTAGTTGCACCACTCAACGCGATTGTATGTGTCTGCAGGACAAGCGTTTAGGGAGACTTTGAGAAAGGAGCCAAAAGAGAGTCAGGCTCTGTCGTGGATCGCTTCAACCCTCATGTCTTTTTAAGATTAACTTCCGAATTAGAACGCCTAATAAAGCGCTGGAGCCTGTATGGGCTCGAGATAGACACACGAGTGCGATGATTTCGACGCATCGTGGCACAGGGTTGAATTGTCGGGATTTACGGCTTGCTTGAATTGCCGCTCGGGCTAATGCCGAGTACGTTCGTAAGGGCCTGATAGAGGTCGATGCGCCCGTAGCCTCCCATGCCGCTGATCTGGTTGGCTTTGGAGAGCGCATTCGTCACATCCCCAGGCTTGGCAGTGGGACGCGCCTGCAGGACCAGGGCCGCTGCTCCCGCGACCATCGGGGCGCTGAATGAAGTTCCCCAACCCGCAGCAAAGGCTCCGCTCGGGAAGGTTGTAACCACCCCTTCTCCCGGTGCGGCAAACAAGGCCGTTCCCGAACCGTAGTTGGAAAACGCGCTGCGCAGATCCGCATTGGATGTGGAGGCAATGCCCTCGACACCGCCGTAACTGGCAGGAAAGACCAGCGTCTTCTGGCCGTCGTTGCCCGCGGCAGCGACGAGAGTCACGTTCTTGTTGAGTGCGTATTGGATAGCCGCCTGCAGCGAAGGTGAAGATTGGGCCGTGCTGAAGCTCATGCTTATCACGTTCGCGCCGTTGTCAGCAGCGTAATAAATAGCCTCGACGATACCCGCCAGATCTGACGTACCATCCGCACGAAACGCTTTCAAGGGCATGATTGACGCCGCGGGCGCAACAAGGTGCACAATGCCGCTCACCATGGTTCCATGGCCGAATTCGGGATAAGTGCCGTCCAGGATCGTGGCCGTAGACTGATCGAGAATGGTGGCTGTGGACTGGTTCAGAATCACGGCCGTTGACGCATTCAACGGCTGTATGCTCTTGCCATCGAGAATTGTGGCTGTCGATTGCTGCAGGCGTGCCGCCAGAGCAGGATCAAGATCAGCCCATTCCGAGGCGCCGCCAATATCACGAGTGAAATCGAAGCCCGGCAGCAATGCTGATGCTAAGACGGGGTGATTGGGATCAACGCCAGTATCGATGATCGCTACCACCTCACCCGCTCCGGTCAGATTAGTCAAGGACCGGGCATCATTCAGCCGGATGATTGAAGCGGCCGCTTGAGCGCTGTAATTGCTGGGAACCACCACGCCAAAAAAGTTAATCGGCGTTGCCCCGGGAAGCGTATCCAGGATTGTCGCTGTGGACTGGTTCAGAGCTGGGCCGGTGAGGCCAGAGAGTTCGGGCAGCTTGGCTTTCTGGTCAGCTTCAAAGCCGGCAACGCGAACGTCGTTCTCGAGCTCGGTTTCCACCTCCGAGGAATCGGAAGCGTTGGACGTGACCAGGTAGACGCAATTTGCGCCATCATGAAGTTCTTTGACTATGGTAAGGCCGTGGCTTGAAAGGACTGAATCGGTATTGGCCGGTGAAACCGTGAGAATGAAGGTGTTTTGCGCGGCCAAAGGCAAGCTAAGGGCCAGCAGCACACTTACAATAAAGAGTAGACGCAATATCCTCATAGTCGACTTCCAAGTACTACAGTTCGCCGCTAATCAGGCCTGGGTCGCTTTTCCGAGAACGACTTCCAGTTCCTGCCCGGTCGATTCCAGCGGTACCAACAGACGCAAATCAGTTTCGGGGACATATTCCATCTGGAACTCGCCAAAGGAGTTGCTGATGGAGCGCGAGACCTCACGATCTCCAGCCAGCAGAATCACCGGCAGATTTGACATCACCTGCTCCGGCGTCTTCTGGTTGGCGATCTGGCCCACCAGTACCATGCTGGCGGATCCTTTTTCATGCTCAAAGCGCAAATCTACGGAGTAGTCACCGGCGTGAAAGAGAACCTGACGGTTGATTTGATGTGTGCCGCGAATGCCTGCCGGCTGGAAATCCATGGAGCTATCGTAGGTCAGGGTTGCCCAGAGACGCTGCAGGGCGGAACGACGGGATTCTCTTCCCAGCGTGAATAGCGCCTTGACCGAATGCTCGGCAAATCTTGGAACCTCAATTGCGCGCTCCCGCGCGGCCACCAACGCAAACTTCGAAAACAGATGCTGGACTCTTTCACAACGCGGACATCCACCTTCGAGGTGGGCCTGCATCTCGAGCTGTTTTTCTGCGGACACCAGGTTCCTGGCGTAATCCGCCCACTCGGCAATATCGAAATGGCGTTCGGCTTGAGGCATATAGTCTTATCGTCTTTTTTACTCAGGGGAACACGGCTTCCGGGTCCATGTTCCCCTGTTAGCAGTCGACGGATGAGCCTGCTTCTGACCAAAAGAGTCCTGGGCAGGGCAAAAAATATAGTTAGTTGAAAATTTCTACCAATTTATGAAAATTTCCCCACGAGGGCGAACGCTGCCCAATAATACGGATGGGGGCGCTTCTCTCTTAAGTTAATGAGCGCCTGCCTTAAAGCATTGGCTTTGTTGGCTGTTTCATTGTATGTCTTGTAGAAATCGCGCATAAATTCAGCCGTGCTTTGGTCGTGCACCTCCCACAGGCTGACCATCAGGGTCTGGGCTCCAGCGTAAAGCAGGCCTCTAACGAGTCCGATGAGCTCATCCCCTCCAATCACCACATTCATACCTGTTCCGCACCCGCTCAGGGTCACCAGCTCCGCATCGAACTCCAGTTGATAAAGGTCAAACAGGCTCAGCAGGGACTTTCCCAGCCGGATGGATGAAAACATTGGATTGTCCTGGCGGAAGTAGCCGTGAGTGGCTATGTGAATAAAGCGACTTCGCGGCCCGAACTCTTTCAAACGCTCCTCCGTCGCTTCTTCGCCGAGAAATAGCCGAGCCCCTGGTATGGATTGGGCCACAAAACGACCTTCCTGCTCAATCTGCGGCGCCCGGACATCTGGAACCGCCAGCACCAGTGACTCGCCAAGGGTGGGCGAGGCGGATTTCTGCTGGCACAGAGCAAAGATGCTGGCACTGGGCGCGTAAGACACAGTGAAATCGTCAATCAGGTACCTGCCTTGGTTGGAAAGAGCATGGAACGGCAGGTAGTGCAGGAAGGAATGCGGCACAAACACCAGGTGTTCCGCCTGAAGGTGGTCACGTAACGGCGCGATCAGCAGTGTGTAGAGTTCTTCCAGATGCGCCTGCGTCGCCTGCAAGAGAGACTTTTCGAGTCTCTTGATGTAGTCCTCGCCCAAACGGAACTTCGCCAACTGCAATTGCAGCAGACGAAGCTTCTCGCGGACTGTCCTCACATCCGCTACCCGCAAAATCTTGAGCTCCTTCTGCGAAACCAGGCAGGCATAGAACACGTTCCTGGCGGCATAGAACTCCACAACAAGCGTGTTGTCAGGAATGACCTTTTGAATCTCCTGAGCGGAAACAGTCCGGGCGCTCTGTAGCGTGGCGAAGTCCCTGTTCACGTTCTGCAGTTGAGAAAAGGCCCGAAGCATGGAATCTTCATAGCGCCGTCCATGCTCCCGGAGATGCCGAATGCGCTCACGGGAAGCCGGGTTTTGGCTGAGCTCTTCCAACTCGATTTGATGGTAGGTCCAATTCAGTTTCTGGTGCAGTTCCCGGAACTGCGCCATGGCTGGGGAGTTTTCAATCCCCCTTCCGGAGAGAGACGACGACCGAAAAGCGATCAAATCAGCCAGGCTGCGAGATTTGGCCTGTTCGATGTAGGCGAAGGTATCGTGTTCCGTGCACCCGCCCGAGTGCACCGCCAGAGACGTGAGCACCAGGCCCTCATAGACGGCCAGCTTGTTCTTGAGAAACGCAATTTTCAGTTCCTCCTTGCCCAGGTGGCTGCGAAGATCTTCAAGCTTCTGGTAGGCCTTTTCATAGGCCTGGCGCGCCAACTCCGTATTGCCGCCGGTTTCTTCCGCCTGTCCCAGCATGAAGTAAGCCTGGTAGGCGGCGGGGGAATCCACGTGCAGAAGCCGCGAGAGAGCCGAGCTGCAATAGCGGCGCGCCTCTTCCGGGTCCGAGGCGCGTATCTCAATAGCAGCGAGCAGCAGTTCACAGACTGCCGCCTTCGCCGGAAGCAGTGAAGATCCAAAGTATGCCAGCGCGGATGCCGCCAGATCCTCCGCGCGATCGTCATCACCTGCTTCGTACAGCACCAGGGCCTTGTAGAGGTCAATCAGCGCGGGCCAGAGTTGGTTCCGCTCGCGGACGAACAGTTCCCGCGCTTCGTCGAAAATCAGCAGTGCGTCGTGATGATGTCCTTGCTGGCTGATGGCAATCGCGGAAAACGCCGCTGCCTTGGCGGCTTCATACTTCATGTTGAGCTGGGTGAACGCCGTAAACGCCGAGCGTG
Organism: Candidatus Acidiferrales bacterium; assembly: GCA_035553195.1. Taxonomy (GTDB): domain Bacteria; phylum Acidobacteriota; class Terriglobia; order Terriglobales; family Acidobacteriaceae; genus Angelobacter. The sequence continues at coordinate 10,339 of DATNDP010000068.1, forward strand.
CAAGTTCTTCTCCGCCTTCAGTGAGGTTCAGCTCCAGGTAGATTTCTGACTCGTCCAGGTCGCATAGCGCGCGGTGGTAGCGGTCACCTAATTTCTCGCAGAGCACACGCGTCTGATCGTAAAGTTCGATGGCCCGAAGATACTCGCCACGCAGATAATGCAGGTACGCAACGTTGTAATCTGCCTCGGCCACGAAGAGGGAGAATCCGTGCTCCTCGCAGTACTGGCGGCCCACCTGATAGGCTTCCTGGGCTTTCGCGAACTCATTCAGGCTGATGTAGCACGTGCCCAGGTTTCGCAGCACCGCGGCGACATCCAGAGGCTCCCCGATCTGCAGAAATTCACGATGCGCCTTCTCGTACAGCGCAGCCGCTTCGTGAAAGCGGTCCTGGCGGTAATAAATATTGGCCATGTTGCTGTCCAGCCGCGCCAGTCGCAGCCGGTCTTTATGTGCTTCAAAGATGCCGCGTGCTCGGTGACAGAGCTGAAAAGCACGGTCATACTGCCCGTCATAGATCAGGCTTTGCAGAGCGCCGTTGATCGTGCGTCCGACATCCAGATCACGGCCGAGCCTTTCAAAAATCTCCAGAGCACTTTCGTATTGCTGAATCGCCTCCTTGTACTTGCCGGTGATGTACAAAACGTGTCCGGTGGCGCGTGCGCTTTGAGCGACAGAGGCTGGATCGTCCAATTCCGCGGCGATCCAGGAACTTGCCTGGGCAAGGCGCTCGGCTTTTTTTACGTCGATGCGAACGTACGTAACCACGGCATCATAAAGGGCCTGGACGGATTCCTTTTTTCGAATTCGTGGCTGGCTGGCAAGGAAAACCCGCCGCTCCGGCTCAGCGTCGATTGACGCCAGTTCCGCGATCCATTCTTCGGGCGTGAAGGCGCCTGCCTCGTGTGCCATTTAGAATCCCAGTTCTCCCAGGATCTTCTGGAGCCGATTGAGGCAGCGCCCGCGGATGAACCCGATCGAGCCTGTGGCGAGCCCCAGTTTCTGCGCCACTTCAGTGTAGGGAAGCGGTGGCTGCTCAAAAAAGAGCATTTTCACCAGTTGGGCGCAGCGCGGGGAGAGATGCTGAATGGCGTCGCGAACCGCCTGTTCCTCCTCCACTTCCTGCAGGACCTGGGGAGCGGCAGGAGCAAGTTCCTCCGCCATCTCCTGTTCCATGGCATCCAGTTCCACATCCTGCCGCTGGTGCTTTTTGTGGTGAAAACACTTGTGCGTGGCTACGGTAATCAGCCACGACCGTATGGACTCAATCTTTCTCAGCTTGGAAAGATTCGTAAACAGGTCTACGCAGACATTCTGGAAGATGTCTGATGCGTCATCCGGGCTCATCCCATACTTGACAGGAACGGAAAAGATCAGCCGCTTGTACTTGTCGATCAGCCGGTTCCAGGCCTTTTCATCGCCGTTGAGGCAGGCTTGGACCAGTTGCTCATCTTCAGCCGATGTGTCCTTGGGTGCTTGCAGGGATATCGTTTTGGCGTTGTTTTCCATTCATCGTTTTCCGGCGGGGGTGCGCCAAAAAAGTTCTTCTGCATTCCAAAAAGTATACTGTTCAAGAACGGCCGGACGAAAGTTACCCAATTCATACTGTGCGCCCACAAGCACATTCGGCGCGACCAGGTAAATCAGCGGCAGTTGCGTGGCTTCAATCTCCAGCGCCCGGTCGTAGAGCTTCTTGCGTCGTTTGTAATCGACGGTGACGAGTTGCTGCTCCAGCAGCCGGTCCATTTCTGCTTCCCAGGGAGTCGCGGGCGTCTTCTCGTCCAGATGCCAGAGATGGGTGCTACCGCGGGAGAGGAAGATATTTACATCGGAATTAGGATCGGTATCGCCGCTGGCGATGCCCATAATTGTGGCTTCGTACTCGTGGGTGTTCAGTACTCGATCCGCGGCCGCGCGCGCTTCCATCGGGACCGCGTGAGCGGTAATTCCCACCTGCTTTAAATCATCCTGGATCAACGTGGCGATGTGACCACGCTGAGCATTGCTGGAACTCACGAGAATCGTAAATTCCACTGGCTGGCCGCTTGAGTCCAGCAAGGCGCCGCTTTGGTTCAAAGAAAAACCGGACGCTTTCAGCAGTTGCTTTGCTTTATCGATGGAATGGACCGGCGCCGGGATGGAGCTGTTAAACCATAGCTTGTTCCCTGGGCTGATATGGGTGCTCAGGGGCGTGGCCCGGCCCAGATAGACAAGCCGCACAATAGCAGCGCGATCGATAGCGCTTGAAACCGCCTGGCGAAACCGCACATCGCGAAACCATTTTTGCTTGCGCGCTACATCAGGGTACTTGGCCGTGTCGTCGTTCAGATTGAACATCAGAAAGTTGTACTCAAGTCCCGGGCCGGCGTCATAGAGTTTGAAGTGTCGCCTCGCCTGCTGCGGTTCAAGTGCGGCAAAATTCTCGGCGGTGAGCCTGCTGATGATTTGCGTGTCTCCAGATTCAAAACGGACGACTTGCGCGTCCTGATTGGGGACGATCAGAAAGGTCAGCTCGTCAAGGTAGGGCAGCTTTTGCCCTTTGCTGTCCACCTTCCAATAGTAGGGATTTCGTTCCAGCACAATGCGGTCACCCGGAACCAACTGTTTCAGGCGAAACGCTCCCAAGCCCGCAACCTTTTCCGGCGCAGTGCTCAATCCCCAAGCCTCTGCGAGTTTTCCCTCCTGATAATCCTTTTCCAGCAGGTGGCGCGGAAGCATGGGAAGGGAATCGAATAGCCGCTCAAGGGGCGCATATGGAGACGGAAAAGTAAAGCGCACGGTGAATCTGTCCAGCTTCTCCACCTTGATGGGTTTGTTGGAGATCATCAGGAGATCGCGGTGAGGCGAGTGGACCTTCTCATCGAGATACACTTTGAAGGAAAAAATTACGTCATCGGCATCGAAGGCAACGCCATCAGAAAACTTGAGTCCGCGGCGCAGCTTAAGCGTAAATACCGTGCCATCTTTGGAAATATTCCAGGATTTCGCCAGGGCAGGCTCGGTCTTTTGCGTCGCGCGGTTGATGTGGATTAGATCGGCCATAATGCGGCTGATGATTCCCACAGAGACCTGGTCCACGGCAGTGACCGGATTGAACGTGCGTGGCTCAGAGGTAACGCCAATGACCAGCTTGCCCCCTGCCTGTCCGGGGGCAGCCGTGGACAGCATGAGGTCAGGCTGGATCGCCGTCTGCGCGAAAGCTTCCGCCGCAAACATCAACATCAGCAGGCACACTGCCGCCAAACTTCGAGGGCCGCTCCATCGAAATTGTCTTGGATTTAGATGGTTGATTGTAGTTTCTCCTGTAAGACATCGGCCAATGCGTGATAGGCAAGGAATACGGGGATGGGGGCCAGGGCCGGTAAGATCATCCACCAGTAGGAAGACAGGACATAATATTGTTGCGCAGCCGCCATCATGTTGCCCCAGCTTGGAAACGGCTCTCCAATGCCCAGCCCGAGGAATGAAAGCAGCACTTCAGCCAGAATGAACCGTGGCACCAGCACTGCCATTTGCGTGAGCGCCACGGAAAAACTCATGGGCAGCAAGTGCCTCTTCAACAGATAAAGCCGCTTCGCTCCGAATCCTTCCGCTGCTTGAATAAAGTTGCGCTCGCGCCCGCTCAGTACCACCCCACGAACCAGCCGCGCAGGCTGTCCCCAGTTCAGCAGCCCGATCACGGCAACCACCATGATGAAGGCAGAAAGAGGGCTGACATGGAGGGGGAGCACGGACCGAACAGCCAGCAGCAGATAGAACCATGGAACAGCGATAAAGATTTCTGCCAGCCGCATCGCGCTTTCGTCAACCCAGCCGCCGAAAGCGCCCGCCACGGTGCCCACCAACATTCCCAGGGAAAGGGCCAGGGCTGCGGCAAGCAGACCGGCGAACAGAGAAATCTGGGCGCCGTACAGAATGCGCGAGAACTCGTCACGTCCAAAGCCATCCGTCCCCAGGAGGTAAACTCTGCCCTCAGCGCGCAGGCCGAACAGATGCAGGTTGGTAGGCACCAGGCCGGCCAGGAGGTAATTCTCGCCGCTTATAAACAACGTGATTGGCTCTGGGCGTGAACAATCTTCCTGATAGTCGTTCACGGTGCCATCGCGCGGGCTGGTTGCGTAGACAAACGGACGAAGATGAAACTTGCCCTCGCAATCCGTGAGATGGATGCGGGCTGGACGCGCATACGGATGCTCACGGTCCTGAGTCTCGTAATTGTAGGGCGCAATGAAGCCGGCAATTACGGCCAGGAGATGAACAGCCACCAGCACGCCGGCAGTTACAGTCAGCTTTCCGCGATTCTTCATGCGTCCAACCTGATGCGCGGATCGAAAACGTAAAGCAGCAGGTCCGCAAGGAAGTTCCCGCAAATGAGAAAGACGGTTGACAGCATGACCGCGCCGACGACCAGAAACATGTCACGACCTAGAATGGCTTCAAGCACCATGGGACCCAACCCCGGCCAGCTCATCACAACTTCAACCAGCAGTGAGCCTCCCAGCAACAGCGCGGTGGAAAGTCCAAAAAGGGAAATCAGCGGATTGGCGGCGGCCGGCAGAGCATGGCGGAAAAGAACAGTCAGCGGGCCCAAGCCGTGTCCTTCTGCGGCACGGATATAACGCGAATCGAGCACTTCGATCATGCTGGAACGGACGTGCCGCAAAATGGGAGCAACCGATCCAGCCACCAATACGCTCACAGGAAGCGCCATGTGCCACAGCAGGTCTTTCCAGTCCGTCAACAAAGTGCCCGAAGCACTGAAGGATGACATCCCGCCTGTGGGAAACACTCCGGTATGCAAGGCGAGCATGAGCGCCAACAAAGCGAGTAAAAGGTCATGCATCCCGAGGAGCGCTGATGTGCCGCCTGAGTACAAACGATCAATCCATCCGACCCGCCGCCACGCCGCAAACACTCCGAGGGGCACGGCAATCAGCCAGGAGATCAGAAGCGACGGAACTGTCAGCAGCAGGGTATTTCTGGCCCGAGGCAGCAGCAGGGCAGAAGCGGGCATGTTGTACGAAAATGAATAACCGAACTCGCCATGCAATGCGGAGTTGAGCCAGCGGACGTACCGCACTGGGAGCGGCTGATCCAGGCCGTATTGCGCCCGCAGGGCGTGCACTGTTTCCTGAGACATCCTTTCGCTCAGCGTGGCTGTGCTGAAGAAGTCACCAGGAGCGGCCTGCATGAGCAGAAAAACCAGCAGTGAGACACCTAACAACAGAAAAAGCCCGTGGCCGATCCGCCGCAAGAGGTAGCCGATCACAGCGCCACCTCCATACCGGCAACATGGAGGCGTTCACTGGCCGCGACCAGCGATTTCGTAACCGGCTGAGGGCTTTCAAGTAAGGTCGCGGGAGTGCCCGTCTCCACAATCGTGCCCTGGTCCATAACGACCACCTGATCGGCAAAAAACGGCAAAAAATTCAGGTCGTGAGTGATGTGCAGGTACGTGAGTCCATGCCGGGCCTGAAGGTCCATCAATAAGCGGAGGATTTGCGCCTGCAGGGGAAGATCGAGTCCGGAGAGCGACTCATCCAGAATCAGCATTCGCGGCTCCGCGGCCAGCGCGCGCGCAATCGCGATCCTCTGCCTCTGGCCTCCGCTAAACTCGCCTACCTTGCGACCGGCCCAGGCGGAATCAAGCCCAGCTTCCTCCATCAATTGCAGCGCCCTCTCTTGGCGCTGAGGAAAGGAAAGCCGGCGCGCAATGTCCAGCGGCTCGCGGATTGCCTCAGCGGCGGTGAAGCGCGGGTTCAACGCGCTGCCTGCATCCTGAAAAATCAATTGGATTTCGCTACGGTCGTTGCTGCGGCTTCCTGAAAACAGAATCTGTCCCTCATCCGGCCGTTCAAAACCGGCTACACAGCGTGCGAGTGTGGTTTTTCCCGAACCCGAGCGACCGATGATGGCCACGCTCGCCCCTTCCGCAATTTGCAGGTCGATGTTTTTGAGGGCCTGCACTTGAAACACGTTTCGCGAGAGAAACCGGCGTTGGAGAAAGTGCTTGCTCACCCTGTCCAGCCGCAACAGCGGTTCAGCGGAAGTGGAAGCTGCAAGCGATGCGATACTTGAGGAGCGTGTGGGAATGTTCTTTTCCGGAAACATCAGGGCGCGCACATATTCATCGGTACCTCGCGCCAATTGCTCGAGCGTGCCGCAGGCCTGTATTTCTCCTTCACGCATTACAGCCACGCGATCGGCCAGGCTGGAAAGCACTCCGGAATTATGAGTGATGAAGATCATGCTCAGGTGCAGATCGCGCTTGAGCTTTTCGAGAAGCTCCAGAATTTCGGCCTGAGTCACAGCATCGAGTGAGCTCAAGGGCTCATCGGCAATAAGCACGCGCGGATTGCAAATCAATGCCTGAGCGATGGCGGCCCGCTGTCTCTGGCCGCCGCTGAGCTGGTGGGGATAGGCGCGTCCGATCCGCTCGGGATCAGTAAAGCCGACTTCGCGCAGCATCGCCCGGGTCTGCTCCATGGCTTCCTGTTTAGACACGCGGCGGTGGGCCCGCAGAACATCGATTATTTGCCGCTCAATGGTTAGTACCGGATTGAGCGCCAGCGCCGGTTCCTGTGCGATGAGGGCAATTCCGGCGCCTCGCACCTGGCGCAACTCGCGCCGGCTCAGGGCGAGAATGTCTTCTCCGCTGTACTCGATTTTTCCAGAAATAATTTTTCCGTTCGGCGGCAGAAGCCGCAGAATGGCATGGCTGAGAGAGCTCTTGCCCGAGCCCGATTCGCCCAGGATGCCCACTGTTTCGTGTGGTTGGAGTTCGAGTGTGACATCACGGAGGGCGGAGATGGTGCTGCCGTCAGCCCCGGTGTATTCGAGGCTGAGCCGTTGCGTGCGCAGCAACACATCGCTGACCGGCAGGGGGCCGGGCATGCGTGAATCGGAGACTCCGGAAGTCAAGGTTCGTCCGCCCGCTTTCCAAACGTGCCTTTTTTCGCGCCGCCATGCGTCTAAACTCAACCCGTACGAATGCGGTTGAGCAGTGAAGAACCGGGGTCCCTATTCCCGGATCCATTTCACGCCTGGTCACTGCGAGAAACTTAAGAAATTACTTACCAGATTACTTCAGAGTTCGGGCAAGTAGCGCGGATAGTTTTGAAATTTTCTCAAAAGTGGCTGACCGTCAACAAGTTACCTTCGTTTCCGAGATGCTCTTCGGCGCGTTTTCCAAAGCGACGTCGCGATGATAAACGCCATCTGGGTCCAGCCGGCCATGTCTATCCGGAAAGTGACAGCCCAATGGTAATCAAGAAACTTAAATAGGGAACTGGGGTGAATCACGTAATCCCATTTTGAGGCCCACTTAATACAGTTCGCACACCGCGGACTTGGCAGCAAGTCCGCGTGAGGAGGGCCGAGAGTGCGCAACTGTCCACGTTCTTCTTCTGTTAGTGCATGCGTGGTTTCCTTGTTTTGGCTGATGCTGGCGATCGGTTGTGGAGGGAGTCCATCCACGCCGCCAATAGTTTCGGCATCGCCCTCGCCAACTCCTGCAGCTTCGCCCTCCCCAACTCCATCGGGAAATCCGAGCAATACCACCGTACTCAGCAATGTTGAAGATTCCCCTGACTGGCTTACCTGCGGCGCGTGCGGCAATACCGGTGGAACAGGCGCAGTGGCTACCTTCACCATCACTCCTGGAATGCCTTTACCCAGCGAGGACGGGCGTTCCACGCAGTTTGCCATTTCCGGCACCGTGCCTTTCAGTAATGGTTACTTCTTTCGCAGACAGACTGCCATCCCGCACCAGATCAATGCCCTTACCTATGCTTTTGATCTTTATATCCCGGCAGGAATGGAGACAGCGCCACAGGCCATTGAGTTTGAATGCCAGCAGATTCTCGACGGCTGGGTTTACAACTTCAGTTGGCAGGCGGATTACCCAATCAGCCAGTGGAGGATCTTCGACTATGGTCTGAAACGCTGGGATTCCACGCCTCTCAATTTGACCCACTTCACACCCGGCACATGGCACCACCTCGTTGCGGAATATCACAACGACACGACCGCGCATACCGTCATCCATGATGCGCTTACGATTGACGGCGTGCGGTTCCCGGTCAACATCACCCACAACGCGTTTTTCTCAGGCGCGGGCAACCAGTTCACGAACGCGGTCCAGCTTGACACGAACAGCTCAGCCGTACCTTACAACATTTCCGTGGACAAGATGATGATCACGTATCAATAGAGATCCGGGCATCCGAACAGCGGATCATCGGGACACCGGTGTGTCCAGATCGCATTTTCGGAGCTTCGCATGACCGGAATAGAGCTTTGCACCCGAGGAAGAATAGGACGGCGAGGGAAGAGTGTGAAAGGTTGACCTCAGACCGACCGCGATGTCCACTGTTCCGATGTCACTATACTCCGATGATCCGATGCTTCCGATGGGCCCTGTTACACTGGCTGGCTGATCCTTGAGGGTTGGATGTCTACTTATCTCGTGACCGGAGTTGCAGGGTTCATCGGAAGTTCCATAGCGCGGGCGTTGATTGCGCGCGGCGAACGCGTACGCGGCGTCGACAATTTTAGCACTGGAAAGCATGAAAACCTCGGCGGGCTGGAAGCCCTCGACCTGATCGAAGGCGACCTGAACGCTGCCGGCCTGGCAGAACGCGCCTGCAGCGGTGTTGAGTACATTTTCCATGAGGCCGCGCTGCCGTCTGTGCCGCGTTCGATCAAGGATCCTGTAGCCAGCAACGATGCCAATGTCAAT
>DATNDP010000069.1:0-19662 GCA_035553195.1 Candidatus Acidiferrales bacterium
CAGGCGCGCGAATTCGGCTTTGAGGTGGTGAGCTGCTCGTCCACTGGAAACCTGGCCAACGCGACGGCGGCGCAGGCCGCCCGCGCCGGATTCAAAGCCTGCATCTTCATTCCGGCAGATCTTGAGCCAGCCAAGATACTGGGAACAGAAATCTACGGAGCAAGAATCGTGCGTATTGCCGGGAATTACGATCAGGTGAACCGGCTCTGCTCGCAGATCGCGGAAAAGCACCGCTGGGGCTTCGTCAACGTGAACCTGCGGCCGTATTACGCGGAAGGATCGAAGACGGTCGGGTATGAGATTGCCGAGCAGCTTGGCTGGCGTCTTCCGGACAATGTCGTGGTCCCGATGGCTGGAGGCTCACTAATAACTAAGATTCACAAGGCGTTCAAGGAGCTCATCGCGCTCGGCTTCGTGGAAGCGAAGAATGTTAAGTTCTTCGGCGCGCAGGCGACCGGCTGCAGTCCTATTAGCGCGGCGGTAAAAGCCGGACGCACAGAGATCGCGCCGCAGAAACCCGCGACCATTGCCCGCTCATTGGCCATCGGCAATCCCGCCGACGGTTTTTACGCTGCGCGCACCATTGCCGGAAGCGGCGGCTGGGCGGAAGACTCAAGCGATGCGGAAATTGTAGACGGCATTTCCCTGCTGGCGGAGAGTGAAGGCATTTTCACCGAAACCGCGGGAGGCGTAACCGTCTCGGCCGCGAGCAAACTTTATCAGCAGGGCCGCATTGCCGCGGACGAAACAACCGTCCTGTGCATTACCGGCAACGGCCTCAAGACCACGGACGCCCTGGCTGGGAGATTTGAAACAGCCCAGCCAATCGCGCCACGGCTCGTGGCATTTGAGGAATATCTCGATCGCGAACTGACCGCAGTGACGGCAGGAGGTAAACAATGAGTGTGAACGTTTCAATTCCATCGGCGTTCCGGCGACATACCGAAGGGCTGGACCAGTTTCAGTGCGTCGCCGGCAACATTGACGAACTGCTCGACGCGCTGGGCAATCGTTTTCCCGAGCTGAAACCTCATTTGCGCGACGAACAGGGCAAGGTCCGCCGCTTCCTCAACATATACGTGAATGACGAGGACGTTCGCTTCCTTGACAAGAATTACAGATTTGCTGAAGGCGACCAGGTGACGCTTGTTCCCTCCATTGCAGGAGGCTAGTGCGTTTCCAGCGTTGCTATAGAAGATTCACCTGACGCGGAATGTTTGCAGTGCGCGTCCGGCCGTGCTTGCTGAGGCACAGCAGCAAACGACTGTGATAACCTGTGAGTTTGGCACTAAAAGGAGATTGTTAGTCAGCAAGATGATTCCAGAACAAATGAACGCAGAAGAAGTACAGGAAATTGTTAACCGTCGGGCCGGGAAAAGACCGTGGAAAGTTTCCGCCGATTATGTGAGCCAGACGCTCTTTGTGTCAGACCTGGATGGAGAAACACGTTCCTTGCCGCTCTACAGTCCTGAGGCTTTCCAGATCATCTCGCAGTTGTGGATCAAGACCGGCTGGGGGACAAAATTCTCTTATAACTTTTCCTGGATGGGACGCCCCATCATCCAACTCCCGGAAGATTTGGTGACGTTCCAGGAGGTGCTGCACAAGGTGCGGCCGGATGTCCTGGTGGAAACGGGTGTGGCACACGGAGGATCTGCAGTGTTCTGCGCCAGCCTGTTCGAGGTATTTGGAAAAGGCAGAATCATCTCTGTAGATATCGAAATCCGTCCTCATAACCGCAAAGCCATCGAGGAGCATCCGCTGAAAAAGAGAATCACCCTGATCGAGGGAGATTCCGCCGCGGCGGACACTGTGGCGAAGGTGAAGTCGCTGATCGGGAAAGACGAAAAGGTGATGGTGGTGCTCGATTCCAACCATACCAGGGCGCACGTGCTGAAGGAGCTGGCGGCTTACAGCCCGCTGGTCAGCCCGGGAAGTTATATTGTTGCTGCAGACGGAAACATGGATGAGCTCTATGACGTCCCCGGTGGCAGGCCGGAATGGACAACGGACAATCCTAAAACGGCAGTGCATGAATTTCTGGCATCGCATCCCGAGTTTGAAATGGATCCTGAGCCGACCCGTCTGGGGCATCTCACCTATTGGCCCCATGGTTATCTGAGAAGAAAATCCTAAACGGATGTCGAAGCTTACCAAGAATGTTATTTACAACCTGACCGGCCAGGTGTTGCTGCTGGTTCTGGGCTTTGTTGCCGCGAGGTTTGTGTTCAAGCAACTGGGTGAGGACGCTCTGGGCGTGATTTATTTCGCCCTGGCATTGAACATTCTTCTCACCAACGCGCTCGCCATGGGTATCTGCGAGACGACGGTTCGTGAAGTCTCTTCTCACGTGCGCTCAGAGCCGGGTTATATCGCTGATCTGTTGCGGAGCGCTTCCCTATTCTACTGGGGCATTTACGTCGTTCTCAGTGTCGTAATTTATGCGGGCGCGCCGGTGTTGGTGCACCGTTGGATCCACCTGAGCAGCGTAGACGCGACGACAGCAATCCGGGTGTTGCGAATCCTCGGCATTGCCTCTTTTGTGGTCCTGCCGCGCACCTTTTACGCCAGTATTCTTCGCGGCCTGGAGAGGATGGAGTTCCCCAACCTCATCGACGTAACCTTCAGCGGACTCCAGCAATTCGGGATTATTGGGATTCTCGCTTTCGGCGGCGGTTTCCTGGATGTCGTCTACTGGATGGCGGCGTGCTTTCTTCTAAGCGTGGCAGCTTACCTCATCGTTTGCGCCAGGTTCGTTTCCTGGAACTCGCTGATGCCGGGCTTTTCCTCGGCGGTGGTGTCCCGCAATTTCAGTTTCACCTCGCACGTGGCACTGATCTCGGTCATGGCAATGATCCAGACGCAGGCGGACAAAGCAATTGTCAGCAAGCTTTTGCCTATCGGGGTTTTCGGGTTGTACAGCCTGGCGTACAGCGCCGTCTCGCGCAGCACTCTGCTGACCGGCTCAGTGGCCCAGGCCGGCCTGCCACATCTTTCTTCCCTTTTCCAGCAGGGAGACCATGCGAAGCTGCTGACGCAGTTCAATAAGTTGCAGGACTTGATCTGCTTTGGGACGGTCCCTTTTTTCGCCGCGGTTCCGTTCGTAGCGCGGCCGCTGTTCACCGGCATGTTTGATGCCCATAGCGCGCAAATCCTGCTTCTTCCCGTCACCTTCCTCGCCATTGGGTTTTACATGAACGGCAGCCTGACCGCCCTTTACATTTTCTCTATTGCCGCCGGCAGGCCTGACATCGCCGCGCGTCTTAACGTCTACGCCCTGGTGCTTGTGCTGCCTGCCACTGCGGCACTCATCTACTACTTTGGACTGAGCGGAGCGGGATTCTCCTGGGTCTTCTTTCATCTGTTTGCCTACTCGTACCAGGTCCCGCGCACTTGCTCCGAGTGCCTGAAAATCCCCTCACGAATGTGGTTCGCAAAAATCTTCAAAATTGCCGCGATCATAGCGATGACCTATGGAAGTGCATGGGTGGCGCTGATGCTGATGGGGCTTGAGCATGGGCTCCTCTGGCCGTTAGCAGGGTACGCCATAGCGACTTTGGGCTTTGCGGGCATTGCGTATCGTATGGTGGGGCATGAGCTGCGCGGCTCCTTCCGCGGCCAGCTCTTTGTTTTGACCCAACGGGCAAAAAGCGCTCAGGTGGTGTGAGTGGGCCTTCCCGACACAAAGCCGCTGATCACAACTGTGATCCCGACCTACCGGCGGCCACGGTTGCTGCGCCGCGCCATCATGAGCGTGCTGGCGCAAAGCTACCTCCATTTCAAGGTTTGTATTTACGACAACGCCTCGGGCGACGACACAGAATCTATCGTCCGTGAACTGGCAGAGGTAGACGCGCGCGTAGAATATTTTTGTCATGCGCACAACATTGGCGCCATGCCAAACTTCACCTTCGGCATGAGCCGGGTAGAAACACCATTTTTTTCCTTGCTGTCGGATGATGACATCCTGCTTCCTGGCTTTTTTGAAAAGGCTCTCCAGGGATTCATTAGCTATCCTGAAGCACTATTTTCCGCGCTGGCGACCATCCATACTGACGAGGTTGGCCATGTAACGTTGGTTCCCCTTGCGGACTGGAAGGATGGTCTTTATCGTCCACCGGACGGGCTTCTCACAATGCTGGAAAAAGGACATCCGGAGTGGACCGCGATTTTGTTCCGCAGAGATGTCCTGGAGAACGTGGGAACGCTGGACCCGGAAACGGGCGCACCGGCTGATCTCGACTACGAACTGCGCATCGCCGCCCGCTGGCCTGTGGTCATCTCCAGGGAACCTGGAGCGATCTTTGTGAGTCATCGCGGGTCCGTTTCTGCGACTACACGTCTTGAAAGTGCCTGGCCTGCGTGGCAGAAGATTGATGCTAATGTGCAGCAGGAAGAGACCATTCCACTCGAGTTGCGTTTACGGGCCCACCAGCAGATTCTGCGTAACTTTCAGCAGCACTATCTCGCGTTGGGGGGCCTGAGTTACGTGATCAACAAAGACTGGGAAGGCGCAGAACACGCATCGCGCATACTGCGGGGTGCGTACGACCGTCGCTTGCAAGCGGGTTTCCTGCGCTGTGTAGCCCAGATCGCGAAGCGCTGGAATCTTGCTCACAGCGTGCTACGGCTTATGAATTCCGTTCGCAAATCCGTTCTGCCGGTGTTGAGACAGAGCCATGATTCCGAGTACGGGCGCTATGCCGGGTTCCTGAAGATGAATGAAGAAATTTCCCCCAGAACCGAAGGAAACTTGCAGCCCGCTCAGCAGAAGCCCTGAGGCCCTGCGTTCCTGATCGAAAGAAACTTTATTTTTCAGTCCCTGTGAAGCTCAGCAGGCGTGCACGAAGCAGGTGCAGACGCGCGGCGATCAGCGGATCGGCGTTGATTCGCTCCGCAATGAGCGCAATGCCGAGAGCGAGGAAAAAAGCCAGCACGGCCACCGTTAGGACGATGAGCGCACGCTTGGGGGAAGAACGCATCTCCGGCGGCATGGCCTTATCCAGGACTTGAATGATGGCGGCGTCCTTGGCTTCGTCCACGCGGGCAATCTCATATTGTTTGGTCATAGCCTCGTACACGGCTTCACGATACTTCAGTTCACGCATCGCACGCAGGTATTCAAGGCCCTTCTCCGGGATCTTCCGCATGTCCATATCGGCGATGCCCGAACCCACCTTGCCCGATTGCATCCGGGAAAGCTCGGCCTTCATGGAGGACAGTTCGCTTTCGGCACGCTTAAGGTCTGGATTCTCATCGGTGGCAAACGAGCGCATGGACTCCACTTGCGCTTCCTTCACTGCGACCTGCGCCTGCAAACCGGCCAGGCTTTCAATCATGGCCCGCGACTGCGGCTCAAGCATGAGAATGCCCGTCTGCTCCTGGGTTTTCTTCATGGCCATCTCGGCTTTGGAGAGCTCGTCAGAGGCAAGTTGGACCTCATGCTCAAAAAAGATGCGGCGCCGTCCGGCTTCAGTAACAGCGAGCGTCTGGGTCAAATTTTTGAGCTCGTCCACGTAGGCATTAGCGATGTCTGCCGCTCGCTGCGGGTCGCGATCGGAAACAGAGATGGAAATCCCGCCTTCGCTGCCGGATGATATCTGCGTATCGTCGCGGAGCCGGTTACGCGCGTTGACGCGCTTCTTCTCCTTGTACACCGCCATCAGCGAGAAGCGGTCGATCAAAGTATCCGCCAGCGTGCGGCTGCGCAGAACATAGATGTACACATCGCTCGCGCCCTTGCCGATGCCAAAACTGTTGCCGGCCATCGCGGCCAGAGGACCTAACTGTCCCATCACTGCGGAAGCAAGTGATGATTGGGACTGCTGAGGAGGCATGATCTTGGTGGTGGCTGTGAAGCTTTTCGGCCAGATCAATGACACAATCGCCGCGAGCACAGCCGCAACCAGTACAAATTTGAAGACGAACCCCTTCCACTCCGCTAGTCGCAGTAGAAGGTCCAGAAAATTGCCTGGGATAGATTGATTGGAGCTGGCCGGAAGAATGGGTTCTCGCGGCTGCTCCAGGACAGGATCGTCAATGATTGATCCCGTGCGATGGCTCATGTTTTCCATAAAACAACGTTCATGTGGTGCTTTGGATTCGTGTAGTCATGATAATACAGCTCTGCTCCCGGAGCAGTATCGAAACGAGGAACTAGGGTGATTCCGCCAAACTTGTCAGCCCAGGGAGCGGGGAAGCGGGTTAAGGCTCGCCTGCAAGGATTACGCGGTCATGGCGAAATGACCAGAACGATTGCGCAGAAATGCTTTGGGCGATTGCGGAACATTTTGCGAAGGCAACCTTCTTTGACGCTCTTCTCTATTTTCTTGTGGTCCTTTATCCAACCAGCGCGGGGGTGCCTCGACAATGCTTATTCTCATTCCCAGTCTGCTGCTACTGCTTTCACCGCAACTCACTCGAACGCCCTTCGCTCAGATGTTGTATTTCTTCAACAAATGCCTGAACGACCTGTAAGACACCTTGAGCAGTTCCGCGGCGCGGGTTTGCACGCCGCCTGATTGCTGCAGAGCCTGCTCGATAATGGAGCGTTCCAAGTCGGCGATATAGCGTTCCAGGTCGAGGCCATCGGGACTGACATGGGGATGGCCATTGGAGGAAGCTGCCGCCGCGCGGGCGCGCGGGCGTTCTACATCGAGTTCCACGCGCAATTCCTCCGATGTTTCCAAAGCCACGGCGCGTTCGATGGTGTTTTCGAGCTGTCGCACGTTGCCGGGCCACTCATGGGTCCGCAAGGCGCGCAGTGAGTCCTCGCCGATTCGCAAAATGCTCTTTTGCGCGGCTGTGGCGTATTTCTTCAAGAAATGATGGGCCAGCAGCTCAACGTCGTCGCGCCGCTCGCGCAATGGGACTACGGTAAGAGGGATCACGCTAACGCGATAGAAGAGGTCTTCACGAAAAGTTTCCGCTGCTACCATGTCGCGAAGGTCCTTATTGGTGGCCGCGATCACCCGGACATCAATGGGGTTTTCCTGTGTACCGCCCACGGGCCGGATACTGCGCTCCTGCAGCACGCGCAGCAGCTTGACCTGCATAGACGGACTCATTTCGCTGATTTCGTCGAGGAATATCGTCCCGCCGCTGGCCACCTCAAAAAGACCGCGCTTGTTCTGCGAAGCGCCGGTAAAAGCGCCCTTGACGTAACCGAACAGCTCGCTTTCAAGGAGCGTTTCCGGGAACGCGCCGCAGTTGATGGAGACAAACGGATCGCCGCTGCGGGTGGAGCACGCATGAACGGCGCGCGCCACCAGTTCCTTGCCCGTTCCGCTTTCGCCGTAGATCAAGACAGTGCTACCGGTGGGCGCCACGGTGCGAATAGTGGCCTTCAGTTTCTCAATCGCGGGGCTTTTACCGATGATGTTGTCCAGCGAGTTGCGGCTGGCCGCGTCACGCTTAAAGGCGAGGTTCTGGCGCTGCAAAGAGAGCGTTTCCAGGGCGCGGTTGACGGAGATCTTGAGCTCCTCCACCAGGCCGGGCCCTTTGTGAATGTAATCGAAGGCGCCGCCCCTTACGGCCTGAACGGCCGCTTCGTAATCCTCCACGGCCGTGATGAGAATGACCGAGGTTTCCGGCGCCGATTCGCGCGCGAAGTGGAGCACCTCAATGCCGTCTGTCTGCGGCATCTTGATATCGGTAATCAGCAGTTCATAGTTGGCGGAGCTGAGCTTTTTCTTTGCGGCCTCGCCGCCGTTCACGGTTTCTACGCGGTGGCCTTCCTTGCGCAGGGAGATATCCAGCATCTCGCAGATGGACCGCTGATCATCGCAGACCAGGATGCTAGCCATGCGAAACCTCCGCATTTAGGACCTGGAGCTGCGGCCCTTCCGAATCTGCCGCTTTGGCATTGAGGATCTCAATCACAAACTCCGCTCCCTGGCCGGGAGCAGAGTGAACGCTGATGGCGGCGCCGTGCGCCTGAATGATCTGGTACACAATGGCAAGGCCGAGACCTGTGCCGCCTTCAAAATTGGTCTGAAATGGTTCAAAAATCTTTTCCATCATGTTGGCCGGAATCCCCGGGCCGCTGTCACGAATGCTGATGCGCCAGTGATCCCCTGCCGGCAGGACCGAAACCATGATGGTCCCCTTCTGCTCAATCGCGCGCACGGCGTTTTCCAGCAGGTTCCAGAAAACCTGCTTCATGCGATCGGGATCAAGAGCGGCGAAGGCGTGCTCAACGGCGTAGTTCCGCTCGATCTTGAGATCAGAACACTGCGTGCGATTGGACAGCAAAACGAGCGTGTCTTCCAGCAGGGTCAGCAGATCACTGCGTGTAAATTTGTAGCTCTTCTCGCGGGAGTAGGCGAGAAAATCAGAGATGATCGCGTTCAGGCGCGAGGATTCGCGCGTAATAATTCCCACCAGCGTGTGCTGCTCCTCATTCAAAGGAGAAATTTGCGAGAGCACTTTAATGGACCCGGCGATGGAGGCCAGCGGGTTGCGAATTTCATGAGCAATGCCGGCGGCCAGCCGTCCGACTGCGGCCAGGCGGTCGCGCATACGGATCTCGCGCTCCAGACGGCGCAGCTCCGTGCGGTCCTCAAAGGTGTAAACGTAGCCGATGGTTCCGGGGCCGGGGACGACCAGTTCGGTTACGGTGACACCAAAAGTTTTCTCCATGCCGGCCGGTGTAAGGCCGCGCACCTCGCCCTGAACAGAGGAGCCTTCAAGGTTCGGCAGGCGGTCAAGAAAAAGCTCAGAAACATAGCGGCCGTACATTGAAGACGTCGTTCGCTCGAGGAGCCTTTGTCCCGGAGCATTCACCAGCGTAATGCGGCCCTCAATGTCGGTGGTGATCAGGCCGCTGCGAATGGAGTGGACCACGTTCTCATGCAGCGCCTGCAGGCTGAGCAGCTCGCCGCTTTTGTCCTCCAGCTCCATGCCCGCCTGGCGAAGCTTGGCCGCCAGCGCGCTGGAAAGGTGCGCCACAGCAAGATACGCGAACAGATTGACAAGAATAATGACGAGAAGCGCTTTGGGTTCCGCCCGAGGAGTGGATTGAAACGAGGGCAGCTTCTCAAAATACATGAGCTCAAGGACCGTGCCGAAGAGGATGAACGAGACGGCGGCGGTGACATAAGCCCAGTAGCGCGGGAGCAGGATACTGGCGACGATGATCACCAGCGGATAAAGAAAGTTGAAGTAGGTATCGATCCCGCCGGTGACGTAGATCACGGCTGTCACGAAGGCAAGATCGGTGAAGAGTTGGGTAAGGGCCTGGGCCTTGTACTCCGCCCACAGGGAGTCAAGAACAATGAAGAAAACCGAAACTGTGTACCAGACCAGGACGACTGTAATGAACAGGCGGACGGGGACGTTGTTCGGAGTCAGATTAACGATCAGCAGTTCAACGGCGAGCAGAAACGAGATGATGATGACACGGACCTTCACCAGCCATGTCAGCCATGCCCGCTCGTTGAACCTGATTTCCGCCATTCCGCCTGTTCCTGTGCCGGTACAAAGTAAGCCGCGTTGCTGCTATCCGGAGAGCTTGGAGATCATTGAGAACAGCGGCATGTAAAGCGAGATCACGATTCCGCCGACCACAACTCCAAGGAAGCCGATCATGAGCGGCTCCAGCAGAGTCAGCATGTTCTTGGTGGCGGCATCGACTTCATCTTCGTAGAAGTCGGCGATCTTCTGCAGCATGGCATCCATGGCGCCGGTGGCTTCGCCCACGCCGATCATCTGGGTGACCATGTTGGGAAACACGCCGCTTTCCTTCAGCGGATCCACAATGGTGCGGCCCTCTTCCACGGCTTTGCGCACTTTCATGAGGGCTACTTCAAGAACGGCGTTGCCTGAAGTTCTTGCCGTAATGGCCAGACCTTCCAGAATGGGAACGCCTGAAGTGATCAGAGTTCCCAGGGTGCGGGTAAAGCGCGCCACGGCAATCTTACGCAGCACGGGACCGAGCACGGGCAGCGCCAACATGAACTTATCCAGCGCGTAGCGGCCTTTGGGATCTCTGCGGATGAGTTTGATCCCGAAGAACAGGGCAACCATAAAGAAAAGAGCGACCCACCACCAGTCCTTCACGAAGTTGCTGAGACCGATGACGATTTTGGTGGGCAGCGGAAGATCAACGCTCATGCTGGCAAACATGTTGGCGAAAATCGGCACCACAAACTTCAGCAGCGCGCCGACGACGAGCGCTGCGATGCTGATGACTGAAACAGGGTAGATCAGTGCCGACTTGACCGCTGACTTCAGCTTGACGTTTTTTTCCACGTACGTGGCCAGGCGCTGAAGGATGGTATCCAGAATACCGCCGGCCTCGCCCGCTTCAATCATGTTGGTGGTGAGGTCATCAAAAATCTTTGGATATTGCCGCATGGCGTTGGACAGCGTGGAGCCGCCTTCCACCGTGGTGCGTACGCCGGTGAGGCATTTCTGGAAAAACAGGTTTTCCTGGTTGGCGGCAAGAATTTCCAGGCACTGCACCAGAGGAAGTCCGGCATCAATCATCACGGAAAACTGCCGGAAGAAGACCGCAACGTCCTTGGTGGGCACCTTGCCCGTGCCCAGCTTGGGCAGGGCAAACTCCTTGCCTTTCTCTTTGATGGCGCCGGGCGTTATGCGCTCGCGCCGTAATTGCATGGTGACAGCAGCCTTGCTGTCGCCCAACCGCTCCCCGGAGATTCTTTTCCCCTGGGAATCGGTTCCTGTGAACGTGAATACCGGCATATCAAAGACTCCTCTCGTGCTCGTTGCCTACCAACAAAGGGAGAGTGATGTTAGCGCCGCCCCGGAGCGGCCGTTGCTCTGGCCGCGATGACGCCGCGGTTGATGATGTCCTGCAATTCATCCGGCAGGGATGAGCGCTGCAGTGCCGTCTCCAGGCTGATCTGCTTCTGGAAATACAGTGTGGCCAGCGACTGGTTGAAGGTCTGCATTCCAAAGCGGTCCTGGCCGGACTGCATGGCCGAATAGACCTGGTGAATCTTGTCTTCGCGAATCAGGTTGCGCACGGCGGCATTGGGAACCAGGATCTCCATGGCCATGACGCGGCCACTGCCGCCCACGCGCGGCAGTAGCGATTGGCAGAGAATGCCTTCCAGCACCAGCGAAAGCTGGGCGCGAATCTGCGACTGCTGGTGCGAAGGGAAAACGTCAATAATACGGTTGATGGTGGAGGCCGCGGAGTTCGTGTGCAGGGTGCCAAACGTGAGGTGGCCCGTTTCGGCGATGCGCAAGGCGGACTCAATTGTTTCCAGGTCGCGCATTTCACCGATCAGTACCACATCCGGATCTTCACGCAGCGCGGCGCGGAGAGCGTCACTGAATGACTTGGTGTCAGAGTGGACTTCGCGCTGGTTCACCAGGCAGCTCTTGTTCTGGTGAACGAACTCGATAGGATCTTCAATGGTGATGATGTGGTCATGCCGCTCTGTATTCACCTTGTCAAGCATGGCGGCGAGCGTGGTCGACTTGCCTGATCCAGTTGGGCCGGTCACCAGAACAAGGCCGCGGGGCTTCTCACAAAGCTTGGCCACAATGGAGGGCAGATTGAGCTGCTGGAACGTTTTGATCTCAAACGGAATCACGCGGTAAACAGCGCCTACGGCGCCACGCTGGTTGAAACAGTTGCCGCGGAAACGAGCGAGCCCCTTGAGCCCGAAGGAGAAGTCGAGCTCCAGGTTCTCTTCAAAGCGGTGCTTTTGCGCGTCAGTGAGAACGCTATAGGCCAGCTGCTTGGTCTCAGAAGGAGTGAGCGGAGGCATATCGAGCGGCTGAAGATGGCCGTGGACACGCACCTGCGGCGGCGAATTGGTGGTGATGTGAAGATCACTACCACTCATGTCGAGCATCTTTTTGAGCAGATCACTGAGCGTAAGATTCATTTGATTGCCGTTACTCCCTTACAGAAATTCCTAGTGAATGGTCTCGCGCGCTACTTCTTCGAGCGTGGTGACGCCGTCTTTTACCTTGGTGAGCCCGCTGCGTCGAAGCGTGATCATCCCGCGCTCGATGGCTTTCTTCTTCAATTCAACCGCTGACGCGCCGATCAGAATCAGCTCGCGGATTTCATCGTCCACTTCCATCACTTCGTACAGGCCGGCGCGTCCTTTGTAGCCGGTGTTGTTGCAGATGTTGCAGCCGCGTCCCTTGAAGATCTTGACGTGCTTCGATTCTTCCGGCGTGAAGCCCGCTTCCACCTTGGCCTGCGGCGGCAGCGGCACTTCTTCACGGCACTCCTGGCAGATGCGGCGTACCAGGCGCTGCGCGCAAATCAGGTGGACGGCGGTGGCAACAAGAAATGGCTCGATGCCCATGTTCATCAGACGGCTAATGGTTTCCGGAGCGCCGTTAGTGTGCAGCGTGGAAAGCACCAGGTGTCCAGTGAGCGCGGCCTTGATGGCGATTTCCGCGGTTTCGAAATCGCGAATCTCGCCGACGAGGATGACGTTGGGGTCCTGGCGCAGAAAGGCGCGGAGCGCAGCGGCAAAGTTCAGCCCGATCGACTCCTTCATCTGCACCTGGTTGACGCCATGCAACTGGAACTCGACCGGATCTTCGGCCGTCATGATGTTGGTATCGGGTTTGTTGAGCAGCGAAACCGATGAGTAGAGCGTGTTCGTCTTGCCGGAACCCGTAGGGCCGGTGACCAGGACCATGCCGTAAGGCTTCAAGACGGCGCGCTGGAATTTCTCCAGCGACTCGGGCTCAAAGCCGAGCTTGGTCATGTCAAGGCGAAGATTTTCTTTGTCGAGCAGACGGAGAACAACTTTTTCGCCCCAGAGAGTAGGCAGGCAGTTCACGCGGAAGTCAAGTTGCTTCTTCTTCCCGCCGACTTGCATCTTGAGCATGATCCGCCCGTCCTGCGGCAGCCGTTTTTCGCTGATATCCAGCTTGGCCATGATCTTCAAGCGCGAGGTGATGGCGTCCTTGAGCTTCATCGGCGGGGACATGATGTGCTGCAGCACGCCATCGATCCTGAACCTGACGCGGTATTCCTTCTCGTACGGCTCGATGTGTATATCGCTGGCGCCTTTCTTCACCGCATCGGTCAGGATGATGTTCACCAGCTTGACGATGGGCGCCTCGTCGGCGGATTTCTCCAGCTCGCTGAGGTCCATCTCCTCCTGCTCAGCCTGGAGCTCGACGTCCGCCTCATCGCCCATGGCCGCCAGCAGTTCATCCACATTCTCGTTGGTGCCATTGCCGCTTCCGTAGGCCTTCTCGATGGCCTCCATGATCGCGGACTCTGACGCCACCACGGGCTCAATGTTGAATCCCGTCATGAACTTGATATCGTCCATGGCGAACACGTTCGTCGGGTCCACCATGGCAATCGTCAGCGACGCGCCCACGCGGCTCAGCGGCAGGATCTGGTACCTTTTCGCCGTCTCCTCCGGGATCAGCTTCACCACCGAAGGATCGATCTCAAAATATTGCAGATTGATTGCGGGAACTCCGTACTGGCGCGAGAGAAAGTTTGTGACCTCCTCATCGCTGACAAATCCCAGTGATACAAGCGTGGAGCCCAGCCGCGAGTTCGGGCCGTGTTCCCGCTGCGTCCGCAATGCCTTATCGAGTTGCTCCGGTGTGATGATCTTCTCTTTGACCAGAAGATCGCCGAGGCGCTGAGACATAGTTCCCTTGAGGTTCCTGGAATTGAAATCAACTCACCAAGTGGCCGTCATCGGCTCTTGTTGTCTGGGGGAATAACGTGAGTAGATGCGATTGTGTTCTGAGTGACATAAATTGTCAATTAGCGGTTTCCCCCTAAGGTTCATGAACTTGCGGGGTTGGTAACCGCCGGGAAGCACCGTCCAACCTGAGTGTCAGAATTGTCAAAATCGCCAGAATCGCCGGAATGACCAAATCGAAGCTGTAAGTGGTGCTCACTTGCACCGGAGGATGGGTTTGCAGACGCATTTGCAGCTACAGCCGAGAACCAACCTTCAGGAGGGTATTCACTAAATCACCACCGTCTCCTGATACTCGCCGAACACCCGCCGCATGGCGTCAGAGATTTCGCCAACGGTGCAGCAACTCTCTACGGCATTGATAATGTGAGGCATCAGGTTGGCGTCGGTACGTGCGGCCTCTTCCACGCGGCGAATTCCGGCCTGCCACACTGACTTATCGCGTTTCTCCCTTAAAGCCCGGAGCCGTTCCACCTGTTTCCGCTCCAGCGCCTCATCAATCCTCTGGATCGGCACGGCTTTCTCATTTTCATTCTGAAAGCGGTTCACGCCCACCACCACCTGCTCCAGCCGGTCTACGGATTGCTGAAAGTCATACGCTGCGTTCTGGATTTCCTGCTGCACGTAGCCCTGCTCGATAGCTTTGAGGGTGCCGCCCAACGCCTCGATCTTCTCCAGGTAGGCCTCCGCCCGGCGCTCAACCTCGTTCGTCAGCGACTCGATGTAGTAGGAGCCCGCCAGGGGATCAATGGTGTTTGGCGTACCGGTTTCATAGCCAATAATCTGCTGGGTGCGCAGCGCAATTCGCGCCGCGTGCTCCGTGGGCAAGCCGAGCGCCTCGTCAAATGAGTTGGTATGTAAGGACTGCGTGCCACCCAGCACCGCAGCCATGGCCTGGATCGCCGTGCGCACAATGTTGTTTTCCGGCTGCTGCGCCGTCAGGGTTGAACCGGCAGTTTGTGTATGGAAGCGCAACATCAGTGAGCGTGGATTTTTCGCGCCAAAGCGATCTCGCATAATGCGCGCCCACATCCGCCGGGCCGCCCGGAATTTGGCCACTTCTTCCAGAAAGTTGTTGTGCGCGTTGAAGAAAAAGGAGAGTCGCGGCGCGAATTTGTCCACGCTCAGGCCGGCATCAATGGCTGCTTGCACATACGCCACGGCATTAGCCAGGGTAAACGCCACTTCCTGCACCGCTGTGCAGCCGGCCTCGCGCATGTGGTAGCCGGAAATTGAGATGGTGTTCCATTCCGGCAAGTGCTCGTTCGCATACGCGAACATGTCAGTGATGATGCGCATGGCCTGCCGGGGAGGATATATATAGGTCCCGCGCGCTATGTATTCCTTCAGCACATCATTTTGCACCGTGCCGCTCAGCTTTCGCGGGTTCGCCCCTGATCTTTTTGCCACAGCCACATAGAGCGCCAGGAGGATGGAAGCCGTGGCGTTGATGGTCATGGAGGTGGAAATCTTTTCCAGGCCAATGCCATCAAAGAGCCGCTGCATGTCCTCAATGGAATCAATCGCCACGCCCACCTTGCCTACCTCGCCCAGCGCCATGGCGTGGTCAGAGTCCATCCCGATCTGCGTCGGCAGGTCAAAAGCCACGGAAAGCCCGGTGGTTCCGTGCTTTAGCAGGTACTTGTAACGCTTATTGGATTCCTCGGCGTCACCCATGCCGGCGTATTGACGCATGGTCCAGAGCCGGCCGCGGTACATGGTGGGCTGCACTCCGCGAGTGAACGGGAACTCTCCCGGATAGCCGACCTCCCGGTCGTAATTCCAATTCTGCAGGCTGGCCGGCGTGTACAGGGGATGCGGCTCAATTCTCTTGAGCTCGCCAGCTTCGGTGTCTAGTTTTGAATCCTCAGCCATTCACGATCGCACAAATCCAACTACTTGGCCTTGCCCTTCATGGTCTTTTTGGCCTTCCAGAAGGAGACCACCGTAAACCAAAGACAGACAACAAAAAACACGCCTACCTGCCAAAAAGGACGTGTGTTGGCAAGGTGGTAGTGGTTGGCTCGGTACTGCTTCAACAGGTAAGATCCGGCCAGCACCGTAAACATCACATAGATCAGCCCTGAAGCCTGAAGCCAGAACGCGTACATGGCCCTGGCGAAGGCGCCGAGGAAAGTCTTGGCCCCGGCAAAAATCGCACCCATCAAGCGGTCTTTTTTGGCTGCCGAGCCCGCTTTCTTTGCCGCAGTGGCAACCCTGATCGCTGACGTGACGGCTCTCTGGGCAGGAGTTTTGGTGGTGGAAATTTCCGGCATTTCGGCTATTGTAGCTCACCCCATCAAGTTCAAAACCCGGCTAACCGAAGGTCCATGACCGGAAAAATACCTGAGCCGGGCGGCAAAACTATCAAACGGCCCCCCGCCCCAGAGCATCCTATTAATTGCAGAGGAAATCCGTGAATACCCGGCTGAAACGACTCATGAAAGAACTCGGGGACGCAATCAACAGCTCTCTTTCCGAGTCTGAAGATATTGCTCAGGTTATTGCCCGGATCAAAGAGGAAGGGTATGACATTTTCCTGGTGCTTGAGGCCACCATTGGCTTCAACCAGCGGGAAGGCCAGCCCGCCAAAGCTTCACCGCAACTGGTCGGTTCGCGGCGCAAGGCGCCTGACCCGGAATTCTCTATCAACGCCCACGATGTGCGCTTTCTTAAGTCTCTTCGTATCAGCGTCGATGACGCTGCGTAATCAGCATCACCCAACACCCGGCGCCTTTTGAGCGTCGGGTGCTCTTTTTCTGGTAGCATTTTAGGGTTCTTACGGATTCGTTTGCCGGCGAATTAACATCTACTTTCTGTTAAGCGCGAGTTTTTCTCGTTTTTCCGTCGCATCGCTATGAAAGACACTCTTGGAGTTCTGCTGGCCGGGGGCGCCGGTGAGCGCCTGTATCCTCTCACGCGCGATCGCGCCAAACCCGCAGTCACTTTCGGCGGCAACTACCGCATCATTGATGTAACCCTGTCGAACTGTCTCAATTCAGACCTGCGCCGGGTTTACATTCTTACGCAATACAAAGCTTTGTCGCTGAACCGGCACATTCGCGAGGGCTGGAGTTCCGTCGTCGCCCGCGAACTCGGCGACTTCATTGAGATTCTCCCACCCATGAAGCGGGTGAGCGAGAACTGGTATCTGGGCACCGCTGACGCCGTCTACCAGAACATTTACTCCATTGGTTCCGAGCAGCCGCGACACGTGCTCATCCTCTCCGGCGACCACATATACAAGATGAACTACCAGCTCATGCTGGACCTGCACAACGCCATCGGCGCCGATGTGACGCTGGCTACCATTCTGATTGATCCCAGCGAGACATATCACTTCGGTGTCATGGACATCGACCGGCACGGACGGATTATCGGCTTCGAGGAAAAACCCAAGGTCACCAAGCTCCGCTCGCCTTACAACCCGGAGATGGTCTCCGGCTCGATGGGCGTGTATCTGTTCAATACGGACGTGCTCCTTCCCGTGCTGCTGAAAGATGCGGAGGACCCTGACTCGTCGCATGATTTTGGCAAGGACATCCTCCCCAAGATCCTGGACCAGTACAAGGTCTACTCCTTCAACTTTATTGACGAGAACAATAAGGAAGCGCTGTACTGGCGCGACGTGGGAACCCTGGAAGCCTATTACGAAGCCAACATGGACCTGGTGGCGGTCACGCCCGTGTTCAACCTCTATGACAAGCACTGGCCCATCCGCACGCACCAGCGCCAGTACCCGCCAGCCAAGTTCGTATTCGGCGAGCCCGGACGCACCGGCACGGCGGTGGATTCCATCGTTTGCCCCGGCTGCATCCTCTCCGGCGGCCTGGTGCGCAATAGCGTGCTCTCGCCCGACGTGCGCGTGAACTCTTATTCTGAAGTGGAGAACAGCATCATCTTTTCCCACGTGAATATCGGACGGCATTGCCGCATCCGCAACTCCATCATTGACCGCGACGTCCACATTCCAGAGGGGACCATTATCGGCTTCGACCCGGAAGAAGACGCCAGGAACTTCATGGTCACCGAAACCGGCATCACCGTGGTCACGCGCGACTACTCGCTGTTTGAGAGCCCGGTGGCGGTGGATTACTTCACGTCAGAGTAACTCCCTTCCAATTTCATGTGGCACAGACACGCATGAACTCTTCCGGGATCGTTATCATGGCCGCCAGAGAAAAGCTCCCAATTTCTCGCCCATCCCGTAGAAAAAAGGGCGGCATTCCGCCGCCCTTACAAGTCCGCGTACCGTCAGGCCGCCATCCGTTGTGCCCGATAGTGGTTTTTAACAGCCCGCTCCATTCCTGGTGCGGACTTCCTGAGGTCTTCAAGGTTCATGGCCGGATGAAACTCAACGTGCGCATTGAAGGCAAGAAACCAGGGCTCCGCGATCGCTGGAATCTGTGATGTGTCTTTCAGATCGATGACGATGAAACCGGTTCTCTTGCCGTTCTCTTCGGCGAAGTACGCCGCTTCAGGCTTCAGCTCGTTCACAATGGATTCAATCGTCTTGGGCAGGGTCCCATCGGCAATCGCAGCATTTCCTGCCTCAACCGGAATGGAAACTTTGAGCAAGCAACGCATGATAAACCTCCACGCCCGAGTCTAGTCAGCATTGTGCTCACATTCAATTGCTCCATAATTGACAAATCCTCTGACCCAAGTAGCGATATGATATCTGGATACGATATATCCATCAGCTTGGAGCTGTAGTTTGTCTCGCCCTTTGCAGAGAAGGACCGCAGTATGCCAAATCAAGACAGCAGCCCGACGCTGAGACTCACCTGCCCGCCCTGCGGCGAGGTCTTCGCCGCCGAGGACGAAGACAAGCTCATCAACACCGCGGTGGAGCACGCGCGTAAGTTCCACGATATTAACCTGCTCGAGCAGCACTCGCGAGATGAGCTACGGCAACTGGTGCAGCGAGAGAACCAATCCTACTGGTCGCGCATCGCCCATCTGATTCCGAAGGGGCAGCTCAAAACCGTGCTCGAAGAAAAGCTGTGTGAGCGCGAGCGCGAAATCGTCGCGTACGTGATCCATGGCTTCGCCAATCGCGAGATCGCCAATCGCCTCTTCATCAGCGAGCGTACGGTCTCCACCCACCTGGTGAACATTTACGAGAAGCTGAACGTGCACTCCCGGGCCGAGCTCACGGCCCTGGTACGAGCCAGCGATCGCATTATTGAAGCTGGTCTCCGGACCGGTAGGGAGCCGGAGTTTGGGCCCTTTGTGCACACGAACGGCGAGAGGACGCGCTAGACAGTTCTTAAGATTATATAGCCCTTTAAGAAAGTTACCGCAGCGGCTGAAGCCGCGAGGTTCTAGCAAATCTCACCGCAGGCCTTAAAGAGACTGTGTCACAACTAGGGACTTGAAATTCACAGGAGAGATGAGGGAAGAAGAGGTATGCCGCACTACTTCCCTTACGAACCGGAGCAGGCGGAGTTGTTGCCCCGCCATGTGCGAGATGAACTGCCAGCAGGGCACCTGTGCTTTCGCATTCACCAGCTCATTGAGGGATTGAATCTGAGTGAGTACGACCGAGCGTACGGAGAGGAAGGGCAACGAGCTTACAATCCGCGGTTGATGTTGAAAGTCTGGCTGTATGCTTTTGCCGTGAATGTGCGGTCGACAAGGAAGCTGGAGAAGCGGATTCATGAAGATCTGGCATTCCGATTTCTGGCGGGAGGAGCGCGACCGGATCATAAGACGCTGAGCCAGTTTTTGCGGCGGCACCAGAGAGCGGTGGAGGAGTTGTTCGCGCAAGTGCTGGGAGCGATGCGGCAGGCCGGGATGGTACGGTTGGGGCGAGTGGCCATCGATTCAACGCGCATCAAGGCCAAATGCCTCACCGGATCGTTTGCAGAAAGTGGATCGCAAGCAGGTGCGGCGCTGGCGGCGGGAACTGGAGAGCGCAGATCCGGACCAGGATCCCGGGCTGGAGATCAACGCCGAGGAAGCTGAGCGTTGGCAGCAACAGATG
>DATNDP010000070.1:0-7535 GCA_035553195.1 Candidatus Acidiferrales bacterium
ACAAAGCAATAGGCGAGACATGGTTTACTGTAGCTGTTTCTGAGGTACAGCAAGATGAAAAGCGGTGACGCTGAACTCTCTTCGCGCCTGCGCAGCACATCCTCCGAGTTGCGGGCGATCAACAGGCAATTGAAGGCCGGCAAAGTTACACCCAGCAAGACGGCGCTCCAGGAGTTTCGACAGATCCTTGACAACGTGCGCATGACCGCCTGGACGGTGAGCGAGTTGATAAATGCGCGCGAAAGCACGACAAATCCGGAGCCTCTGCTGTCATTTCTCGCTTCCGAGAGAATGCGAAGGGTCAGCCAGATGATGCGGGACCTGAGTGCTGACATTGATAAGCAGGCTTTTACGTGGCAGAGCTCAGGAATCCAAGCCTTGTCCAACTCTGTACGGGAGCTCGACTCCCGTCTAACCAAGCTCAGCGCCCGAACGGGGCTCACTGGATCGTGATCATCACCAACCCGGTTCGTAACATCGGGGGGCCCTAAAAGTAAATAGACACTGTCGGCATGTATCTTTCTGAATTTATTGTTTTTAGATCCCACCTCGAAATGGCGTTTGCGATTAACTAAAAAATTAGTTACTATTTGGAAGGTTGACGCGTCTAACCAAATGGACCCCGTTGAATAAAAAGGAGCTTAGGTGCCGCGGAAACAGTCTCCAACTTTGACAGAAGCTGAGTTACGGCTGATGGAAGTGCTATGGCAAAGAGGGTCGGGCTCAGTTCATCAGCTTCTGGAAGGGCTTCCCGGGAGGCCTGCACTGGCTTACAACTCCGTTCTCACGACCATCCGCATACTCGAAAAAAAAGGATATGTCGGCCATACCAAAGACGGCCGGGCGCACATCTATGCGCCGCTGGTGGGCAAAGAGGAAGCCACGCGATTTGAAATTCGCAATCTAGTTAACCGCTTCTTCAATAGTTCACACGAACTCCTGGTGCTAAACCTGCTTGAAGATCAGAACATCGAAAGCCAGGAACTGCAGCGGGTAAGGGAACTGCTCCAGGCGTCGGGAGGGAAGCAGTAATGATGTTTCCTGCCCTGCAATCGGTTTCGGCAATAGCTTTTGAATGGCTTTTATATTGTCTGGTGGAAGGGTCACTGATAGTGCTGGTCATCGCGGTGGCGATGCGCTTTATCGCGCAGAAGAGCTCGCGGACAAAGTTCGTCATCTGGTTTTCAGCGTTGCTTGCGACCGCTCTTCTGCCTCTGATCAATTTGAAACCAGAGCACATGGGAGCGAGTGCAGCAACATCAAAGGCGCTGATTACGCTTCCGTTAGCGGTGGCGATGTATGTGTTTGCCGGATGGGCTGTGCTGGCTTGCTTCGGCCTGCTGCGCGTGGCTGCGGCGATTCTGGAAGTGCGCAGATTGCGCCTGGGGTCAGAAAAACTTGAAGTCCAGCGGCTTGATCCCGAATTGCAAAAAATTGTGGAAGAGTTCAGAAAGCTGCGGCCTGTCTCGATTTTGCTTTCAGAACGAGTGCAGGTCCCCACGGCTGTAGGGTTCCGGCGATCAGCTGTGATTCTTCCAGCCTGGATGGTAGAAGAGAGCACTGCGGAGGAGTTGAAACACATCCTCCTGCACGAGTTGGCGCACCTGCGGCATCGCGATGATTGGACGAACCTGATTCAAAAGCTGGTGAAGGCGCTTTTGTTCTTCCATCCGGGAGTGTGGTGGATGGAACGGGAGCTGTCCATGCATCGCGAAATTGCTTGTGATGACAGCGTGCTCGCGCAAACAGCCAGCCCCCGCACATATGCTGAATGCCTGGCGCGCGTGGCGGAGAAGAGTTTTCTGCGCCGGCAAATAGCGCTGGCCCAGGCAGCGGTGAGTCGTGTACGGCAGCTCTCAGTTCGAGTCGGCCGCATCTTGGATCCGAACCGTAAGCCGGCAACACAAAGCTGGAAGCCGGCAATTCCCGCCGTGGTGGCGTTAGCGCTCGTCAGTGGAGCCACAGTATCCTCCGCACCGGAACTCGTGAGGGTGGAGCAGAGCAGCAGCATTGCTGCGGCCTCACACATGGCAAAGACCTCGCATCTGGCAAAGAACGACGCGCAGGATGAAATCATCAGCTCGCGAAGTTCGTCGCATCGAGAGCAGGGAGATCAGCCGGCTGTGCACGCATGGAGCGCGGCAATGAACTTGAAGTCCACGGCTCAGCCGCACGCGCGGTCCTTATACGTCCCCGCACGCCACACGCGTTCAAGAAAAGAAATGAAGCCGCGTGCGACAGAGGCCAAGGGAATGCGGCAGGAACGCCCGCCTTTAATTATGGCGCGGTATAACCAGACGACCGGCACAAAGCCTGAGAGTTCCGAGCAGTTGCAGCGCGCCTACGTGCTGGTAATTGAAACGCGGCAGACGATCACTCAAGCAGCTCACGGCTGGCAGGTCAGTGTGCAGCAACTGCGTTGGCTGGTGCCGGTGAGCGAGCTGCAAAAATCAACTCCCAATAAGACTTAAGCAAGTTTTGCTTTGTGTTTTGCAAAAGCGGAATTTTACAAATCGTTATAACTAATTTCTTAGTTTGAAGGAAGGATGAGACATGAGGATGTTGTTCAACAAGCAAAAAATGGCGCTCATTAAGAACCGTGTGATCGCCGGCGCTTTGGCGCTAGCGTTGGCGGTTGGCGTGGGCAGTTACGAAATTCTTAAACCGGCGGCTGCGAACGCCGCAACCGCGGCGCCCGCTGCTCCAGCACTGGACGATAACAGCGTAAACGCGCTGACATCGCTCGATCGCGCAATGGAGGCGCTGGCTGCGCATGTAACGCCGGCTGTGGTGAACGTGACGGTAACATCCAAGAATCGCGAGCAGTCGCTTCACGGCCAAGGCCAGAGCCAAAGTCCGGATGATCAGGACCAGGACCAGAATCAATTTCAGCAATTCTTTGGCCCATTTGGCTTCAACTTTCCGCAGATGCGGCGCGGTCCGCAGATAGAACATGGTCTGGGCAGCGGCATCATTATCTCTCCCGATGGATACATTGTGACCAATAACCACGTGATCGAAGGTGAAACGGACATTCGTGTGACGCTGAATGACAAGCGTGTGCTTCCGGCAAAGCTGATTGGCGCAGACCCGCTAACCGATCTCGCGGTCATCAAGATCAATGCGAATAATCTCGCAAGCGCGCCGTGGGGAGATTCAACCGTACTCAAGCCGGGACAATCCGTACTGGCCTTCGGCAATCCCTACGGCTTTCGGTTCACCGTGACCCGTGGCATTGTGAGCGCACTGAACCGCAACAACCCATATAGAGATGATCCGCGCAAACCAGGCGAGTTCATCCAGACGGATGCTGCAATCAACCCCGGCAACTCCGGAGGTCCGCTGGTGAATGCGCACGGCGAAGTGGTGGGCATCAACACTTTCCTGATATCGCCCTCGGGCAGCTTTTCAGGAATGGGCTTTGCCATTCCGTCGCAGCTCGCCAAACCCATCATCAACAAGCTGATTAAAGACGGCAAGGTCGAGCACGCGCGGATCGGAGTAAACATCACAGATGTGACGCCGGAGAATGCGCAATTCTTCCATATGAGCGAGGCGAACGGCGCCGTGATCAGCCAGGTTGAACCTGATTCCCCTGGTGCGAAGGCTGGATTGAAAGTTGGCGACGTAATCACGGAGTTCAACGGCAAGAAGGTGGAGAGCTCCGGACAGCTTCAGGCACTGGTGACCGAAGCGTCACCGGGCGAGAAAGTCACGCTCGGAGTCGAGCGCAACGGCAAACCGGAAAACATCCCGGTAACGCTTGAGGCATTGAACCAGAAGGGTGAACAGTACGCCAGCACGGGAACCGCGCACGGCAAAGCGCGCTGGGGCATTGGGCTGAGCGATATGACGCCTGATGTTCGCGACCAGTTGCAGGTGCCGAGCAACATTAAGGGTGCCGTGGTCACAAACGTCATTCCCGGCAGCCCGGCAGACAATGCCGGCCTCTCGCGCGGCGATGTGATCCAGGAAGTCGATCGCAAGCCGGTCAATGGCGCATCAGATGCTAAGCAGGATTTCAACAACGTTCCGCAGGGTAAAGACACGTTGGTTCTGGTGTGGGCGAATGGCGGCAGCACATTCCGCGTCCTGCATGCTCCGGAAAATCAGCCAACGGGCGACTAATTTGCAAAGGAAAGAGCAGTAACACGCAGACGGCGCACTCGAGTTGGGTGCGCCGTTATCTTTTCTGGCAATGCAGACATTTCAAAAGCTCTGGCAGGCATCCTGCTGCGCAGCCTTCATTTCTTCACGCCATCTCGAAATTAGTTCGGCGGCTGTGCCTTCCCGAATGAGTCGTACGCCTTGTCCCGCCCAGAGGGAAAGCATCCCTGGCTGCCTGGTTGCTGCCGCCGCGCGCCGCATCTGTTGCGTAAATGCGTTCTGCCAAGGGTAGGAGAGTTGGGTAAGCCCTGAGGCATTCCATTTCTCAATGAACTCGTTGCGAAGGCCGCGGGCCATGCGGCCGGAGAAAGCGCGCGTGGTGGTGGTCTGGTCCTCGCGCGCTTTCAGCAGCGCCTCGCGATAGGTTGCGTTTGTGCCTGACTCTTTCGCCGCCAGGAACGCTGTTCCCATCTGGACGGCGCTTGCGCCAAGGGCAAGCGCCGCCACGATGCCACGTCCGTCCATGATGCCGCCGGAGGCGATCACCGGAATGCTCACCGCGTCGGCGATCTGGGGAACCAGAGCGACGGTCCCGATCAGAGCCTCTTCAGCCGGAACTGCGAACGTGCCGCGATGGGCTCCAGCTTCGCTGCCTTGTGCGACTACGGCGTCAACGCCGGCCCGCTCGAGCTGCTGCGCTTCATCCACCGTTGTAGCTGTGCCGACGATGAAAGTTGATTGTGCTTTGAGTCGTTGGATGACCGCCGGCGGCAGCAGCCCGAAGGTGAAGCTGACGATCGGCGGCCTGGCTTCACAAACCGCATCAACCTGCTTGTTGAAATCTTCAATTGCGCTTTGGGGTAATTGCGGCTCGCCCAAGCCAAGGCGCTGATGGAATGGGCCGAGAAAGTTCGCGACTGCTTGCACGTCGCCGCGCAAGGGATCCTGCGCCTGAGGGGAAAATAAATTTACAGCAAAGGGGCGCGGCGTCAGCTCCCGGATCCTGGCAATGTCCTGCCCGATTTTTTCCGGGCTGGAATACGCAGCCGCCAGCGAGCCGAGCCCGCCAGCATTCGAAACCGCCGCCGCCAGTTCCGGTGTCGAGGGCCCGCCGCCCATGGGCGCCAGCACCACGGGAATCGTCATCTCAAATCTGCGGCAAAAATCGTTCATCGCTCTCAACCGGTGGCTTTGAACTGGTCGTCGATCTCCACTTGAAGACCGGCGGTGAGGCGGTTGTTCTCATTCGCCAGGCCAACGACCGCCAGCATCTCGTTGAACATGGCGTCAGTCATGCCCTTTTTGCGCGCGGAGACTGTGTGAGACGCGATGCAGTAGCCACACTGGTTGCTGATGCTGACGGCCAGGTAAATAAGATCCTTCACCAGCGGATCGAGCGCGCCGGCGTCCATGATGGTCTTTGTGTCTTCCCATGTGCGCTTCAGCCGCACCGGATCATGGGCCAGGGCTTTCCAGAAATTGTTGATGCTGTCCGTCTTGCGCGTGGCCATGATGTCGTCATAAACGGCGCGGACCTCGGGGCTGGCGTTCTCGTATTCGATGAACCCAAGCGTCGACATGAGTTGTAACTCCCTCCGATTACGGAATCAACAGCAGCTTCCCGGTTGTCTTCCTGCCTTCCAGATCGCGATGTGCCTGTTGTGCGTCGGCAAGTTTGTATTTGTGTTCAATGCGCAAGTTTAGCTTGCCGGCCGCGATCCAGCCCAGCACGTCTCCCGCACGTTTTTCCAGCTCTTCGCGCGTGGCCACGTAATGCATCAGGCTGGGGCGCGTCAGGAACAGCGAGCCTTTCTGCGAGAGCTTGATCGGATCGAACGGCGGCACGGCGCCGCTGGCTCCGCCGAACAGGACAAGGTATCCGCGAGGACGAAGCAGGTTCAGGTCCTGATCGAAGCTTGATTTGCCCACGCCATCATAGATCACGTCCACGCCTTTGCCGCCGGTCAGCCGTTTGGTTTCCGCTTCGAAGTCCTGCTTGGTGTAAACGATCATCTCGTCGGCGCCGGCATCTTTGGCCAGGCGCGCTTTTTCCTCCGAACCGGCCGTGCCGATTACCCGCGCGCCTATGTTTTTCGCCATCTGCACCAGCAACAGTCCAACGCCCCCGGCGGCAGCGTGAATCAGCGTGGTCTCGCCTTTCTTCAGCGGATAGGTGGAGTAGACCAGATAATGCGCGGTCATTCCCTGGAGCATAGCCGCAGCCGCCTGCTGGTCATCGAGCCCGGCGGGGACCTTTACCAGCTTGTCGGCGGGGACGGCCGCGTACTCGGCATAACTGCCCAGGACGTTGCTGTAGGCAACGTGATCGCCAGGCTTGAGCGATTTCACCTCAGCGCCGACTTCCGTCACCGTTCCGGCGCCTTCCTGGCCATCCACAAACGGCAGCTGCGCCGGGTAGCGTCCTTCGCGGAAATAGACATCAATGAAGTTCACGCCGCTGGCCGCGAGTTTTACGATGGCCTCGTTCGGCTTGGGCGTCGGAATCGGGAGAT
The DNA here is from genome assembly GCA_035553195.1 of Candidatus Acidiferrales bacterium. Lineage (GTDB taxonomy): Bacteria > Acidobacteriota > Terriglobia > Terriglobales > Acidobacteriaceae > Angelobacter. The sequence goes on from DATNDP010000070.1 coordinate 6,621, forward strand.
CGACTAGCGTGAGAACTTCCGGACCACCTGTTTTCTGGACCTGAATGGCTTTCATTTATTTGTCGCTCCGCTCCAAACCGCTTTTGCAGCTTAGGGGCTCTCAAAGATTTGTCAGCCTCTGATCAGCGGGCTCAGCGCGACTCCGGCTTCGCCCTTTTCTCTTGAATGAGATGTTGACCGCAGTCAATCGCACCGCTGATGAACGCATATGGAACTGGATCTTTCTTGATCAGCGAAAATCAGTATCGGTGTAATCAGCGGCAGGGTTTTAGAACGTGAATGACTCTTCTTCCGCGACCAGCATCACGGGCGGGCCGCCGGAGGAAATCTTCGCGGCATGGGCCAGCGTTTCTTTCCCTCCCGGAGATGCGGCGCACGCCTGCAGGGCCTCCATGGAAGGGAAGTGGACTTCCGCAATGCGGTAATACTGCGGTGTGCCCTGAGGCGAGGCAGTCACCCTGGTTGCCACCAACTTCGTCTTTCCCCCGAGCTTTTCCACCGCCATGGGTACATGCTCGGACTGGTACAGCTTTTCAAAAGCGTCAATGTCTTTGGGACGCGGATACATCACAATGAGCTTCACGCCTGCCATGATTGCTCCTTATGTCGATCTCGGCTGCGCAGAAAATTGTAATTGCTGCGGAGAAAGCCCGCCACCAGCGGGAAAAAATCTCACCGCTGATGAACGCTGATAAAGCAGATCTCTAATTGGTTTTGATCAGTGGCAATCAGTGTGATCAGCGCAATCAGCGGTAAGGTTTTTGTTTTTTTGCGCTACACTGATTTCCGCATGCCGCAGCTTCCCGACCTGATTCACCTGGCCATTCCAGGCTTTATCCTCCTGCTCTTGCTGGAGGCGACGGCCGACGCGGTGATGCGGCGCGAACTCTACGAGCTCAAAGACACCGCCGCGTC
>DATNDP010000071.1:0-4556 GCA_035553195.1 Candidatus Acidiferrales bacterium
CCACGGAGCCCTTTTCAGGATCAACTACCATTACGTGCGTCCCGCGCGAGATAAAAAGCCGGTGACCGTCAGCATCGTAGGTTAGGTAGTCCCAGCCGCCTTCCCCGCCCAAAGTAAATTTCTGTTTCAGTTGATAATGCGATTTCGCCGGAGCGGCGGTCAATGGAAGTGCGGAAAGGATGAAAAGCAGAACGGCAATAAGTTTGCGCATGAACAGGACCTTTCTGTGAAACAGCGCACAATTGTAAACCTTGTGACAGATGCGTGAGCGCCTTCCAGAACGAGGCTCTTGAGCAGATTTTTAACGAACCGAAAAATTCCCGCAAGGCTGGAGCCGTGATGCGTTCTCTCTCACAGATAACTCCTGTTCCTCCAGGGTTCTGGCAAGCGCACACATTGCGCTTGCCGGAACCGCAGACCTCAGATCAGCCATCGGCATTTGCGGAGGATCGAGGCTCAGGAGAACCGGATGTCAGTACGCAAGCCGGTCTTCCCGCGGAGCGGTAAGCTGCCGTGAACGCCCCCGAGTTGCGGCCACTTATCGCTCCTGACCGGTGTATTTCTGCCACTGTGATCCGCTGTGAATCGGTTTCCATGCACACTCCGACCAATCGAGACTGGCAGGTCCGCGCGGAAAGTCCCAACAAATCGTGTCTAGTGTGTCGGGCAGGCCAATGACGGGCCGGTGACCAGAGTTGAATCAGGAAAGCTGTAAGCGTGCTCCAAAGCATCCGAGGGCTGACGCGTGAACCACGGCAGCAAAACCTGGTTTTGAGGATGATATGTGACGCCGTCGATATTTACGGCGTAACCTGCGTTTGGTAGTGTGGCCAGCGGGTCCCCGGTTTCAAGATTATTCTGGCAGCCCAGCGACGCATTGGGATACTGCCACGCAGGAACCAGGTTGGTACCAAACGGGTCATTCACCCACTCAGAAATTTCGTGGCTCATCGCAGTCACATCGGCAATTCCCGGGCCCACGATCCCCGGGTCCATCCAGCTCGCCCAGACCAGAGTCTGCACCATCTTCGCATTCTTCAATTCTCCGGCGTCAAATGCGGTGTGAAAACCGAGCACACAGCAACGCTTCACGTCAGCGCCTGGAGCCAGCATGACATTGTGGGTGAGGATAATGGGCAGGCCGTCAACCCGGAGATTCTCCATCTGTACCAGGGTATTGAGCTGGGAGACGAAAAAGTCCGTATCAACGATTGCATACACCGTTCCGGTGCTGCGATTGCGAAAGACCTTGGCGGAATTTTTAGGCACCACCATAATTAGTGGCTTGAGGATCTGGGGAAGTTCCAGCAGCGTATGCCAGTCTTGCGCCATGCTGTTGTAAAACTGTGCCCGTTGGACGGCATCGGCGAACTGTGTAAACCCGGTCTGGTACTGCGCTGAACGAAAATTGGGAGAGTTCCTTACGGTCATCACCACCGTATCGGGGCTGAGCACGATGGGTTCGCCGTTCTCATCTTCATACCCCTCAAACAGCAGAGTCACCGGCTTGAGTTGCGTAGGAATGCGGGTGATACCTCCCGCTTGCGGGTTCGTTCCTACGATATTGAAAGGAAATGTCTGTCCATTAAATGGAAACGAGCCAGTGAAGTGAGGAACGCTGAGCACGCGCTGTTCGCGCAGCGCCAGCTCTGCCTGACCTGAAAGTTTGCTGCCCGACTCAAAGCGCGGCTGCGCGCCTTCATTCGCCAGGAATCCGCCTTCAGCATCAATGGGCGATTGAGCGTGCTGCGGCGCTTGCCCCATCGCCATGCACGACACTGCCGTCGCCACCACGAGCGCAGCGAGTCTCCGGCCGATCCGTTTTGTGAAAAGACACAGCTTCACAATCCTGCCAAATTACACATTTTCTTCCGAGTTGCCCTATTTTGTCGATTAAATTGCGTAAAGCTGCTGAAAACAAAAGGGATGCGACGAATGGGACGCTTCCTGGTAATTAGAGTTTCCAATAAGCTACGAAGCGACGTCAGTTGACCTGCAACGACATTATCCGATGCGCTATAGTTCCTGAAGTGTTTTACCGGCAGAGGAGGCGCCGAAGATGACGGCTTCGGTTGCAGGTATTCGCCCAGCAAATATGGTGTCACGAGTAGAGATTCAGGATGCCGCTCGGCGCATCGCGCTCCACATCCGGCGCACACCATGCATTGCGCTTGACGACAACGGATTCGGCGTGAATGCCAGAATATTCCTCAAGCTGGAAGCCCTGCAGCATACCGGATCGTTCAAGCCGAGAGGCGCTTTCAATTGCATTCTGAGTTCCGAAGTGCCCGAGGCCGGCGTGATCGCAGCATCCGGCGGGAATCACGGTGCTGCTGTCGCCTACGCGGCGCACCAACTCGGCCACCACGCTGAAATTTTCGTTCCTACCATCTCTTCGCCTGTAAAGGTAGAGCGCTTGCGACAGTATGGCGCCACCGTGAACGTCGGCGGCCGCGATTACGCGGAAGCACTTGCGGCCAGTCAGAAGCGGGCCGCGGAAACAGGCTCTCTGAAGGTGCATGCGTACGATGATCCGCGCGTGCTTGCCGGTCAGGGAACGCTGGGCATGGAATTTGAAGAGCAGGTGCGTGGTCTGGAAAGCGTGCTGATTGCCGTGGGCGGAGGCGGGCTCATCGGGGGAGTTGCCGCCTGGTATCAGGAGCGCGTGCGGGTGATCGGCGTGGAACCCGAGCGCGCTCCATCCTTATTTAAGGCCCTTGAAGCCGGCCATGTGGTGGAAGTTGAAACCGGGGGCGTTGCCGCGGATTCGCTTGGCGCTCGTCGAGTGGGTGAGTTGATGTTTCCCATTGCGCAGAGATTTGTCCAACGCGTGGTACTGGTCAGCGACGAGCAGATTATCGAAGCACAGCGCCTGCTTTGGCAGCGGCTGCGCATCATCGCTGAACCCGGCGGAGCCACGGCGCTGGCAGCGCTCATCTCCGGCGCATATCAGCCCCATCCTGGAGAACGCGTAGGCGTTGTAATCTGCGGCGCCAATGCTGATCTATCCAGCTTTGGTGCGTGAGTTGCGGAACATCTTGAAACACGGAGGAAGCGGAGTAACCGGAGAATGTTTGAAATAGCCGGAAGTCAGCAAGACCCAACCGGTTTGAACAACATATAGTTCCAGCTCGGCAAGCGCGGACTGAGCACTGAATGAATTGTTTCCGCTCCCTCCGCTGGCTCCGTGTTTCACAGATGTTTATTAATTGCGGCCAGCTTCATGATCTCGTCGTACTCATATATGTAGGTCCCGCTTTTTCCAGATCGGGCCGCCCCGACCATCGCCTGGCCAACCCGTTCCGCCTTGATCGTGTGATATCGGCGCCATGGTCCCAGAGTCAGGAGATCGAGCCCAGGAGCAATCGCGATAGTCAGCGCCTCTACCAGCCTGAACTCAGCCCGCTTTCCGACCAAAAGGCTTGGACGAAGGATGTGGATCGACTTGAACGGCAAGTTGGCCAGCTTCAGCTCCAGCTCACCCTTGGTGCGAAGATAGAAGTTCTTGCTATGCGGGTCCGCGCCCACTGACGAGACGATCACAAGCTGTTCAGCTCCGGCCTTTACGGCCTCGGATGCGAGGTGCAGAGGCAGCTCCATATCAATGCGCCGGAACTCGGGTTGCGAACCAGCCTTGCGAATCGTTGTTCCGAGCGCACTGAAAACATCCTGCGCGCCGCGAAAGTCCTCAACCGTCAAGCTTCCCAGGTCGCCGATCCGTTGCGCGACCTTCGCACGTGTGAGGGCAGGAAGCTGGCGCCGGCCGAAGATCATCACCCGCGTATAAGCAGGATCGTCCACCAGCGCACGCAGGCAGAATCCGCCAACCAGCCCGGAGGCGCCGAGCAGGATGGCGGTTCGATGATCACTTGGTGGCACACTTCATGCTATCAAGTATCCCGCCGACGCACGGACGAGTGATTCAGAATTCAAACACCAGGCCGGCTGTGGGTAGGATCGGCAAACCCTTTCCGAATTCGGATACCACCAAGCCCGTGGCGGGGTCCAAAGTCACCTGCGGGCTGTTGTGATTGGTTATGTTCAGACCCTGACGTGCAGAGTCATCTTCCAGTGCTGGAACGTCCACGATTTATCCGCGCGGACGTCCAGCCGCTGATACGCGGGGAAGCGTATAGGAACAAATCGAATTGACCGAAACACCACCACTCAAGACGGTCACGTCATTGTTGAGAAATGGAAATCCTGATCCGTAAAGAAATTTGGCGCTTAAGTTCTCCGTGGATATGAGGCGGTAATTTGCGAAAGCATTGAACGTGTGCTTCTGGTCTCTGCCGTGGGCCCCGAAATGGACTTGTTCCTCGTGCCTTCCGTTGCTGAATTTAAAGGGCTTCTGTTAGTATCGAACTCGGCCCATATCACGGGCCTTTTGCCGAGGTCGTGAGTTGATGCAGGGAATTTGTCAGCCACGACTGCCGTTCGTTCACAGAAATGAATCGGCCTTCCGTATTGCCAGCGTCCCCGTCGTCTAGCCCGGCCTAGGACATCGCCCTTTCACGGCGGTAACACGGGTTCAAATCCCGTCGGGGACGCCAAAT
>DATNDP010000072.1:0-9685 GCA_035553195.1 Candidatus Acidiferrales bacterium
CCGCCGCACAGCAGGGACACCGCAACTACGCGAAGCGGCAGATGACGTGGTTTCGCCGCGAACGGGATGTGCATTGGATAAGGGGGTTCGGCTCAGAAGCGCAGGTGCATGAGGAAGCGCTCTCTATTATCAAGTACTCAGAGTTGTCATCCTGAGCGAAGGGCGCAGGAGCGGCGCGCTTGCGCACGAGTGGAAGGATCTATGCATTTGAGTCTCGTGCCATTCGACAGAGTTTTGCAATGAATTCATTTCAACGATCAGATGACTCGCTGAAATTCCGGCTGGATTAGTCGGTGTGAAACGGGCTCAAGGTCCGCATCCGAAAAGGGGCCAAATACATAGATCCTTCGACTCGCACTCACTCGTTCCTCGCTTGTGCTCGCTCAGGATGACAATGTTCGCTGCATGGTGCTGCAGAGTGAGTGCTGAGTGCTCACTACCATAGCTATTTGCTGAGCGCTTCCTCCGCCTTCAACCTGCAGCGCTCCAGCGCTTCCTGCATCTGTGCGTGGAACAAAGTCATCTGCTCATCGTCAGCATCGGCGGGAACAAAAATAGGAGAGCTGGCGTAGAAAACGGCGCGTGAGAAAGGTTTCGGCACCATCATGCGGTCCCATGAGTTCAGCACCCAGGCGCTCTCCACATGAATATAAAAGCAGCCGATGGGTACGCCGCTTTTTTTTGCCAGCATGACGGGACCGGGTTTGGCTACATAGCGCGGGCCGCGGGGGCCATCAATGGTGAACGCCACAGAGTGCCCCTCTTCCAACTCGCGGCGCATGCCCATCAAGGCGCCGACGGCCCCGCGCGAACTTGATCCGCGGACAGGAATGAAACCGAACTTCCTGATGATGCGCGCGATGTACTCACCGTCAAAGCTGCGGCTGGTCATCACGGCAATCTGGTTATCACGGCAGCGGTGAGTGGCGGCGATCACGCAGCGATGCCAAAACGTCCATATGCAGATAGGGCCGCTGCCACGCTCGTTGCCGCGGCAGTCCGGTTCTGCCATGAAGGTATAGCGCAGCGTGGGACCGATCAGCCGGATCAGCCATGTGGCAGTCCAGGTGATCAGCGCGAGCTGGATTTTCTCCCGAAAAGAAAATTTCCGTTCGAGATCCGCAACGTTGCTGCCGCTGAGCTGAGCGGGAAGCTGCGCCGAAGGCTCCATGAATGCTGATTCTACCGGACACGTCAGGCAGTTACGCGTATTTGAGCCACTTCATGATCTCCGGCAGGGTGGGTCTTTTGCCGTACATCAGAATTCCTACGCGATAAATCTTGGCGCACAATAGCACCAGCGCGTAAACCGTACCCACCAGCAGAACCACCGAAAGAGCAATCTGCCACAGCGGAGGCGTCTGCACGGCAATGCGCATGAACATGATCAGAGGCGAGGTGAACGGAATCAGCGAACACCAGATAGCCAGCGCTGAGTTGGGCATTTCAACCACGCCGATCATCACGGCAACTGCCGCGATAAGGGGGAGGATGGCAACGAATTGAAGCTGCTGGGCCTCTTGTTCGGAATTCACCATGGAGCCGATAGCGGCATAGATGGTGCTGTAGAGCGTGTAACCGAGCAGGTAGAACACAGCAAACCAGATCAACAGGCCGGGAGAAAGCATCGTCTTAAGCTGGCCGCGCAGGGCCATTGCGTTCGGAACGATATAAGCCAGGGCGACCGCCGCCCAGATCCCGATCTGGGTGAGCCCAACGGCACCAACGCCAAGAATCTTGCCCGCCATCATTTCCTTGGCCTGCGCCACTGAAAGCATCACCTCCATGATCCGGGATGTTTTCTCTTCCAGCACTGCGCGCATCACGTTGATTCCGTACATCAGCACCGACATGTAGAGAATCATTACCAGCACGACGCTGGTGATGAGGACGATTTGCGGGTTCGCCGCTCCGTTTCCCGCCGCATCCTGAACGTCCAGCTTCACCGGCTGAAATATGCCGTCGATTTCCTGCTCGTTCAAGCCCCTGGCCTGCAGAGCATGGCGCGATATTGATTGCTTGAGGCTTGCCTGCACTTCAGCAGTCTCGATAAAACTCGATGTGTCGCGCGTGATGAAGGGTATCTCTCGCGATTTCAAAGCCTCTTCCGGCGCCCAGATCACTCCATCCACTTCTTTGTTCTGCAGCTTTTGCACTAATTCCGCACGGTGTTCAGCTGAGACGTTCGTGTCAACATCCACGGTGATCTCCGGCTGAGGCTGGGGTCCCCGCTTCATTGAGGACTTCCGGGCTGCTTCTTCGCTCTGGCGCGACTGGTCATTTTCGTGGATAAGCTGTTCTTTGATAGTGTTTCCGGTCTGCTGATCGGAAGCTACTACCACCATGTGCCTGGAGTGGTGGGAGACCCGTGCCGCCAGCAATCCCGGGCCGACCGTCAGGGCGGCCATCAACAGCGGCGTGAGCACAGTCATGATCATGAAAGAGCGTGTCCGTACACGTTCCAGGTATTCGCGCCGGGCAATCAACCAGATATTACGCATCGTTCTTCCCCACTACCTCGATGAAAATTTCTTCCAGAGAAGGTTCCACCAGCTCGAATTTGCTGATTCGTGACCGTTCGGCGGCTGCCCGCAGCAGTTGCTGCGGATCGGCTCCCGCCGCCAGCCGCACTTCCACGTAATTGCCGTAGTTGTTATATGACCCCACAAGCTGCGTCTGCTGAAGGAACTCGCCACTGCCCTCGTATTCAATCTGCACGTTGCTCTTCCCGTATTGCGCCTTCACCTGCTTGAGCGGTCCTTGCAGCACAGACCGTCCGCGATTGATCAGGCAGATGGAGTCACACAGCTTCTCCACCTGGTCCATGCGGTGGGTCGAGAAGAGAATCGTCCGGCCCCGCTTTTTCAGGTCCAGCATCACATCTTTAAGCAAGCCCGCATTCACTGGATCGAGACCGAAGAAGGGTTCGTCCATGATGATGAACTCGGGATCGTGCAAAAGAGCGGCTATGAACTGGATCTTCTGCTGCATGCCCTTGGAGAGCTCTTCCACTTTCTTATCCAGCTTTTCGGAGATTTCCAGCCGCGCGCACCATTCGGTGGCTTTCTTGCGTGCATCGGCCGCCTGCATTCCGTGGAGCTCGCCCAAAAAGACGAGCTGGTCGAGCACCTTCATCTTCTTGTAGAGCCCGCGCTCTTCCGGGAGATAGCCTATTTTGTGCAGGGATTTGCGCTCGAAAGGTTTTCCGAACACGTTGATCTCGCCGGAATCCGGCGCCGTAATGCCGATCATCATCCGGATGGTGCTGGTTTTTCCCGCGCCGTTCGGGCCCAGGAGCCCGAACACAGACCCTTCGGCAATGGCAAAGCTGAGGTCGTCCACGGCTACGAATTGGTCATAGCTCTTGCGGACATGCATAAGTTCAATGGTTTGCATGAGAGAAGAAAACCCCGGGATATGTACGATTGGGAGTACCTTCAGATTACACGATTTCCAGGTATTCGTCGATCCAGCGGCGTACTTCAAGACGACGTGGATCGCTGGGATCAAAGCGGAGGCCGTACATTTTCTCGGCATGCCTGCACCAGCAGAGGAAGGCGCGCACATCCATTTGTTGCAGACCGGGAAGCTTGGTTGTGACGCGCACTGTGTCAGAGGACGAGAGCGGAGTTTCGCTTTTGACAGACATTCCGCCTGAACTAACTTCAACAGTCATCACTCTGACCGTCGTTGGACCCAGATCAATGCGAGCGTCAGCAACTACCGGGACGCGGACGTATCGGCGCAGCTCGTGAATGACCAGCAGGTGAGTCGCCCGGACGACCTTGAGCACGCTTTGCCGATCCAGAGGCTCGTCAAAAATCGCATTGATTCCATAGCTGGAATAACGCAGGGCTTCCTGCGCGTTGCGCGCGATCCCGTAGATCACAATGTTTTTGTTGGAGCTGGAACTGCGGGCCGCCTTCAGGATGGCTTCCGCCTGGGGATCATACAGGCGCAGGACGCACGCCTCAAACTTCTGCCGGCTGAACATGGTGGCCGGATCGCCGGCCAGGGCAACCACATGGATGCCAAACTGCCGGAAGCAATCATGCATGAACGCATTGCACGCCGGATCAATATGAATGCTCGCTGTACGGGCAACAACTTTGCCCGGTGCGCTGCTGGTTGCCGGCGACGAGCTCATGAATTGGAAAGACCTCTCACTTGCTTGCCGAAAATTCACGTTTAGGGGCCGCAGAAGCTACGCGGTTTCTCCCTAATTGTTTTGCGTTGTAGAGCGCGCTATCGGCCGCCGCGACCACCTCGTCGCGGGTAATGCCGTGCGTAGGATAGTCAGCGACGCCGCAACTGATGGTTACCAGGCGCGGCACTCCGGGAAAATGGTGCGTTTCTATCTGCCGGCGCAGCTTTTCCGCCACCCGCACGGCGTTTTCGCCTGTGGTCTCCGGTACCACGATGGCGAACTCTTCCCCGCCGTAACGGCATAGCAGGTCTGACTTGCGCAACTGCTGCTTGAGGATGGTGGATACGGCGCGAAGGACTTCGTCGCCCAGCAGATGCCCGAACTCATCGTTCACGCGTTTGAAATTGTCAATATCAACCATGATGATTGACATGCGTCCCTGGAAACGGCCTGCGCGCTCCAGTTCCTCCACAATGCGCATCTCAAAGTAGCGGCGATTGTGGATTCCGGTCAGGCCGTCCACGTAGGCCAGTTGCTTCATGCGGTCAAAGTAGCTGGCGTTCTGGATTGCCGCCGCGCAGATGTCGGCTACGGACTCGAGCGGCTGCATGTCATCGGGCTCAAAGGCGTTCTTCCTGGCGCTGTCCAGCGCCAGGACTCCGAGCTTTTCGCCGAAGAAAATTAACGGCACGCAGAGCTCGGACTGCGTTTCCGCAAACCCGGCAACATACCCTTCCACTGCATTTACGTCGTTTTCTATTACGCTTCTGCCCTGCCCCAGCGCGCGCGCCGCCAGCCCGCGACCCGGCGCCAGTTGAGCGCCCATGGCCAGGTTCGGCGTAAGTCGTCCTTCATGTGCGCGCACCCGCAGTGTGTCCCCTTCCGCCAGCAGCACGGCAACGTGGTCACTGTGGAACCACTCCAGCAGCAGCCGGCATACCACGGTGAGCAACTCGTCCAGGTCCAGAACCGCGGTCGTCTGGCGGGCAACGGCGTTAATGGCTTCCAACTGTTCCGCGCGCCGCCGTTCCAGCGAATACAGGCGCGCATTCTCAAGAGCCAGAGATGCCTGGGTGGAGAACAGCGTAAGCAGGTCGATCATTTCAGAGTCAAAAAAGTTCACCTGCTCGCTTTGAAAGTCCAGCACGCCCACCACTTCGTCGCGCACCATGAGAGGGATGGCCACTTCGGAGCCGGTTGTCCGGATTACATCCAGGTAACGCGGATCTTTGCTCACCTCAGGCGCGTAGATCGGCCTCTTGAGCTGGGCCGCGGACCCGCTCAGACCTTTGCCTATGGGAATGCGCAGCCCTTGCACGCCCTGGTAGCCTATATGCGCGCGGATATACAGCTCAGATTTGTTCTTGTCCAGGAGCAGCACCGCTCCGTTCTGGAGCTGAAAGTAATCGCGCACGATGGTGAGGATCTGGTTTAAGACCTCATCCAGGTCAAACGTAGACAGGATCGCCTGGCTGGCGTCATACAAGATGGCGATCTTTTGCATTGATTCAAGCAATGAACCGGTGTCTCCGTTTTCTGAGTCAAAACCATGCGGGCTCCCGCGGCGCAGAACGGCAGTCGCGTGCCAGAGGGGGTGAGAGCTCGGCCAGTGGCGTTGAATTACCTAAATTTTACAGCGGAATAAATGAGCACGGAAGTAGGTGGTCATAGCACTAAAGTACCTAGTGCCTGGATGCGAAAAAGGACAGTAGCAGGACAAAAACCACCACACAGATCCAGAAATCAAGCACTAAACCCAGGTCAATCCGGAACGCGGTATGACGCCCCAAAGCGGGCAAAAAACGCTGAATTGAGAAATAAAGCGCATTCCCCAGGAGCACTGCGGCCAAAGCCAGCCAGAACCGCCGCCAGAACACTCGCGGGTAGATCATCTCCGCAGCAGGTCCACCGGTTCCTTGATGTCGGTCACGCGGAAATACCTTGCCAGCGAAGGATGCTTTCTGACTACCTCCTCATACATTGCGTAAGCCACAGCCCGATAGGAGAAATGGCCGGCCTGACCGCTGCGCAGCTCGGAAATGTAGAGCGCTTCGGCAAAATCCATCTTGAATAATGTGCGTTTACGAAACGCCATGGGCAGCAGGTAGAGGGCAGCCTCGGCCTGTCCGTCGCGGCTCAGTTTGTCATAAGCCTCGGTCACGCGCTGCATGGCGGCATGGTAGCGCTGATCCAATCCGGCCGAACTAACGTCGGCAGGAGTCTCATAGCCGTGCTCGCGGGTGAAGCCCTGCTCAACTTGTGTGCAGCGGCGATGACGGTGCATGTCGCGGAAGCCGCCAATGTCCATAAGAATGTCGAAGCAAAAACCCTGAGCCGCGTGAAAGGCGCGCAGCAACTCGTCATGCGCTCCGCGATGGCGCGTTCCGAGGGCGATGATTTCATCGCGTTGTGCGGCGGTCATACCCTCGACGCGCTCTCGGATTTGGCGATATGGATAATGACACGCCGAATAGAGCAATGTTGCGGCCAGCTCAACCTCCACTGGGCCGCTCGCGACCAGATCCACCAGCGGAGCCGAAGCGATTGGCGCGCTCTTCATCACCTCGGCCGCTGCCTGCGCCAGCTCCTGACGGGTTTTTATCTCGTATTCGTTGCGGTTGGCGTACTTGACCAGCGTCGGCGCCACCTTCACGGGACGCAGCAACTGCTGCTCCGCTCGCGCTCCAATTTCCGGATTGGCCTGCCTGATTTCTTCAACCAGCGCCCGCAGCCACTCCGATTGCGCGTTGTACGCGGGCTCCCGAGCGGCCTGCTTCAGCAGTTCGCCCAAATGCTGAACTTCGTGGAAGGCACTCGAAAGCAGACGCGAAATCTGCGTCTCCAGCGTGCGCGCATTCACGATCTGTCCCAATGACGTGTTGGTGGCCAGGGGCAGTAGATAGCGTGAGTTATCGAAGGCGCGGGCGCGCAGCGTGCGTGTGTATGCGTCTTCCGCCATCTCCGGCGGACGCGCTACCTGTCCCGTGTAATAGCGCAGCATCTCCTGCGTGAGTGCTTCATACTCGGCGAACAGGAAATCGGCCGTGGCCGTATACGTCTGGCGCAAGTTCGCCTGCTCCGCTCCGAACTCGGGCACGTAGTAGCCGCTCTTTTTGAAATTCTGGTAGCGTGTGGAGCGTTCCTGCCCGTCCCAGCGCTGCTCATCCACCAGGACAATGGCGGCGAGAATGGAAAGCTTCTCCACCGCCAGGGCAATGTGCGCCAGATCAGCGATGGAGCGATGTCCATACTGGAAATAGAAGGTATTCAGAAACTGCTCGGCCTTCTGCTCGCTGATCTCCTTGAGCGACTCCTTCATTGAGAGCGCCGAGCGGGAGTACTTGGCCATGGCGTAGGCCTGGACTTCCGGGTCCACGCCATGCACGGCAAACACGTTTACCTGCGGACCGGAGGCGATGCCATTTCTGGTCTCTTTCGGTTTGGTTGGGGCAAGAGCTGAATCAGACATGGGTGCTCTTGCGATTCTAGTCCATCCGGGAAATCGACAATTCTAAAAGTTGAAAAGTATAAGCTCAGCGGACAAAATTTCCCCCGATCAGATGCACTTCTCCCCCCGTCGTATTGAATGCCAGGCCATTATCCCCCCAGCGAATAAAGCTCTTTACTGTGCCGTTCACGTTGGGAATTGTAATGGTGCCCACGGGCGCAAAAGTGGTGAGATCAAACGATTCAATCGTGATGGTTGCGGGCGCACTAAAGCTTTGGGGCTGGATCAGGAAGAACGCTCGGTTAAGAGTGGAATCCGGAACCATGAAATCCGTGGCGGAAACGGAAGGTAAGCTAAAGGTTCCCACAACTGTCCCCGTAGCCGGATCCACGGCGTGGCCGTCATTGCCATAGACCAGTTTGGTGCCGGAATCAAAATGAATGCTGACCGATCCAAACAAGGCAAAGGCTGAAAAGAAGTCCTGACTTTGCGTAACGCCTGTTGGATCCACAGTCATAATAAGCAGGTCCGAGCCAAACGAACTGGAGCCGAAGATTGCCGTCGGATCTGCTCCCCATTGAATCGAAGTGGCGGAACTGAAGGTGCGGTTGGTCCGCTGGACGGAATCGTCAAAAACGGCAACTCCCTGCGGATTTGTGAAACCGAAGCCGTTACTGGCCAGCGAAACCGAAGTCGTATTCGGAGCTCCCGGCGCAACCTGCAGGTCCAGAGCGTTAAGCGGTCCGGAATTGCCGGCCAGCCCCAGCGAATACGAGATGTCCTCAGCAAAATCCGGCAGGGTGTACCGCTGCACGCGGCTTGCGCCTTCGATGGCGGCATAGAGGAAATGACCGTCAGCGGAGGGAGCCAGCAGATCAGGCTCGCTGCCCGCAAAGCGCGACGAGACAATGCTTCCGGAAGCCGGATCGAGCGCTGAAATGCTGTTGGCTCGGCTACCGGCAGTGCTGGGCGAAGAGGCGAATATCACGTGGTGCACCGAATCATATGCGATTCGGTTGGCCAGGAGATTGAATGTGTTGGCGGCAAAGCCGGTACCGGCTGTCGTCCCGGTATAGAACGTCGCCGGCGCAGATGTGCCCCCGCTCGTAGGCGGATTGATGACCGTGATTACCGATGCTCCAGCAGAAGCAATCTGCGCAGCCGGGATTGTCGCTTGTAGTTGCGTCGCGGAAACAAACGTTGTAGCTAAAGCGCTTCCGTTGAAATCAACGACTGAACTGCTGAGGAAATTTGTTCCATTCACGGTAATGATCAAATCAGGGCTGCCGGTGAGCGCTGAACCGGGATTGAGGTTCGCGATGACCGGCGTGAGCGGACCTGGAGCCGGTGGAACTGGTGGAGTAGCCAGTGGAATCGGCGCTGTTGTGGACGTCGGAATAGGACTCACCAGATCAGCGCCGACCAGGTAGAGCTGACCTGCGTCGGTGTTAAAGGCCAGGCCGTTCTGGCCCCAGCGGATCAATCGCTTGATAGCGCCGGTCACGTTGGGAATGGTGATGGAGCCAACCGGCGTAAAGTGGGTCAGATCAAACACCTGAATCGTAGCGCCGGTTCCAAATTGCTGGGTGACGAAGAACGCAGCATTGAGGTTTGAATCCGGTACCATGAGAGCGCTCGCCGGGACCTGGAACAGACCGGCGGGGAGACCGGTTACAGGATCAATCGCCCTCCCTCCATCTGTGTAGAGCAGTCCGTTGCCGTTCGCGAAATGGATTCTCCGGCCGGTAATACCACTACCGAACTCATGTATTTGATTGAGCCCTGTCGTATCGACAAAGTAAGTAAACAGATCAGAACTAAATTGGCTGCTGCCAAAGAGGGCGGACGCGCTCGTACCCCACTGAATGGAATTCAAGTTAGCAGCCCCACCGGTTCGCGGCGTTGCATCGTCAAAGATGGTGGTGTTATTGGCGTTGGCGGCGTTCGTGACCACCGCGCTTGTGTGCGGCGCACCGGGAGCCACCTGCAAATCGAGGGCGGTTGGAAGCCCTGAGAATAAGGATGCTCCGCCCAGGGAGTAATTGGCGTCGAAGGAAAGCCCAGGCAATGCAAAGCGCTGGACCTTGGCG
>DATNDP010000073.1:0-7841 GCA_035553195.1 Candidatus Acidiferrales bacterium
CGCAAAAGCATACGCCGCTGCGCTGACTTCCCAAACGGCAGATAGCCGTGCTCCAACCGGCACACTTTGCCAATAGCGATCCGTTTCTGACTGCTGCTCTTCAGGTTGTGTGACCCTGCGAATTGTCTTGTCTGCACTCAAGGTTCGCGCTCCGTGGCACGGACGATCTAAAGTTCGGAGGACGAGGGTTCCGTCGAACATTATTATAGTGAAAGCGGCCGTCCGTTCGCGCCGATGGGTCCAGAAAGGATAGAGTCCCCGCCCCAAAGATTTCATGGATTACGTTCCATTTGTCCCCCGGGGCTCAACGCACCACGTCAGCGGGCGCGGGTGGCCAGATCGCGCATCTTGATGCGGACCATCGTCTGCCGCCGGGTCAATTTAGGGTTTAACTATTGAGCAAGGACACTGCTTACATTCCACCACAACCTGGTTTGTTGGCTCCGGGTTCTTGTGGAAAAACGGGATCATCGCTCCGAAGTAAAGTCCAGTGAGTACGGTAACGACCGCCAGCCACGCTTTGGTCGCGATCTCCTGACCGTACTTGAAGTGGTCGAATCTGTCTTGCTGCTGCGGGGCGTTTTTCTGGTCTGAGGAGTTGTTCCCGTCGTTCTGATCCTCGTTGTCCAAACCCAAAAATTTATAGATGAAATAGTATTCAATAGAAAACCAAAGCGGCACCCCAACGACCCAGGCGCTAAGAATCCATGCCTTGACGCTCTCCTTAATAGCATCGTCGTGCCATCGAAACCCTAGCCATACGCAGAAAGGGCCGCGAGGGCTACGACTGCTGCTCCAACATTCAGTGTCCAGGTAAGCCAGCGTGGATAAACTTCACCAAGCACGGAAGCCTCCATTTGTCTTGCATTCTAACGCGCCACAGAGACAGTTATTCCGGAATCAGAAACTACCAGTCATGAGCTTGGGTGCGGGTGTGACGCGCTTCGCTTCGTTGCGCGCCGGCCTTCGGCAGAGTGGTGCTTTCCGATCACGGCGATTTCGGGGTCCCCGGATGGCCCGGTTTCGGCTGGCTGGGCCAGGATTCCGTGCGACTACTTGGGGGGCTGGCGATTACATGAGTCTTCTCCGGTTGCGCGTGCCTCAGTTGAGAAACGGAAGCAGGATAGCAACGGTCTTCGGTGCTAGACCGCTTGCAGAAGCGCCTCCTCGATTTTGGCGAGCAGAGCTCCGGGGTGGAGCGGCTTGGGAAGGAGCTCAAACCGGTAACCGCGAGAGTTGAATCTCTCAATGAAATTTTGCGCCATGATGGCTGTGGCAGCCTGTCCGGAGAACAGGAGTAAACGACACGCCGGAAAGCGCTGCTTGACGGACAAACCCAGCTCGAATCCATTCAGGCCGGGCATAAGCACGTCGCTTAACAGGAGATTCGGCTCGAATTCGTCAAGCAAGAGAAGAGCCTCTGCTCCGGAATAGCATGAACGGACCTCATATCCCGCTCCGGCGATGATCTCGGCAACGCTGTCGGCTATCGTGTGTTCGTCATCTACGACGATGATTCTGGATGGCATGTTCGCGCCTGGCACCTAATTGAGAAGCAACTCGGCTTACCAGAGTTGCATCTGCTAGCTTTTGCTACTGCAAGTTGCCCGTTTTTAAACACCGGAACTGCTCTCTGCGCAGGTTCCAGCTTAGCAGAGATTCGCAACGAAGTAAGAGACAGCGTAACAGCTCGGCGGAAGTGATGGGCGGAGCACTGTCAGAATTTTTTCCGGCAGCCTGCGCTTCCATCGGCAGCCGGAAAATGGTCGCTTGGCGATGCAATATAATGGTGGCCGCCTCCTTTCGGGCGAAGCCGAAGGCGGAGAAACGCCACCTGCAACATCTCAACCACACTTCAGGGGAGGAGCTTACAGTGAGTTTCGAAGAGCCCATCAACTTTGCAGGGTCCACGCTGGGCAAGTACCGGCACATCTGCGCCTTCTTTCACACTCCTGACGAGGAGTATCGCGTGCTGCTGCCGTTCATCAAGGAAGGCATTGAACGCGGGCAGAAGGCGTTCCACATTGTCGATCCGAAACAGCGCGAGGACCACCTGGCGCGGCTGCGCGCGGCTGGAATCGACACAGAAGCAACGGAAAAGAGCGGGCAGCTTGAAGTAAAACGCTGGGAAGAGGCCTACCTGCGCGAAGGGCACTTTGACCAGGACGCCATGCTCGCACTGATCGAGGAGGTCCTCAAGTCGGGGCCGAAACAAGGCTTCTCCCTGACCCGGCTGGTTGCGCATATGGAGTGGGCACTGGAAGACCGGCCAGGGGTGAACGACCTGGTGGAGTACGAGACACGTCTCAATTACGTGCTGCCGAAATATAAAGACCCCGTCATATGAACGTACGATTGCGCCAAGTTTGGCGCCGGCGTAGTGATGGATATTATGAGAACTCATCCCATGGTGATCATCGGCGGCGTGCTGCAGGAAAATCCGTTCTTTGTGCCACCCGATGAATTTCTGCTGGAGCTGGCGGAAAGAGGAGCGTATCGAACCCGCGCTGCAGTTCGAGGCTAGTCCGGAAACCAGCCAGTTGCAACAGGAGCTGCGTCACCTCAGGCGCGCGATGCGCGATCTGGTGGCCTTGTCAATGATGCCGGCGGCATGGGTTGGCCGCGGACCGCGCGACGTTGCCACCGGGCTCCTGGAGCTGCTGTTCAGCACACTGCGGCTGGATGCAGGATACGTCTGCGTCGATGCAATTGCGGGCGAGCCCGCGTGCGACCTGCTGCAGGCGCCGGACCGGCCCGAGTTCGCGCAATGGATTGAAGAAAACAAACCTCGGTTGCGCCCCATCAAAAAGGTGGATCGAGTCTCGCCGCCGGTTTCGTTGTTTTCGCCTTCGGGAAAGCCGGAGCTGCGCCTGCAGACCGCCGGGCTTGGAATGCAGACCTCAATGGGCATGGTGGTGGTGGCTTCCAGCCGGCCCGATTTTCCCAGCGAAGAAGAGAAGCTTCTGCTCTCCGTAGCGGCCAACCAGGCCACTACCGCTTTGCAGTCGGCCCGGTTGACTGCGGAGCGCGCTTTTGTTTCCAGCGAGCTGCTCAAAAGCGAAGAGAGGTTCCGCTCTCTAAGCGCCTGTTCGCCGGTGGGCATTTTCCTCACCGACACGGAAGGCAAATGCATTTACACGAATCCCAAGTGCCAGTCGATCTGCGGCTTCGCTGTGGAGGAAGCCCTGGGCGAAGGTTGGGCCAGGTTTGTTCATCCCGAGGACCGGGATCGCGTTTTTCGCGACTGGACAGAAACGGCCCGCCGGGGCAGCGAGTACACCGGCGAGTTCAGATGGGCCAACCCTCAGCTGGGTGTGCGCTGGACCGAGGTGCGCGCAACCCCTGTCTATAACGACCAGAAAAAACTTCTGGGGCATGCAGGCACGGTGGAAGACATTACCGTGCGCCGGCAGGCCGAGCAGGCGCTGAAGGAAAGTGAGCAGCAGTTTGCCACGCTGGCCAACTCCATCCCACAGCTGGCCTGGATGGCGAACGGCGACGGCTGGATCTTCTGGTACAACCGGCAATGGTACGAGTACACCGGCACCACTCCGGAGCAAATGGAAGGATGGGGCTGGCAATCTGTGCATGACCAGCACGAATTGCCGAAGGTGCTGGAACGATGGCGCGAGTGCATCGCCACGGGACAACCCTTCGAGATGGTGTTCCCTTTGTGTGGCGCCGACGGCATTTTCCGGCCGTTTCTCACGCGTGTCCTGCCGCTGCGTGACAGCGAGGGAAAGGTGGTCCGCTGGTTCGGCACCAACACCGACATTGATACTGAAAAAAAGAAGGAACAGGCGCTGCGCGAGAGCGAGGAGCGTTTCCGCTCCCTAAGTGCAAGCTCGCCGGTCGGGATTTTTCTCGCGGACGTCAGAGGTTCCTGTCTCTACACCAACCCGCGCTGCCAGACCATCTGCGGCTTTCCTTCAATGGAAGCGTCGCTGGGCCAGAACTGGGCAAGATTTGTTCACCCGGACGACGTCGAGCGCGTCCTGCGAAGCTGGCAGGAAGCAACCAGCCAGCGAAAAGAGTGGTACGACGAGTTCCGCTGGGGACGCGAGCCGGGACCCGTTCACTGGTCCGTCTGCCGGGGAGCGCCGATGCTTTCCGACAGCGGCGAGGTATTGGGCTACGTGGGGACCGTTGAAGACATCACGGAGCGGAAGCAGGCAGAGTCGATTCTGCTGGAGCGGGAAGAACAAGTAAGGACCAGCCAGGAACGGCTGTATGCCGCTCTGGCCGCATCGGATACCGGCACCTTCCGCTGGAACCCGCACACCGGAGAGTTCCTGGAATTCGATGACAATCTGAAACGGCTTTTCGGCATCCCTCTGGATACACCGGTCGGCGTGACTGAGGATTTTCTTGCCAGGGTTCATCCAGCGGATCTGCCGGCGCTGCTTCCTGCGGTCGAGCGCTGCGCGCGCAATGGAGGCGATTTCGAAATGGAGTACCGGGTCCTTCACCCGGACGGGCAGGTACGGTGGCTCTATGACCGCGCAAAGATGGAAACCGTCAATGGCAGCCCTATGTACCTGGTCGGGGCGTGCACCGATATCACGGATAGAAAACTTGCCCAGCAGGCCCTGCTCGAGTCGGAAAAACTGGCCTCCGTCGGACGCTTGGCGGCAACAGTGGCCCACGAAATCAACAACCCGCTCGAAGCGGTTACCAATTTCATTTATCTGGCCAAGCGGAACCATGATTTGCCCGACAAGGTCCGCAAGCAGCTCAACCTCGCAGATCAGGAGCTGGCGCGCGTGACCCACATTGCCCAGCAGACGCTTGGCTTTTACCGCGATAATTCGCGGCCATCGTGGGTCAAAATCCAGGACGCCATCGAAGACGTGCTGGCCCTTTACGAGCGCAAGTTCGTCTATAAAAGTCTGAAGGTAGAGAAAAGAATTCAGCCCGGACTGAAATTGCTGACCTTGCAGGGAGAGTTGAAACAGGTGCTCTCTAACCTTGTTACCAACGCAATTGACGCCTCCAGGGATGAGGGCAGAATCATCATTTGCGCCAGAAAGTGGGCAGCCGGATCTACCCAGCAGATGGAAGGAGTACGTATTACAATCGCAGACACCGGAACCGGTATGCCGCCGGCGGTGCGCGAAAAGGCCTTTACGCCATTCTTCACGACGAAGATGGAAATCGGCACTGGGCTGGGCTTGTGGGTGACCAGAAACATTGTTCAGAAGCAAAACGGCTCCATCCGCTTCCGCAGTCGTACAGGTGCAGGCACCGCGATGAGTGTTTTTCTTCCCGGAACTGAACCGAACCCAGAGGAGCGCGTTAACTAAGGACTTATGAATATCCAGGTTCATCCATTTCGCAGTAACTCGATTGTGCCGGTTTTGATGAAAAATGAAGGCCCGGGCATTTTTCCCGGGACGGAAGCAGGAACTTGCGGCAAGCAGGGGGAGGAGCCCCGGGCCAGACGCATCCTGGTGGTAGACGACGAGGACCTGGTGGCCGACAGTGTTGCTGAAATTCTAAAGGAACATGGCTTCGAAGCACACGCGGCTTACAGCGGGAAAGAGGCCATTGATCTGGCACATGAGCGCTGCCCGGACATTCTTATGTCGGACGTGCTGATGCCACGGTTAAACGGCGTACAAACCGCGCTTGCCATTCGCGAGATCTGTCCCCGGGTCCGGATCCTGCTTTTTTCCGGCCAGGCAGGAACCGTGGATATTCTGAAGCGGGCCCGCTCCCAGGGGCACGACTTCGAACTCCTACCCAAGCCGATCCATCCCGACGAGTTGTTGAAAAAACTGAAATAGACGGCTGAACTCGTGGCTGTTGCTATGAAGTGCCTGTCAGGATCAAAAAAGAAGTGAAATAACGAATTCGCGCGCTCCGCTTCGGTGCGCGCGGGCCTGTTCGCGCCCTCGGTGGCGCGAATGGGCAGTGGCGAGCCTTCGGTAGAGTGGTTTCGCTTTTCCGATCACGGCGATTTGGGGCTCCCCGGACGGCCCGGGTCTGGCCGGCGCGATTTCGGCGATTCCATGACATCCTTGTGAGCGAGCCTTGGTCGAAATAAGCAGGGTAGCAGGGGGCGGGGCGCTTTGCCTGAGTATGCGCGCGGCCCGTCAGAACGCACTTGCTAGAATCGATCTGTGTCCAAGCTCAAGAGCTTTGAACGGATCACGCAAGCCGCAGTCGACGGCGATCCCTTTGCGCAGTTTCACGTGGCACTATCGCTGGAATATGGCGACTACGGCGAGCAGAACCCGGAGAAGGCGGCTGAATGGTATGCCAAAGCTGCAGAACAAGGGCATTGCGCTGCCGAGGACAATCTTCTCCTTCTATATGTCTCCGGACATGGAGGCGGGATGCAAGCTGATGAAGTTTTCGCTCGCTTGAGGGATCGCGCTCAGTCAGGCGATTCAAGTTCACAAACCAATCTCGGACTTTGTTACCAGTTTGGCTATGGCGTAACCCAAGACTACAAGCAAGCGGCCGTTTGGTTTCGGCGGGCGGCCAAAGCCGGATTGGCGATGGCGCAGTTCAATTTGGGCGGGCTCTACTATGAAGGAAAGGGAGTAAAGAAGAATCTAAAGCGGGCGCTCGAGTGGTATACGCTGGCTGCAGAACAGCGCGAAGAGCTGGCCTTGTTGAAGCTGGGCTACATGTATCAAAAAGGCATTGGGGTGGAGATGAATTTCAGTCGTGCCGCGGTTTTGTATCTGATCGCCTACAACCGGGGCTCCGCCAGAGCCGCGAATCATCTGGCGTTCCTCTTTAAAAAAGGGTTGGGCGTGGAACGTGATGATGCCCTCGCATACGAGTTGTACCTGGAATCGGTGAACAACCCTGACACGCCATCCGTCAAGCCAGAGCCGTCCTACCCCGGCAGCGCGTACTACTGGCTCGGCTATATGGCAGAAAATGGCGAAGGGATACCACGAGATCTCCATGTTGCGCGGCGCTGGTATAGGCGAGGTGCAGATTTAGAGATTTCCGCCTGTGTTAAAGCGCTTGAGAGGCTGGCGGCATCGAAGCGGTGCCGAACAAGGTAAAGCATTGGATTCGCGCGCTGCGCAAGCTCCGCGCCAGCCTTCGGCAGAGCGGAGTTGTGATGTTCTCGTTCCTTTTCGCGGCCATAAATGGCCGCTCTTCCACCTGCACCGTCAGTACGGAGGTGATTAGATTCGTTGGGCATGATTAGAGCTAAGAATACAACGATCAGCAGCCTGTTCCTGCTCACACTATTCGTCTGCGTGCAGTGTCCGTTGTGGGGCCAGGGCAAATCTCCATCGACTCGGGCCGGCAATGCTCGTGCCCTGGTCTCATTTGTCGGGTGTGCATCTGACGGCCAGGCTGGTTCGCTCAAAGCGGCCTCGGGGCGAAGCAAGAGAATGGCAATCCCCGCAGGAGCTGCTCAACGCCTCGCCTACTACAAAGCGGAGAACGGGTTTGGAGTCCTTGCGCCAAAATGATGGCACTGCTTCGGGACATATGGCTCAAATGGCGCAAACCTTTACGTCAGTCCTTCCCCGATCAATGCCTCTGACTTGTTTTCGACAACTTGGAAAGGATTTCCTGGACCGGTGATTCAGATCTCTTCCGTGAACGGGGGCACATCAGGGCGATTTGAGGTTGCCAGGATCATCGCGCGTGTATTCCCCGACCGCAAAGAGTTCGTTGAGAAAGTGACCGCAGGAGGAATCGAGCCGGCAAGTGCGTTCCCCTCTGGCCCCTATCCGGCAGACACGCTGATATATCGAGGGGATGGCATCGTAGAATTTCTGACGCCTCCGCGGAAAGACGGCTTGGCACCGCATCCCGCCTGCTGAAGAATAATAGCCCAATCTATGGAGTAGCAATCCTGTTCG
>DATNDP010000074.1:0-22882 GCA_035553195.1 Candidatus Acidiferrales bacterium
GATCCAGGAACTCCGCGCGCGAGCGCATGAGCAACTGGGAGCGAAGTTCGATCTCAAGGCTTTTCATGATGTGGTGCTCGGATCCGGCCCACTGCCACTTGATATTCTTGAACGCAACGTGAATGACTGGATCGCGGAACAGAAGCGAGAACCGGAGAGTCGCACCGGAAACTGAGGTTTTGAACGCGATTCTGCTGCCGCGCGCATTCTTTAATCGTGATCCGCGCGAGGTTGCGGGCGAATTGCTGGGTAAGCTGATCGTCCGCAAATCCGGACGCAAAATCCTGGCCGGCCGAATCGTCGAGGTTGAGGCCTACCTCGGCGCCGATGATGCCGCCGCCCATGCCGCCTCAGGACGCACGTCGCGCAACAGCGTGCTGTTCGGTCCTCCCGGGCACGCTTATGTGTATTTCATTTACGGCGTGCATTATTGCCTGAATATCTCCTGCATGCCGGAAGGCGAAGCCGGATGCGTGCTCATTCGCGCCTTGGAGCCGCTTGCAGGAATGGCTGAGATGGCAGCAGCCCGTGGCCTTGAAGACATCGATCCGGCTTCTAATCGTGACCTACGAAAGTTGTTGAGCGGCCCGGGCAAGCTTTGCGAAGCACTGAGCATCACACGCCCAAACGACAACGGAAAGGACCTGCTCTCGCCGCGATCTGACCTGCAGGTGCGTGATGACGGGTTTAAACCCGACACAATTGTTGTCACTCCGCGCATCGGGATCACCAAATCAGCCGAGATGCCGCTGCGGTACCTGGTTGGAGATAGCGCATTCATTTCGAGGAAGTGATCTACATGGCCGGCAGCAGCAGGTTATCAATTAGCCTCGTCTTTCCTACATATCCCGCTACTGCCACTAGTGCGCCGTTCGCAACCTCTTTCACAGGGTCGAGCGTATCAGGATCGACCACTTCAAAGTAGTCCGGCCTGACCCCGGGTTCTTCCGCGATGGCCTGTCTGCCGGCGGCGATCAGCTTGTCGGCGCTGCGTTCGCCGCGCTCAATCAGTGATTGCACATGTCTGAGCGAGCGGCTCAACACAAGCGCCTGTTTGCGCTCCTGTGGATTGAGGTAGGCGTTGCGGGAACTCATAGCCAGGCCGTCGCTCTCGCGCACAATCGGGCAGACCACAATCTGCACCGAAAAATTCAAATCGCGCACCATTTTGCGGATGATCGCCACCTGGGCGGCATCTTTTTGTCCGAAAAACGCCGCCTGCGGCTGCACGATGTTGAAAAGCTTGGAAACTACGGTGGTTACACCGCGAAAATGTCCCGGACGCGAGCGCCCATCGAGCTTTTCGCTCAGCCCTTCCACGGTGACCCATGTGGTAGCGCCCGGCGGATACATCTCTTCCACGGACGGATAGAAGATGCAGTCCACGCCCTCGCGCTCCAGCATGGCTTTGTCCTGATCAAAAGTGCGCGGATATTTAGCCAAGTCCTCATTGGGGCCGAACTGCGTCGGATTGACGAAGATGGAAACCACCACCACTTCACACTGCGCGCGCGCAGCCCGCACCAGCGAGAGGTGGCCTTCATGCAGCGCGCCCATGGTAGGAACGAAGCCGACGCGCTTACCTTCGCGCTGAACATCTCGGCTGGTGGCAGTCATTTGTGGGGAGAAAGAAATGATTTCCATAGCTCTTAGTACTTAGCCATTAGCACTTAGCCAAAATCGCGTGGCATCTACTTTCGCGTCTAAGGCTAAGTGCTAAGTACTAATGGCTTGGTTTACCGATACGCCTTCAACTGCTTGCGGTTGAGAATCGCCTCCAGCTCAAGCTTTGTGTTCCGCGGGAGATGGTAGGACTCTTCATCCGAAGGATAACTGCCCGTCTCCACGTCGGCCTTGAACTGCTGCACAGCAGAGCTGATGAGCCCGGCGGCATCGCCATAGCGGCGTACGAATTTTGCCGGCGGCGCAAAGCTCAGGTTGACCAGATCATGGAACACCAGCACCTGGCCATCGCAATCCGGACCCGCACCGATGCCGATGGTCGGCGCGGCAACTTCCCGGGTGATCATCGCCGCCACTTCACGCGGCACGCCTTCCAACACAATGGAGAACACTCCAGCGCGGTCCAGCGCAACGGCGTCTTTGACCAGTTGCTCAACGCCCGCCAGGTCCTTGCCCTGGACTTTATAGCCGCCCATCTTATGCAGCGATTGCGGCGTGAGGCCGATGTGGCCCATGACGGGAACTTCGGCATCGAGAATGCGGCTGACAAGGTCTGCACGCTTTTCTCCGCCTTCAATCTTCACTGCCTCGGCGCCACCGTCTTTCACAAAGCGGACCGCGTTGCGCACGCCCTCAGCCTCATCGCCTTGATAGGCGCCGAAAGGCATGTCGGCAATCACCAGCGCAGACTTCACGGCCCGCCGTACGGCGCGCGTGTGGTGCAGCATTTCTTCCACCGTAACGGGCAGGGTGCTGTCATAGCCAAGCACGACCTGGGCGAGCGAATCGCCAACCAGGATCATGTCAATCCCGGCTTCGTCGACCAGCCGCGACGTGGCGTAGTCGTAAGCTGTCAGGCAGGTAATCAATTCGTGCCTGCGCTTCTTTTCCTGGATTGTATGGGTGGTGATTTTCGGTCGGGCGCCCGGCTGCCCTCCGCTGAACGAAGTGATGCTCATTTTCCCTCCAGTGCAGTTCGGGATAGACCCGATACCGCCTGTCAACGCATGAGATGCGAGCAACGGTATTGTAGTCGCACACAAAGGTGCATTGCGAGCGAAAGTTTGGGGGCTGGACTAGCTCGGATCCACCGAAAACAAAGGACTTAGCCGCAAGCGGCACAGCTCTGATGTTTCACGCTACAATCATTCGCTCTGTTTGCGCTGCTGCGATGAACGCGCCTTCTTCTTCAGCTCGATCTCCTCTGGCCGTTGCTGCGGCGGCATTCGCTTTCGGGATTCTGCTCTGCAACTACGTACAGCGACCGGCGTGGCTTTGGGGCTGGGCGGCACTTCTTTTGGCGGCTTGCGTTCTGGGAGCAGCATTAAAAAGCCATGTTCGCCTGGTGCAGCTTGCGGCGCTTCTGGCGTTTGTGGCTGCCGGCGCGTTTGCGCGACTTCAAGAGCCACCGACTCACATCGTTGTTCCTCCCCTGGAGTTCCTGTATAGAAGCGTGGACGTCGTTGGCCACGTAACGAACGACGGTGCTCTTCTCGCAGGCGCCGATCCACGCGAACGCTTTGATGTGGAAACCGAAAGCCTGCGTTTCAAAGATGATCAGCAGGTCGAACACACCTTCCTTCTGCCCGTGGGAATCCGCGTGACCATGTATTCGCGCTTCGCTCGAATGCACGAAGACGACGGGCATGAGCAGGCCGAAAAACAAGTTCAGCTTCCCGCTCTCGTCTACGGCGAACGCGTCGCCTTCTCTGGCAAGCTGCGCCTGCCCAGGAATTTCCGCAATCCCGGCGCTTTCGACTATAAAGGTTATCTGCACGGGCTCGGCCTGGCCGGACTTGGTTCCGTCGACGCGGCCAAAATTCAGGTCCTGCCCGGCCGAACCGGATCGTGGCTCGGCCGGTGGCGCAGCGTGGTCAGGCGCAGCATCCTTGAGCACATTACCAACCGTGGGCTATGGGACCGGGAGGAGAGCGGCCTGCTCGCAGCCATGGTGATCGGCCATGATTCGCTCCTGCTGCGCGGTGTGCGGGACGAATTTCAGGAGACCGGCGTTTACCACCTTCTTGTCGTCTCGGGAATGAACGTTGGGCTGCTGGCCTTTGCCGTATTCTGGATGGCGCGGCGTCTTCGCGCGCCGGATTGGGCTGCCTCAGTCATCACCATCGCGCTGTCGGCATTCTACGCCGAGATCGCTGGCATGGGCGTGCCCATCCAGCGCGCCGTGCTCATGCTGTCACTGTTTCTCGTGGCTCGGCTGGTCTATCGCGGACGCGCGCCTTTCAATGCCGCCGGATTCGCAGCGCTGGTGGTGCTGGTGCTTACCCCGCACGCCCTGTTTGAAGCCGGATTTCAACTCACGTTCCTGGCTCTGCTCGCCATCTTCGGCATCAGCCTGCCGCTGCTGGAGCGGACATCGGAGCCCTGCCGGAGGGCTTTGCGACATCTTGATTCTACGGGCTACGATCTGCATCTCTCGCCGCGGCTGGCGCAGCTTCGGCTGGATCTTCGCCTGATCGCGGGCCGGCTGGCGCTCTTTGTCGGAGCCAGACCTGCACGCTGGCTGGGGGCTGGGAGCATTGGGGCCGTGCTTGCCCTGTATGAGATTACGCTCGTCTCCACGATCACGCAGGCGGTGCTCGTGGTACCCATGCGCGTGTACTTTCACCGCGCGGCTGTGATCGGCATGCCGGCCAACATTCTTGCCCTGCCGCTCGCCGGGGTGCTGCTCAACTCAGCCGTGGCTGCAGTTGCCATCAGTTATGTTTCCACGCTTCCGGCGCGTATTCCGGCGCTTCTGGCTTCACTTTGCCTGCATTGGACACTGCTCTCGATCGGCTGGCTCTCTCATCTGCACATCTCGCAATGGCGCATGCCCGAACCGAACGCGGCGATCTGGCTACTTGCGGCTGCCGGTATCGGCGTTGCGCTCCTGGCGGCGAGGCGCAGATCGACGGCCGCATTTGCGGGGCTGGGCGTGTTGTTTGTGTGTACCGGGTTCGCGGCGTTTGCACGGACGACTCCTGTGATGGAGCAGGGCGTGCTTGAGGTCACTGTCATTGATGTTGGCCAGGGCGACTCGATCCTGGTTGTCTCGCCAGACGGGAGCACCATGCTGATTGATGGCGGAGGCAGCGTGGGGCCGGTGCGCAGCGAGTTTGATTTCGGAGAAGACGTGGTCTCGCCTTATCTCTGGTGGCGCGGGCTGGAGCACCTGGATGTTGTGGTGCTGACGCACGCGCACAGCGACCACATTGGAGGGCTGGCCCGGATCGTCCAGAATTTTCATCCTCGCGAGCTGTGGTTGGGGATAGATCCCGAAACCCCAGCACTCGATCATCTGCTCGCGGTGGCAGCAGCAAATCAGGTAGCAATCAAGAAGCACACGGCTGGTGAGGCGCTGCAATGGCATGGCACAACCATTCGGGTGCTCTCGCCTCCGCCGGACTGGCAGCCGAAGGCGCAACCGAGGAACGACGATTCACTCGCGATGCTGGTTTCCTACAGGTACACCAGCGCTTTACTGGCAGGCGACGTGGAGAAGCGAATGGAGAAGTACATCTCCGCCGAGTCACCCGCTGCCGACGTGCTCAAGGTGGCGCATCATGGCAGCGCCACGTCAACAACAGAGGATTTCCTCAAAGCAGTGCATCCGCGCTTTGCCGCGATATCCGTAGGCTGGCATAATTCGTTTGGTCATCCTCGAGAAGAGGTGCTCAACAGATTGCAAACCGACCACGTACGCACATATCGCACAGACACGCTGGGGCTGATCACCTTTTTTCTGGATGGAAAAACCGTGAGGGTGAACACAGCGGCGGACATGAATTAGATTTCCTGTGGCCCCGCAAGCTTTTCCAGAGAACCGTCGCGATGGTCTTTTTCCCGCCGCCCATTCGCGTGATCTGAGGCCCGACGCCAACTCTTCAGTCCATGACCTTACGGTACGGTAGTAACTTGCTCCGTATCAGGTAAGACACTCAGAATACCTCTGTCGATTACCGTAATTTTGCCCTTATTTCCCAGGTTACTCATATGACCCCTGGTGTGGCTATCCACGCCACCTACGATCACCGGCTGGTTGCACTTTCCGTGCTCATCGCCATCTTTGCGTCTTATGCGGCGCTGGAACTGGCCGGCCGCGTGACGGCAGCCAAGGGACGCGCCAGACTGGCCTGGCTGATAGGCGGTGCTTGCGCCATGGGGACAGGCATCTGGTCCATGCATTACACCGGAATGCTTGCCTACCAGCTTCCGATTCCCGTTTATTACCACATTCCCACGGTCGCGCTCTCGCTGCTGGCCGCGATCTTTGCCTCCTGTATCGCGTTGCTGGTGGTCAGCCGCGAAGAACTCACCACGCGCCGCGTCATTGTTGGCAGTCTGTTGATGGGCGCCGGCATTACCACCATGCACTACACCGGCATGGCGGCGATGCGCCTGGCGGCCATGCACCACTACCATCATGGTTTATGGACGCTCTCCGGAGCGCTGGCCGTCATGGTGTCTCTGGCTGCCCTGTGGATCACATTCCATTTCCGCGAAGGCAAGCCGCAGCGTGTACTGAAGATTGTCAGCTCCATCATTATGGGGCTCGCCATACCCGTGATGCATTACACCGGTATGGCCGCGGTTCATTTTGTTTATACCGGCAAGCCGCCGGACATGACACATGCGCTCAGCATTTCCGCGCTGGCAAACTCCGCGGTGATCCTGGCCACGCTGGTGATTCTGGGAACGGTTTTGCTGACCTCGCTGGTGGACCGCCGTTTTTCCGCTCAAGCCCGGGAACTGGCCATGAGCGAGCAGCGTTACCAACTGCTGTTCGAAAGCAATCCACAGCCTACGTTCGTTTTTGACCTGAATACCCAGGCCTTCCTGGCAGTGAACCGTGCTGCGGTCACCACCTACGGATTTCGCAAAGAAGAATTTCTAAGTTTGGCATTGACATCATTGGCCGTGGCCCAGGACAGCGGCCGCTGGATGGAAATGGCGGACACGGGAGCGCCGTTCAAGGCGCAACACCGGCGCAAGGATGGCAGCATTTTTGACGTTGAGCTTTCACTCCGTAAGATCAACTGGACCGGCAGTCCGGCTGCGCTGATGCTGGCCTCGGACATTACTGAACGCAGGCGCGCCGAGCAGCTGGAGCTTGAACGCCGCAATTTTCTGGAGACCATTACCCAGAACCAGCCGCTTGAAGAGAGCCTTTGCCATCTGGTTCAACTGCTGGAACACCAGATTCCTGATTCGCTCTGCCTGATCCTGCTGGCCAAGCCCGGCAGGCTCTGCCAGGTGGCGGCCAGCAGTTTCAGCAAGGAAGCCGTGGCCGCTTTTGAAGCTTTGCGGCTGGAAGAAATTGGCCAGGCATTTGGCCTGGAAGCCAGCGAGCGTGACATCATCTTCATTCAAGAGCTGCTGAGCGGCAAGCGCAACAGCAGCGTACGGGACTGGGCCGAACTGCTGGACGTGAAAAGCTGCTGGCTGGTTCCGGTATTCGATCCCGCAGAGGCTCTGGTCAGCCTCATCCTCGTGTTCTTTCGCGAGAAGCATGAGTCCTGCGCCCGGGACCGCGCCCGGCTGGAGATGGCGCGCGACATGGCTTCCATCGCCGTCAAGCATCGTCAATTGACGGACCGGCTTTCCTATCAGGCGCAACACGACGCTCTCACGGGGCTACCCAATCGCTTCCTGCTGGAAGACCGCTTGCAACAGGCCATCGCGTATGCCAATCGGCATGAATCGCAGTTGGCGGTCTTGATTATCGATCTGGATGGCTTCAAGTACATCAACGATACCGTGGGTCATCAATGCGGCGACCAGCTCCTGATTGAGGTGGCTCGCCGTCTCCGCTCGGTCACTCGCAAAACCGATACGCTGGCGCGCATCGGTGGCGATGAGTTCTGCCTGGTGCTCAGCGATCTGTACAAGGCTGCAGACTCATTCCAGGTGGCGCACACCTGTTTGGAAATATTGCGCAAGCCGTTCCTGATTGCCGAGCGTGAATACTCCATCAGCGCCAGTATCGGAGTTAGTTGCTATCCGGAGCATGGCGCTGAACCTGAGCTGCTGCAACAGAACGCTGACACTGCGATGTACCATGCCAAGTTCAACGGCAAGAATGGCGTGCAGGTGTTCACGCCGGAGATCAACGCGCATTTACGCGAACGGCTGGAATTGATGGCGGACCTGCGGCATGCGCTCGAAAATGGGGAACTCCACCTGGTTTACCAGCCGCAGTTTGTTTCCAGCGGTGTGCTCGTGGGATTTGAAGCGCTGTTGCGCTGGAACCACTCAAAGCGCGGCATCATTCCACCTGACAAGTTCATTCCCATCGCCGAAGAAACCGGCTTCATTGTGCCGCTCGGTAACTGGGTGCTCGATCAGGCCTGCCGTCAACTGGCGTCATGGCGCCGCAGCGGCCACTCGAAGCTGCGTATTGCGGTGAACGTTTCCACATTGCAGTTCGAACGCCAGGACTGGATGGAAACCATATCCGACACGCTCAAGAGAAACGGCGTGCCTGCCTCCTGCCTTGAGCTTGAGCTGACCGAAACCGTGGTTATGAAAAATTGCGAACGCGCGGCCGTTCGTCTCACGGAACTGCGCAAACTCGGTGTCAGCTCTGCCATTGATGACTTCGGCACCGGATATTCTTCTCTCCGATACCTGCAGAACCTGCCGATCGACACTATCAAGATTGACCAATCGTTCATCCGCGATCTCGATCCATCCACGGCCGGCCTGTCCGGGAATGGGGCCATTGTGCAGGCGATTGTTACCTTGGCCCAGCAGCTCGGATTGCGGGTGGTTGCGGAAGGGGTGGAAACGCCGGAAGAGCTTGAAGTCCTGCGCCAGCTAGGCTGCGACTTGGTTCAGGGGTATCTCTTTTCCCGCCCCATGTCTGTGGAAGATTGCGAACATTTCTTGAGTTCCAGTTCTTCCGGCGGCGATTCGCCTTTACCTCTGCTCGCGCGCAGCGCCAAAGGCGCAATTTAGGAACGTTGCCCCTGCGGCGTTACCGGTTGACCTCTCAGCCAGTACAATGTTTTTATGATGCTCAAGAAGCTGCTCGATATTCTGGTGTGCCCGGTACCGGAATGCCGGAAGCCCTTCACGCTTGCTTCCGACGAGAACTCCCTCAAATGTACCGGATGTGGACGCGTGTATCCGGTGCGTGACGGCATCCCCATTTTGCTGATCGATCAGGCTGAAATGCCCAAGTAAGCGCAAGCACCGACAGCCTTCCGACATCGCCGTCACGCCATAAGCTTTCTCCAAACCTGAGGAGCTTAGAATTTCTTTGCCGCTCCTGTACACTTATGTTCGCTTTCGGGGCGACGGAATTCATGCAGGGTACATCGCAGGCCGAAGAAGTTTTCCAACCGGGCGACGAGGTCCCGGAATCCGGCGTGTATAGTATCCGGCACAGCCTTCACCGTGAAAATCACACCGCCACCATCTTTAAAGGCGAGCGGTTTCCTGCCTGCGCGCATTGCGGTAATACTGTACGCTTTGTGCTTGTGCGCCGGGCCACACGAATCGCGGAAGATGCCGACTTCCGCCAGGAGACCGGCGGCAAATGAACGTGAAATGCACGAATGCAAAAAAGACTTGCGAGCTTCTTGCAGCCACGGTGTATAACGTTGGCCAGAAATCCATGCAGGCTTCCAACAGGACTCTTTTCGATCTGGGATACAGATTGCGCCGCCACAGCGAATTCCACCTCAAGGGCCAGGGCAGATCGCGCCATCATGGATTGCGGGGGCAGGGTGACGGAAAGCTGTACAGCGCCGGACAGCCGGTGGTGGAAACCGGCATTTATGAAGTGATTCATGATCGCGAGCATCGAACCACGCATGAAGTAGTGATGCTCAGCGGCGATGCATTCCCACCCTGCGATACCTGCGCCGAACGCGTTCGCTTCCGCCTGGTACGCACCGCGCCATACATCTTTCAAGACGAAGATTTTGAAGAGAGCGAGTAGTGGTTGGCACTCAGCACTCAGGAATCAGCATTCAGCCGCAAGACAGAATTTGAAGCCTGCAGCAACACCTTGAAACACGAGGTAGCGGAGAATGGGGGATCTCACGTCCTACCGCGTTGGCTTCATTACTCCGTTTACTCCGTCACCTCTGTGTTTCAAAAGTTTTGTCCGAGGCTGGAAATGTCTCGCGGCCGAGTGTTGATTGCTCTTTTCACCCTCGCTCATCCCCGTTATCGCACCCGCGCTTGACCAGTTCGCGGACATACTGGGTGAGCTTGCCTTCGCTTTCCTGATCGGCCAGAGCCTCCATAAACTGAGATTGCGCTGTCGGCTCGATTCTCAGTATGGAACGATAAGCCTTGAGAGCCCCTTCCAGAGCTGCTGTATTCGTGGCCACAATATCGCCAGTTTTGTCCGGATGCTCGATCATAAAGGCTGCCATGGAAAACGCGGCCTGGCCGTTGATCTCCGCTTTATAGCGGTAATGCGATTCCATGAAGTTTCCCAGCAGCTCCGGGCAGGGGTTCACGTTGATGTCGGGGATATCGATGATCCAGTGCACCGCCCACTCGCGCTCCTTGCGCAGGCTCGGGTCGAGCGGGTTCTGCTCCATTTTGTGCGCAATGGCCAGGAAGCGTTTTCTCTCTTCCGGAGTGGAAGGGCCACGTTGGTGCTGGTCCTGGTCCTGGCCCAGCGCCATTCCGGCCAGCGCCATGATGGCGCAGGCCAGCAAAAACATTTTTCCCAATGCTGCTCTTGAAGGATACATGGTCAATTTTCTAAATAGTTTTGCCTTATTACAGAATCTTCTTTCCAAATGCTGAGAGCGTCAGTTCCACCGCCAGGTCCGCCGTGCGATTGTGCTCGTCGATCACAGGATTCACTTCCACAATCTCGAAGCTCACCATGCGGCCGTGGTCGGCGATGATCTCCATGGCCAGGTGTGCTTCCCGATAGCTCGCACCTCCCCGAACTGGTGTACCAACCCCGGGCGCGTCTTCAGGATCGATCCAATCCATATCAAGGGACACGTGGTAGCCGGCGGTGTTGCGTCCGGCGACCCGCAGGGCTTCTTCAATCACTGTCCGCATGCCGCGCTCGTCAATGTCGCGCATCGTGTAAGCTTCGATGCCTGTCTCCTTGATGTTCTCCTTCTCGCGGGCATCAATATCGCGGACGCCCACCAGAACGCAGTTTTCCGGCTGTACCTTGGGTGAAAAGTTATAGATGTTGGCCAGCTCCGGCGGGCCCAGGCCCAGGATGGCCGCAAGGGGCATGCCGTGCACGTTGCCGCTGGGCGAGGTATCCGGAGTATTGATATCGGCGTGAGCATCAATCCAGATCAGGCCGATCTTTTGCTCCTGAATGCGGCGTTGCTGGCGGAAGAATTCCGCCACGCCTGCTACAGTTCCGGCCGCAACCGAATGGTCGCCACCCAGCACGAGAGGAAACTTGCCCGCCTCCAGCGTCTTAAAAACCATCTCCGCGTGCTTCGAGCAGGTGGCCGTGATCTCTTTCAGGTATTTGGCCCGGGGATCGCCCTCTTTTTTCTGCTCGGCCAAAGCAACAGTAACGTTGCCTCCGTCTTCCACAACGTGCCCCAGCGCTTCGAGCCGTGCCTCAAGTCCGGCAACACGTACGGCAGAAGGCCCCATATCCACGCCACGGCGGGACTGACCCAGATCGAGCGGTACTCCAAGGATGCGGATCCGCTTGGGAACAATGTTGTCTCCCACCACTGGTTTATTCGATTGCTCTGTCTTGGTCGCCGGAGCGACCGTAGTTTCCGGCGTCATAAATTCCTTTTCATGGATAAATCCGCGTCAGCGTTCGCGCAAACGGGATGGTCTCCCGCACATGTTCCAGACCGCAAATCCAGGCCACGGCGCGCTCAATTCCCATGCCGAAACCCGCGTGCGGTACGCCGCCGAATTTTCTCAGCTCCAGATACCACTTGAATGCCTCTTCCGGCAGATCATGCTCCTGGATGCGCTTGCGCAACAGGTTGTAATCGCCAATACGCTGTGAGCCGCCGATGATTTCACCGTAGCCTTCCGGAGCGAGCACGTCAACGCACAGGGCCAGTTCAGGACGCTGTGGGTCGGGCTCCATATAGAACGCTTTCACCTGGGCCGGATAACGATGCACCATCACTGGCTTATCGAACTGCGAGGAGATGTAAGTCTCGTCCGGCGATCCGAAATCGCCGCCCCATTCAAATTTGGCCTCAAGCTGTCCCTTCGCGTGTCCATCCTGCAGGATCTTCACTGCTTCGTCATAGGTGATGCGCGGAAAGGGCGGCTTGATGTTTTCCAGCTTGGTAACGTCGCGTCCTATGGTCTTCAAATCTTCGGCGCGGCGCGAAATCACGGTCTGAACAATGTGACCGATGAAGTTCTCTGCCAAATCCATGATGTCGTTCAGCTCGGCGTAGGCCACTTCCGGTTCAACCATCCAGAACTCCGTGAGGTGACGGCGCGTCTTAGATTTTTCGGCCCGAAATGTTGGCCCGAAGGAGTACACCTTGCCCAGCGCCATGGCCGTGGCTTCAATGTAGAGCTGTCCGGACTGCGTCAAGAACGCCTGCTCGTCGAAGTAGTCTACGGGGAAGAGGGTGGTAGTGCCTTCGCAGGCCGCAGGAGTAAGGATCGGCGGATCGGTCAGCGTAAAGCCGTGCTCGTCAAGAAAGTTTCTGGCGACGCGGACAATCTCAGCGCGGACTCTCAAGATGGCCGCCTGGCGGGGCGTGCGCACCCAGAGATGACGATTTTCCATCAGGAAGTCCGGGCCGTGCTCCTTGCGCGCGATGGGAAACGGATCGTCCTCGGGAACGCGCTGGAGCACTTTCACGTCGCTCACGTCCAGTTCGTATCCGCCGGGAGCCCGCTTGTCCGCCCGAACTTTGCCGGTAACGATAACGCTCGATTCATCCGTGAGGTTCTTCAGCGTGTCAAATACCTCAGGCGTGACCTGGTTCTTGGGTACCACACCCTGAATCACGCCCGTCCCATCGCGAAAAATGGGGAAGATCAGCTTCCCGCTTTCCCTCTTGTTATAGAGCCATCCGCGAAGCGTGACAGTCTCGCCGTCATGTCTGCCGATTTCGGCAATGGTTGTGCTTGGCACCTGCGTTGTTGTAGTTTCCATTGTGTCCAAATCCTGAATTCCGCCACGGAGACGGTGGAGTAAGCCTTCAGGCCTGCGGTAAAGCTACAAGCACCGGGCTTTAGCCCTGCGGCTCTTATTCGAGGGCCGGTCAAGTCAGCGCAACATTCTGCTCTCGGTCGGCACCTAATTCACTTCCACAGTCGCTGTCTCTAGCTTCTTGTATGCCTCCGCCATCTTTCCTGAAACGTCGAGCCCCTCTTCACCTTCAATCTCCATCAAAACCGCGGGCGAATGGGGCGCATTGCGCAGCGACTGCATGGTCTCATTCCACTCAATGCTTCCTTCTCCTGGCCACAGGTGCGCGTCCTTATCTCGCTTGTTGTCATGCACGTGAGTCGAGCGAATGTATGGTTCCAGGACGCTGAATGCCTGGTGCACGGAGCTCGTCATATGCGCGTGCCCTGTATCAAAGCAGACGCCCAAGTCAGGATAGTGCAGCGTTTTCAGAAGCTCTTTGAGTTTTTCCGGCGTGGCCAGATCATTGGGCGTGTTCTCCACCAGCAATGTGACTCCAAGCTGGCGGCAGAAGGCACGCAGGTGCTCAATGCCGCTCATGGCCCATTCAAATTTCCGAGGATCGTCATATTCATCGCTCTTGCCAATATGCTGGACGAGGAAGCGGAACGGCATCTGCTCCGCCACTTCCACGGCACGCTTGATCTCGTCCATGGCATCAATGCGTCGCGGCTTGTCTCCGTCCACAATGTTGAGCGGTGCGCCGCCTGATCTGAAGTCGTTGCTCATGTAGATTGGCGAATGCATGGAGTGCAGCTCCACTCCCTCACTCTTGAACCAGGCAGAGAGCTCTTTGATGTGTTCTTTATCCGTATAGTTGAAGTGTCCGCGCGCCGCGAAGACTTCAACCGCCTGCGCGCCGCCCCGCTTCATCGCGTCCAGCAGGCCGGGATGCAGCCGCTTCTTGATGTAGATGTAGCTCGACATCGCGCGCAGCATCAGTAACCCTCCGCTTTGCCGCCGTTGCGTCCATCGGCTGCGCCCAACAGATCGCCTGTCTTCGAATCCACTTCAATGCACTCTCCGTCGCTCCAGTAGCCTTCCTCCCGTATCTGGTGACCGCGCGCTTCGAGCAGCTTGATCGTGTCTGGAGAAAAGCCGATCTTCTCCATAAAAATCGCGTCCGGCTCCCATTGATGATGGAAACGCGGCGCGTTCACCGCCTGCTGGATATCTAGTCCGTAATCGATTACACCCATCAGGATGTTGGCAACCGTGGTGATGATGCGGGGGCCACCGGGCGAGCCCAGCACCATGAACAGCTTGCCGCCTTTGGTCACGATGGTGGGTGCCATAGCGCTTAGCGGACGCTTGCCCGGCGCAATCGAATTAGCTTCACTTTGGATCAAACCATACAGATTGGGCACACCCGGCTTCGACGTGAAATCATCCATTTCATCGTTCAGCAGGAAGCCCAGCTTGCCTGCCGTTACGCGCGAGCCGAAGCCGTCATTGAGCGTCGTTGTCACTGCCACCGCATTTCCATTCGCATCCACCACGGAGTAATGCGTTGTGTTGCGTTTCTCGGGGCCGATGTACGGTGAATGTCCTGCCGCCTGCCGGTCCAGGTCGCCGAATCCGGAAGGTCGCCGCAGCTCTTTGCTGTCACTAGCCTTGCTCATCTCGAGCGATTCTCGCCATGCTTGCGCATATTTCTTGTCGATCAACTGCGCCACGGGAAGCTGAGAAAAGTCCGGGTCGCCCAGGAACTCCGCGCGGTCATAAAACGCCCTCCGAAAAGCCTCGACTGTCACATGAATGGCATCCGCAGAGCGGTCCCCCATGCGGCCCAAGTCGTATCCTTCCAGAATATTGAGGGCCTCCACCATGGTGATGCCCCCTGAACTGGGCGGTGGCGCGCTGATCACCTCGTAGCCTCGGTACGTCCCCCGGATCGGCTGCCGCTCTTTGACTTCATACTCGGCCAGGTCTTCAGCCGTAATCAGCCCGCCACCGCGCTTAATGTCGGCCGCAAGCTCCTGCGCCATAGCGCCGTTATAGAAATCATTCGGCTTCACGGCGATGCGTTCCAGAGTGCGCGCCAGTTTCGGCTGGCGGAAAAGCTCGCCGGGCTGATAAAGGTTCCCGTCGCGCTGAAAGATGTGCTTGCTTTCAGGGAATAAGCCGAGCTCCTTGTCTCCCATGGACCGCGCTTCTTCGTACGTCAGCCGCACGCCATGGCGCGCGAGGAGAATGGCAGCCTCCATATCGGTCCGGAGCGGCAGTTTACCGAAGTGCTGCTGCGCGTAGACCAGCCCCGCCACCGATCCGGGCACTCCGATGGCCCTATAGCCAATCAGACTTGCATCCGGAATGACATTGCCTTGCGCATCCAGGTACATGTTTCGCGTCGCCGCCTTGGGCGCCTTCTCCCGATAGTCGAGAAAGTGCACTGTGCCATCAGCCATGCGGATCAGCATGAATCCGCCACCGCCAATGTTTCCTGCTGAAGGATGAACCACCGCCAGCGCGAACCCGGTTGCCACCGCGGCATCCACCGCATTTCCGCCCTTGCGGAGAACCTCCAACCCGGCGCGGGAAGCTTCGGGATGAACGCTGACCACCATCCCGTGATGTGCATGAGTGGGTCGCAGGCCACCCGCGAAGACCGGTGTCGCCGCCACCGCGCACAGGGCAAGTAGCTGCAAAATGAGATATTTGCGAAGAAATTTCATGCGATTGTCGCGGAAGATCGTCTTCTCACTCCCGCAGGCTGCCCCGAAAAGGCTCGCCCTTTACTACAGAAGGTTGAGGCAGCAGGCCAGCTATTGAGGCTAGCGTACCGTCTGAGGCCCAGTCAAATCCGCTTGGACGCGGATCGTTGGGTTCGGATGATTTGCCTTAGCCCTCATCCGAGCAGCATGACCCAGGATTGAACTCTGTCACATTCATGTTGTTTGTCATTAGCGTAAAATCTTGTCGCTGGATTGCTCATGACCATCAGCAGAGAGAAAAGCAAACAGCTCCACGAGCGTGCCTCAACCATGATTCCCGGCGGAGTGAATTCGCCGGTGCGAGCATTTAAGTCCGTGGCTTGCGACCCGCCGTACATCACTCACGGCAAGGCCGGCCATCTTTGGGACGTGGACGGCCATGAATATGTGGACTTTGTTGGTTCATGGGGGCCTCTTATTCTTGGCCATGCTTTCCCGTCAGTGGTAGAAGCCATTGAGCGCGCCAATCGTGACGGGTCCAGTTTTGGCGCCTGCACTCCGCTGGAAGCCGAGCTGGCCGAAGAGGTCATCAAGGCATACCCCTCGATTGAGCTAGTTCGCTTTGTCAGCTCGGGGACAGAAGCAACCATGTCGGCCATCCGCCTGGCCCGCGCCTTCACCGATCGCAAGTACATCATCAAGTTTGAAGGCTGCTATCACGGGCATGCGGATTCTCTGCTCGTCAAAGCTGGGTCCGGCGTGGCCACTCTGGGAATTCCCGGATCGGCCGGTGTTCTGCCGGAGCAGGCCCAGTTCACGCTCGCGCTGCCTTTCAACAACCAACAGGCTGTTGAAGAAGCTTTCCAAAAGTTCAAAGGCCAAGTTGCCTGCGTGATCGTGGAGCCAGTGGTGGGCAACATGGGCTGCGTCCCGGCGCGTGAAGGTTATCTGCAGTTTCTCCGCAGGATCACGGAACAGAACGGCGCGCTGCTGATTTTTGACGAAGTCATGACTGGTTTCCGCGTGGCGTATGGCGGCGCGCAGGAGCTCTATGGCATCAGGCCGGACTTGACGACACTGGGAAAAATCATCGGCGGAGGCCTTCCTGTAGGCGCCTACGGCGGCCGCAAAGAAATCATGGACATGGTTGCCCCTGTCGGGCCCGTCTATCAGGCGGGGACGCTATCAGGCAATCCGCTCGCGATGGCCGCTGGCCTGGCTACCGTCCGACACCTCAGGCAGCACCCGGAGGTATACGAGCAGCTCGAAAAACAGTCCGCCGCGCTTGCCGAAGGTGTGCTTGTCAAGGCTAAAAAGCATCGCGTTCCTCTTAGTTTTAACCGCGTTGGCTCGATGCTGACTTGGTTCTTCCAGCCGGTGCCGGTGCACGACTGGGATACCGCCTCAAAATCTGATACGCAGGCCTTCGCCGCATTCCATCGTGGCATGCTGGACCGCGGCATCTATCTGCCGCCGTCGCAATATGAGGCTTTGTTCGTTAGCGCCGCCCATACGGACGGAGATATCGCAAGGACGGTGGAGGCGGCAGGGCACGCGTTTTCCGCTGGCGACGAGATCGGCTGAGCAAACAGTCTCGCGGCGACGGAACGCCTTATGTGGGGAGCAACTTGGTAATTGAGTGATTTGGTAATTGAGTAATTGCAAGCCGCGCGCCGACAGAGCCTGCAAATTACCCGATTACCAAATTACGCAATTACCAATCCGCTTAGATTCCCACGGCCCCATAATCTGTTCCTGTCTCGGTGTCGCGGATCCGTTGTCTCTCATAGGCGCGATAGGGATTGCGGCGCGTTCCCAGGCGGCGCTTTCGCAGCTCAAAGCCTGCATACAGTCCTCCGGCGAGCACCGCAGCAGTTAGAGCGCAGACAGCAAGTATGCGTCCCGGATTGCCCAGAAGAGGTTCAGCAATTCTCGATGCGGCCAGGGCGACCTGTCCCGGAAGGCCCAGCGCTTGCCGAAAATCCTGAAGCGACTCTTTCCCGCCGCGCTCCAGCGCGCGATAGGAATAAAGCACCGCATACGAATGCGGCATGGAAAGGTCCTGGCCGCCGTTCACCACGGCGTGGTCCACGCCGCGTTCATGCTGGATTTCCAGCAGTTCCTCGATGGCTGATGCCAGTTCATCAGGTTTGGCCCACTTGCAGCGGAACGCCACGCGGCCTGACTTGTCAATGAGAAACGCAGGATTCGGCAGCCGTGAGTATTTCTTGTGGATCGAGCCATGGACATCGTCCACGACCATAGGCATCAGAATTTCGTCTTCGTCACGGAGATGCCGTGCTGCGCCGGTTTTTGCCCGCATGGATCTGTGCGCCGGAATGCGCTCGCCCGGATGCGCTTCGCGCACGTAAACAAAGAGGAACTCGATATCATCTCCGCGAAAGCGGTCGTACAGGTCGTTAATTCCTCCGATCGACGCCGCGGTCATGGGGCAGGTTGCAGAACCAAATACGAGAAGAACATTTTTCCTGCCCTGAAAGTCGCTCAATCGAACGGTTTCACTACCCAGCGTGGTTGCCTTAAAGTCCGGAACGCGGTCCCCCGGCTCAGGCCCGGCAAACGGGGTTTCCGCATGGTCCCGCAGAATGTCTCGCGTGAATCGTTCGTAGTTATACGTACTGAATCCCAGCATGAATGCTCCTGCTGAAGTGCTCTCGGCGAGAGCGGGTCCGCTCCATAGGATGCCATCAGTCATCCGCCGTTTGCATTACCGCGCTCGCGTTGACAAACAACTCCCGAGCCGTCGCGAGCGAACCAGGTGACGCAGCTTTTACATTACGCAGTTTCGGCGGATTTCAGCAAGTGCCTTCGGAACGTTGCCCATAAGTTCTTGAGGACGTTACAATCATGGATTCGCTTCGACGATGCAACGTTCCGTGTAGTTTTGATGAGCTTCGTACTTACCCAACGGAGGTTTGAATGCCGGCTCTAAAAGCAGGCGATACTGTCCCCGACTTCGAATTGCCCGCGTGTACCGGGAAGCAGCGGCACAAATTCAGGCTCGGCGAACTGCTGGGCAAGAAGAACATCGTACTGGCTTTTTATCCCCTGGATTGGAGTCCGACTTGAACCAATGAAATGTCGGCGTACAGCAGATATCTGAAGCAGTTCGCCGACTACGATGCCCAGGTCGTGGGCATCAGCCCGGATTCAATCTACAGCCACCTCGCGTGGCAGGAAAAATCCATTGGCTGGCTGGACTATCCGCTGGCCAGCGATTACTGGCCTCACGGGGACGTTGCGCAGAAGTTTGGCATTCAGCGCCTTGGCGAGCCCCTGCCCGGAATCAACGATCGCTCAGTTTTCGTTATCGATAAAGCCGGAAAGGTCGCTTTCGCAAAGGTTTATGAACTTGGCCAGGAGCCGGATTACGAGGAACTGGTTTCGGAAGTCAAAAAACTTAAATGAACTCCCAAAAAAGATTAATGGAGCAGGCAGCTCTTGCCCTGCTCCATTGGTGATTCGCGTGTGAATTCTCAGCAGCTAGGACGCCTTCTTTTTCTTCTTCGCATGAACATGCGGCGTGGCTTTGGGTTTCGCCACCGGAGCCGCCTTCTTCTCCATGTCCTGAAGGGCCTGCTTCAGCATGGTAATGTTCTGGTTCATGTCCTGGACTTCCTGAATCTCGGTATAGGGGCTCGGCGGCCCGCCATTGCCCACAACGAAAATTGTGGGCGTATGCTGGAGCCCGGCACGAGTGCCCAGTTCCCGGTCCGCGAGGACCAGGTTCTTCAGTTTGCCATCGGGATCCACCGCGAACGGTAGCGGGACTTTGTTGTCATCCGCGAACTTTTGCACCCACTGCTGGAGGTTTCCTTTGTTGATGTTGGGCTGGTTCTTATAGATGTAGCCGCGGAAATCCTCACCCATCTTCTGCGATTTAGTATCAAAAAAACGGGCATAGACAGCCGCCTCAAAAGACCACGGGTGCATGGGAAGGGGGAAGTCATGCAGCACAACCGGAACGTTATGCTCCTTGGCGACCTCCCAGTAGTACGGATACCAGCGCGCACAATCCGGACACTCCAGATCTTCAAAGACCTCAATCGCCACCTTGGCGCCCGAAGGTGTTTTCAGGATCGAACCGTCCGCGGCGGAGCAGACTGACGCGAGCAAAACCGTCGCCAAAAAAGCGGCAACAACATTACTAGAGCGAATCATTTCATCTCCACAACTACAATAATAACGATCACAAGAATAACAAAACTAGGTACGATTCTTCCCTTTCAACGCCGAACCAAAGGCCTGACCGTCGAAACGTTCTTTTGCACTTCTTCAATCACGCGGTCCAGCTGCCCCTTGTTAATCGACTCAACAAGAGGATGCGCCGGCGCATTGAAGCTGACCACAAAGACAGTCGGAGTATGTTCGACCCCAAGTCGCTGGCCGAGGCGAAAGTCGGCCATGACTTGCTGAGCCAGCTTTCCATCCGGATCCAGAGCCGGAGGTAACGGCATCTGCCTCTCGGACGCAAATTTCTGCGTGTACCGCTG
The DNA here is from genome assembly GCA_035553195.1 of Candidatus Acidiferrales bacterium. GTDB lineage: Bacteria > Acidobacteriota > Terriglobia > Terriglobales > Acidobacteriaceae > Angelobacter. Next base: position 19,980 of record DATNDP010000074.1, read on the forward strand.
CAAAGCCGTCTCATCTCCAATATGGCCCTGGTTCTGGAGGATATAACCCCTGAAGTCGCTCCCAAGTTGCTCAGAGCGCCGGTCAAAAAAGCGACCGTTGACGGCTGCCTGGAAGGACCAATTGTGCCGGGGCAGCGGAAAATCATGGATCACAAGCGGAACGTTGTGGGCCTTCGCGGCTTCAAGAAGCACAGGATACGCCGATGCGCAGTCCGGCCACTCAAGGTCCTGAAATACAACGATAGCCACCTTCGATCCTGCGGGTGGAGGAATGAGAGAAGAGATATTCTTCCCAGAGCAGACAAAAACCGCTGCAATGCAGATCAAGATGCCCGGCGCTATCAAGCCAAGCCTCATAGGGACTCCTGATTAAAAGAGTGCTCCGCGTATTGTATCGTTCGCGGCAACAAGTTGTGTCTCTTATGCTCTTGCGAGTTCTGCAATGGAAACGAATTTCTTCGTGCGCGAATACCGTTCCAGAAGCATGCGCGTGGCCTCAATCGTGTAACGGCGATCGGTACCGAATTCAACGTGGCCGCCATCGTGGAGCAGAATGATCTCGCTTTGCCGGCGGCTGCGCCCCTCCACCTGTCTCGTTATCTTTTCCACGATCTGCTGACTAGAAGTGGCGTTCCAGTCGTAACTGCTGACGGACCACATCACGGATTCCATGCCGAGCTCTTGGGCTGTGCGCAAAACATTGGGCCTTCTGCCGCCGAACGGCGGCCGGAACCAGCGGCTTGATTCGCCGCTCGCGTCTTCCAGCGCTTTTTTGCAGCTTTCGAGTTCCTCGCGTAGCCGTCGGGCAGATACCAGGATGAGGTTCGGATGGCTCTCCGTATGGTTGCCAATGGCATGACCCGCGGAGAGAAGCGCGCGGACAATTTCAGGCCGTCGGCGCACATATTTGCCGATCAGAAAAAACGTGGCCTTCGCCTCGTATTCAGCAAGGATCTCGAGCAGTTGCAGCGTATGCGGCTCGTTTGGTCCATCATCAAACGTCAGCGCCATCTGCCCGGGATCGCTCCCGTGGATCAGCGTCCGCCCATACAGCTGAGACTCGGGCGCCATGGTGGCATACCCGGCATAGCTTGCGGCGGCTGCAGCTAAAGCGCTCAAAGCAAGCAGCATGGTTTCTGGATTTTAAATTCAATTTTGAGATTTGGGGTTTGAAATGACCGCGAGGTTTCCACAGGTATTCCGGGATTGCTGATTGCCACAGCGCCTCTGGCGATATATCCTGCGCTGAGTCAGCCTGACGACCCATGGCCAAGCTTTTCGAACCGCCCCGCTATATTGCTGTGGAAGGCCCAATCCGCGTGGGCAAAAGCACGCTGGCCAACATTATTGCCGACCGGCTCAACGCTCAGCGCGTGATCGAACCGGAAGACAACCCGTTCCTTTTTTCGTTTTACGAGGGTGAGCGCGGCGCTTCTTTCCAGACGCAATTCGCTTTCATGATCCGCCGCTTTGAGCAACTGCAACGCCTGGAGGTCGGTGGGAGTTCTCAAAAGCTTGTGGTTGCGGACTACATTTTTGAAAAAGACAAGATTTTTGCCTACATCAACCTCAATGACCAGGAGCTGGAGATCTACAACCGGTACTACCAGCATTTTCGCGACCAGTTGCCGGTTCCCGATCTGGTGATCTATCTCCAGGCCTCCCCGGAAACCCTGAAAAAGCGTTTGCGAAAGAAAGGCTCGCACAGCGAAATTTCCGTCAGCGATGACTACATTGAGGAAGTGGTCAAAGCGTACGAGCATTTCTTTTTCCACTATGCCTCGTCAGACCTGCTGGTGGTGAACACCAACGACATCGATTTTGTGGAGCGCCACAGCGACCTGCAGGAGTTGCTGCGGCGCGTGAGCGAACCCATCCGTGGCACGCAATACTTCCTGCCTTTGGGTTCGGAAGGAGCAATGGGAGCTTAGCAGGACAGTTGAGCAGACTCCGCTGCTCGCGGATGAGTTCGGCTTCTAAGAGGGTGACCGATCCGCAAGAATCTGAAAACGCATCGTTCTGCATACAACTCACGTGATTACTCTGGTGTACCGGACCCTATTGGCGCTGCTACTCTTCTACATCGCCATCTGTGTCTACGCTCTCCTGGTTTCAGACAGCGTTATTTTCCAGCCGCATCGCTCTTCGTACACGGACACCGCGGGAGTCCTGAAGATCACCAGCAGGAACGGCAGAAAAATTTCTGCTGTGTATTTGCCGAACCCGTCGGCTAAGTTCACTCTGCTGGTGAGCCATGGGAACGCAGAGGACCTCGGTGACATTCGCGACTGGCTGGACGATATGCGCCAGTCCGGCTTCAGCGTCTTCGCGTATGACTACCAGGGGTATGGGACCAGCCAGGGCAAGCCGACGGAACAAGCTGCTTACGATGATGAAAGCGCCGCCTACGATTTTATAGCGTTGAACCTGGCTACCCCACCTGATCGGATCATCATCTTTGGACGGTCTGTGGGAACAGGGCCGGCGGTTCGGCTGGCCACGCGACGCCCGGCCGCCGGTCTCGTCCTGCAGAGCCCTTTCCTGTCTGCCTTTCGCGTGCTCACCCGAGCTCCGATTATCCCGTTCGACCGCTTTCCGAATTACAAGCGCATTGACCATGTGCATTGCCCGGTGTTGATCATGCATGGAACATCCGACTCGGTGATCGGCATTTGGCATGGCAGAAAGCTGTTTGAGCTGGCTAACCAGCCGAAGGAGTTTGTCGCCGTCCAGGGCGCTGACAACAATGATGTAAGTCCTGCTGTGACGCGGGTTTACAATCAAGCGCTGGTGAAGTTTGCATCTACTTTAGACCCACCGCAAAAATGATGAACGGCGGCTTTCGGGGTGTGGCAGCCCGGATCGAAAGCAAATTTTGAACTGCAAATGAAATGCTTTGCTAT
>DATNDP010000075.1:0-5440 GCA_035553195.1 Candidatus Acidiferrales bacterium
GGAGTGGGAGGCGTACCGGCCGGCGCTCCGCCCGTGATGTTCAGCGACAATGTGATTGTCGGCAACCGGATCTCGCGCAATCACCAGGATAATGCCGACGCAGCGACTTCCGGACCAACCGGCATTAATCTTTTCAGCCTTACTCCGATGCCCGGAACGATCATCGTAAATAACTTTATCTTTCAGGAGGCGCTGGATATCGCAATAAAAGTTCCAGCAGCTTCGGCCGCGACCGACATTCAGGCCCATCTCAATGATCTGCTGAAGCCGGTCGGGTTGCAGAACAACGGCACGGCAAATGTTAACGCGACGGAAAACTGGTGGGGCTGCGCCGCAGGCCCGAACCGTCCGGGATGCAGCACCATCACGGGATCGGGCGCTGTGATGTTCCAGCCCTGGCTGACGCGGCCAATGAATGGCAACAAGCACGAAGGTGACCGGCACGAAGGTGGCGGGCACGAAGACTGATGTCGGAAAGATGCTTTACGGAGGCGCGCGCGGTAGCGCGCCTTCGCGAAGTTAGGCTTTCAGCCGGTCCGGTTGATCGGTTCTGAAAGAACCACTTCTACTATGGCGGATCTCGTTTCTCCAATTGGCAATGCCGGCCTTGGGCCATGAAATCGTCAGCCCTGAGACAGTTCTAGTCGGGAGCTGATGTACTCGTGTCGCGGCGGGACCTGCAACGCAGGCATGGGCGTGCCCTGAAACAGCTTTCGGCAAGGAATGGCGAGCCAGCGGGCCCATTGCGTCGCGCGGTTGCGCCGGGCACTGTCCGTGGCGATTCCGGTACTCGCGTACATTTGCCGGTAAAGCTTGGAAATGAAGATGAATGCCAGCCGCGCCCGCAAGTTGGGAGTGCAGTTTGATCTTTTCCAGATTGCGCCAAGGCTGTAGAAGCGGTTCCAAACTTCCTGCGTGTGGGTCCGCAACTCCTCTGAGCTCATGGTCGGGTGAGGCATGAACATTTTCGGCCGCTGGTCCGCAGGGATGAGCCAATATCGGGTGATTGGAGTGCCGGACACTTTAGGAATGTCTGCCCCCAGGTTTTTTTCCCAACGCTCGAAGTCCACGGTTCCCGCAAACGGCGTCAGCATTACAAACTGCGCGAAGGTCAAGCCGGATTTAAGCGCCAAATCAAGGGTTGCGTTGAAGGTGTCAGCGCGATCGGTTGGTAACCCAAAAATGAAGGAGCCAAGCACGTGCACGCCATGATTGCGAAACTGCTGCAGCCGCGCTATCAGATTCTCTCCAGCGCAATTGAAATCCTTGAAAACGGCTTTTAGACCCTCTTTCGTCACGGCTTCTACGCCGACCAGGGCGCCGCGAATTCGGGCGGCACGCATCGCATCAAGAAATCTTGGGTCCTCGGCGGACTCCATGGTGATCTGAGTGAAGAAGGTCATGTCGGATGGGAGTTCGGCGAGACGAGCCATCAGTTCGAACCGTTCATCGCGAATGGCGCGCAACTCCGCGAGCTTGGCATGGTTGCCTTGCCGCTCGGCAAGTTCCATGTCCTTCAGGGTAACAGGATAAAAATTATCATCGGCGAGCGCGATAAAGCGGAATCCGAGGCGCCGCAATGCGACAACTTCTTCCATTACGATGTCAGAATTGCGCTGCCGCGGCCGCTGGCCATCCGTCCGCCAGACCGAGCAGAAGGAGCAGTGCTTGGGGCATCCGCGCACCGTCTGGACGGAAGCCCACATATAGCGGTTTCTGGGCAACAGATCCCATCGGGCCGGTTTGAAAGAAGCAGCATCCACTCTCCCGCCTTCATAGATTTGGCGCAATGAGTTGGTGCGGCAATCGACCAGCGCGGCTCCCCAGGCCGTATCGCCATCTCCCTTCACCACGGAATCAGCCTGCCCCAGAGTTAGCGCTTCCTCCGGGTACAACGTGGCATGAATACCGCCGAAAATTACGGTCGCTCCGCGCTGCTTCGCCAGACGGCCTAGGGCATAGCCGCGAAGCGCGTTGCCGGTGTGAATGCCGATGCCTACAACGTCACCCGCATGGATCGTCAACGGATCCATAGGATCCAGCGTTTCATCACAAATCAAGGGGGTACCAAATTCAGCGGGAGTCGCCGCCGCAAGCACATACAGCCAGCGGGGGGTGATTACTGCCGTTCCGAATGCTGCATCACTTGGGTTCACAAGATGAATTTTCATTGTTGGCCATGGTACCTCAATTGTGAGAATGTACCTACAGGCCCAGGGCACATGTTTCCTCGCGGCACGATCTAGATCAGGTCTTCAGACCTTCAGCGTTAACGGCCCTGAAGTGATGCCGAAGAGCCAGCCTCCTGTTCTTGCGTGGCGCTGGAAATCGCAAAGGAAGGGAATGGTTTATCTGTCTGAGAGCGAAAAACATCAAATATGAGCGCCGTGCGGTTTGACGCTGGCTGCGCTTGCGGGACAAGATAGACTCCCATGCTGCCCAGTCCGATCGCCGATCTCAAAGCATTCGTGCCCGCGCGGGACCCTGAACTATCCCGGAAGTTCTACACCGATCTCGGCTTCACCATCAATTGGAGTAATGATCAGATTGCAGAACTCCAGATCGGCGCCTTCCGCTTCCTACTGCAAACGTTTTACGTTGCTGAACACGCAGGCAATTTCATGATGAGTCTCGCCGTGGATGATGCCGACGCCTGGTGGGAGCACATTCAGCGCCAGCAGTTGCCGCAGAAATATCCCGGTATTATGTGCAAAGCGCCGGCCATGCAGCCATGGGGAATTCGAGTGCTTTATTTGAGCGATCCAACCGGCGTTCTCTGGCACATCACGGATGGCCGCAACGCATAGCAGCAAACTGGGAACGGGGCGCCGCGATAGACTACGCGTACACCATGCTTGCATTTCTTTTGATTGTGATTCTCTACGCGCTGATTGGGCTGCTGGCCGCGGCAGGCACCATTCTCCTCACCGGCAAATTGCTTGTTCCCACGACAGAGCAGATCTTCTACGCGATCTTCCTTATCATCATCGCCGCCTTGTATCTGGTTTTTACCGCCTACTTTAAAGTTGCGACGGCGTGGCGCCTGGAAGCGGTTGCTGTCGTCGTGTTTATCGCAATTGCCGCATTGGGTTCACGACTGCCTGCTGCCTTAATCGCAGGATATTGTCTGCACGGTGTTTGGGACCTGTTACACGAACTTCAGGCGCATGGAGCCGGCTCCGTATTCGGCGCCGGCCATCTGACTTCAATCCCGCTCGCCTACGGATTTTTTTGTTTCGTTTTCGACTTCTGCCTGGCGGCGTATTTCTACACCCGGCGCGCCAGCTGGAGTTCCTAGTGGAAGCCGCGGGGCATTAGCACCGAGAAGCGTAAAGAGAAGCGGTTGCGTTTGTTAGACCCGGCATGCCGCGTCTCTACGCAAGCGGGATGGCAGAGCGATTCATGCATGCACCCTTGCAAAAGCTCTCATTGATTCGCTGCAGGGGCCGGTTCCGTCCCGCTCTCTTCTCCAGCGACGTACGCTCCCGGAGTTGCTCGAGAGGAAATCAACAGACGATTCCAGGCGTTGATAGCAGCCACTGCCAAACTTAGATCTGCCAATTCCTTGTGATCAAAATGCTGTTGTACGTCTTCATAAACTCCATCCGGCACATGACCTTCCGTGATGTGCGTGAGTGCTTCGGCCCAGGCCAGTGCTGCCCGTTCGCGTTCGCTGTAGAACGGGCATTCTCTCCACGCATCAAGTGAGAAGAGTCTGGTCTCGCTCTCTCCCAGTGCGCGCAGATTTTTCCAGTGCATATCAAGACAGAAAGCGCATCCGTTCATTTGCGAGACCCGCACCTTGATAAGCCCGAGTAGCTCCTTTTCTAAACCGCATTGATGAAGATAATGCTCCAGCCCAAGCATGGCCCTGTAAGCGCCGGGAGCAGATTGTGAAAAATTAAATCTTGGTTGCACGGCTTCTCCTATTACTTGTGAGATGAACAGTTGAACCATTTCATTCATGATTTTGCCGCTCCATTCCCCGAGAGACCCTCAGGTGTTCGCGATCGACCGCTTTGCGTGACCGGCGCGAAAGTAAGCGCCGATGAAGAGAATTCCAAATACGGGGTCGACCAGCGAAGATTGCATAATGTTCGCATGGACGCGTCCAGCGAAATACAGCAGGACCACGGGCACGGTATAAACAAATTTTTCAAGAATAGTGATGGGTATGAGCGATCGGTATCTAACAGGATCCTTCGCGATCATCACGAATACGAGTTGCCACAGAAGCGTTACGCCAAGGAAGCCGTAATAGAATTCCGGGTGGGTGATCGGCGGCGTCGCGTCGCGGCCCACCTTTTCGAGAAGAAAATACAACGGCAGCAGAGAAATGAATCCATAGACCGCCGCGATGCCGTACACAATTCTTGCGAATTTCACCTTCTCCCCTCCAGTCCTTGAGTTTTGGTTTTCCTGAATCCTGTTAACACACCCGCAAGAACGCAGATATCCAAGTCAGGCGATTGCGGGAGTGACGGCATCGGTGATCTGGCGAATGTGGTCTTCCAATCCATACTTGAACCCAATCCGCCAACTTGGCCATCTGAGTCTCACGCCGAGCAGCGACTTTGCTTTGTTGTTGCAGGCTCCTCGAAGTTCGGTCATTACAGCTACGCCGTATTCTCCGACTGCCATGCGGGCAAGCAGCTTAGGCGCATGTCGCGGCGCTTTTGCTTCCAGAACCTCCGCAAGGTAGGGAAGCCATGTGGAGACTGCTGCAGGCTCATTGTCGGTGATGTTGTAGACGCCAGGTGAAGGTGCGTCAACGGCGGCGAGTGTTGCCGCCGCAGCGTCGTCGATCTGGATGAACGACCAATGACCGGTACCTCGTCCCACAATGGGAACATGGCCCTGCCGGACACCTTCGAGGAACCAGCCTCCCGGCGCGAGGGATGTGCCCGGACCGTAAAACGATCCATAACGCAAGACAAAGGTCTCCATCGCTCGCTCACCCAGCACCGCCGATTCAACGTGAATCGTTGCGTCAAGAGTTTTCTGGCCATCTGAAATTTCGCTGGATATCAGAGGATCGGCTTCAGTCTTGATCCAACTTCCTGCCCTTGCGTACCATCCTGCATAACTTTGTGCGATGAACCTGCGCGCGCCTACTGTTCGAGCGGCCGCCAGCAGATGATCAGTTCCCTCGGTCCGAAGCCGGTTTGTCAACTCGAATCCTTCGTCAAAGTGACGCAAGTCGAGATTCGGGGGAATTGCGGTCAACTGGTGAATGATCACTTCGGGCTGCGCTTTTTGCACTGCCGCAAGCACGTCCTGCTCATGCAGCGCATTCATTAACAGCGGCGTCGCTCCCGCAGAACAGATCGCCATCATCTTGTCCGGATGTTGGGTGGTCCCCGTGACTTCATGGCCTGCGGCAACCAACATTGGAAGCAGGCGCTTTCCAATTGCGCCAGTCGCTCCTGCCAAAAATATT
>DATNDP010000076.1:0-17642 GCA_035553195.1 Candidatus Acidiferrales bacterium
TGATCAGCTCCAACGATGCCACTCGCAAGACTTACATATTTTCCAATTACCGTCTGATCCCCATTCCTAATGGGCTGGAATTCATGGTGCCGACGCGGATCCTTCCCATGCTGTCCACTCCGCTGTTTTCCTGGGGCACAAAAATGCGCATTGCGAAGGAGTGGTTCACCAACGGCGACAGGAATCATGATCAAGACGAGTCTGTGGCCGACTTCGTGCGGAGGCATTTCGGCCAGGAAATGGTGGACCGCGTGGCCGAGCCGCTGCTGGCGGGAGTTTATGGCGGCAACGCCGATCAGATGAGCGTCGCCGCTGTCCTGCCCCGTTTTGCCGAGATGGAACGTGAGTCAGGAAGCCTGGTACGCGCGGCATTGAAAGCCCGCAAGAACCGTATGAATTCGAACCGGCAGCCGCTGTTCACCTCGTTGAAGAACGGCATGCAGGAAATGGTCGACGCCGCGGCGGCTGCACTGCCTCTCGACCGCGTACGTTTGCTGCACTGTGTAACTACCATTGAACGCTGCGGTTCAGGATGGGCCATCAGAACCGAAGACCGTAATCAACCATTCGACGCCTTGATACTCGCGGTGCCAGCTCCGGTTGCCGGGTCTTTGCTGCGCGATATCAATTTCGATTTGGCCAAAGAACTTTGTCAGATTCAGTACAGCTCGTCTGCCGCCGTAGTCATAGCATACGACCAGCCCATCAACCTGCCAACCGGCCACGGATTTCTCATTCCTCGTACCGAAGGGCGCAGCATGCTGGCGTGCACGTTCGTACACAGAAAATTTGCTTTTCGAGCTCCACCAGGCGGAGCGCTGCTGCGCTGCTTTGTTTCAAGTTCGCGCGTGCCGGAATTGAAAATGCGAACCGATCGCTGGCTGCTTTCCACCATGCATCAGGAACTCCGCGAGATTCTTGCCGTGTACGACACCCCGGTCTTCGCCCACATTTACCGTTGGGATTGCGCACTGCCGCAATACGCCACTGGGCACCTGGAGCGTGTAGCGAAGCTGGAGAAAATTCTAAATGAAATGCCAGGACTAGCTGTCATCGGCAATTCATTTCACGGAGTGGGAATCCCCGATTGCATAAAGTCGGGAAAAGAAGCGGCGGAAAAATTGATTGCCAGCTAGTCAATCCTTACCAGAAACTTGGCTGCGTCGGTCTGGGTTTCATGGATCAGCTCTTCAGCCCGTTTTTTGTCATCGTTGGCGACCAGCACGCGCAGCCAATCTCCACCCATGGGACTGGAGAACTGCAAGACCTTCGCCGTGTGGTAACGACGCGTGAGTTTCTGTTTCAGTTTGGCCGCCTGCTCGTGATCAGGAAATGCGCCGATCTGCACGCACCAGCGTCCGCCACTTGCAATCGGCGTTGGGGTTTCCAGTACCTCAAGGCGCACCAATGCGGTGCCGCGCTGGAACACGCTGAGCTTTCGCGCCGCGGCGCGCGAGAGGTCCAGAATGCGGTCGCCGACGAAAGGACCGCGATCGGTGATTCGCACGATCACGGATTCGTTTGTCTTGAGATCGGTCACGCGCACAATGGAGTTCAGCGGCAGCGTGCGATGGGCCGCGGTCATCTTGTTGGTATCGAAAACTTCGCCGTTCGCGCCTTTCCTGTTCTGGAAGCCGGGGCCGTACCAGCTGGCCCAGCCAACCTCGTGGTAAATGACTTTGGCGTTTGGCGGAACAACGATCTCGTCGCGTGATTCTCGCCTGGGCGTGGGCAAGGGTTTCGCTGGAGGCAGTTCGGGGCTTGGCGTCGGGATGGAAACGGGCGCTCGCGGAATGGAAGCGGTAGTTGTGGGTGAGGGAGGCGAGGGCACACGCGCAGTTTCATTCCGCCGATGCGCGCCGCATCCAGCCAGAAATAGTACGAACAGGAAAACTACCGCTATTCGGAGCGGTTCTTGTCCATGTATTCGGCCAGGCGATGCAGTTGTTCCGCGGCCACACGCAGCGCCTTGGACGAATGATTGCGGATCGCCGGAACCACCTCGTTGTTCAGGTACGCGATCACGCGTTCGCTCTCCTGCTCGACTTTGCGGGCAGCATCGCCAAATTCCGCGTCCATCTTGCGGCCAAAGCCTTCGAATGACACTTTGCGTTTGGGGTTCCCTTCGGCAGCCATATGTTTTTGCCTTCACCATCAATTCTTAAGGTGCGTCCAGTATGAATTGGCGCGGGCTCGCGGTCAATTCTGGTGGCAAGTTTTGTCGGCATTTTTCCGGGGCTGCCGTTCCATTGTGATGCGAACGAAGCCCGAGATTCTGGCCTTTAAATGCGGAAGCTGCTGGTTCAGGAGTGGAATTTTGCGGCGAAGATAAGGCGGGTCTCTGGCCAGTTGTTCAAGGTCCGCCTTACGATCTGAGCTCGCCGTGTGCTTCTCTCGAGCAATGGGACGCCATTCGTCTGGAAGGTGATTTCCAGAGTGGCATCGATCTCGAGCAGATCGTCCGACGAAAACAGCACGCCCGATTGGCTTACGTTAATGGTCTCGCCAAGACACCAGTCTTCCTGCCCTGCGAGACGGTAGCGCAGGGGGACACGAAGCTGATGACGTGTGGCGCGATCAACCATAACTCTGCCGTGGCACGACATGGTCGCGCCCTGGTCCAGGCGTTTCATTGCCTTCTCCGTCGCTGAACTTATTACTGCGGAACTGCTCGAAAAGCTAAGACTTAGACATCAACTGCGGGTATTTCTTGCCAAGGGTTCATTGATTGTCTGCTGAGGCGCTCCGGCTGTCAAGATTAGAGTGGCATTGTTAGCGATTTTAATTCCGCCTCCATTAGTGTCCTTTAACTTTGCGAGTTCTTGAAGTTGCTGCGCGTGGATTATCGGCGGGTTATCTGAACCTCATCCGCCATGTGATCTCCAGGTTGAAGCCTCAGTCTGTCAACAAGTTGCGAATTTATCGCCGGTTTACCCACGAAAGAGAACCAGTGCATTGCCGCAGGCTCGCTTAGCTTCCATGCTGCGGGCATGGAGGATTTGAGGATGGCGAAAAATCAACCACTTCGGTTTCGCGAAGCCAAAAGAACACAACAAAGCTTTCTGGCGAACCTGGAAAAGAAAGCTCTTTTATGGATGGCGGCGCGAATGCCCGCTTGGATCAACTCTGACCACTTGACGGTCCTTGGCCTGGCAGCTATGGCTGGAGCCGGCTTCAGCTATTGGTGGGCACGCAGCAACCGCACCGGGCTGTTGATGGCAATCATCTGCCTTGCGATCAACTGGCTGGGCGATAGCCTGGATGGAACGCTGGCTCGCGTCCGTAACTGCTGCCGTCCCCGCTATGGTTTTTATGTTGATCACGTAGTGGACGCCTTCAGCGCGCTTTTTCTGCTTGGGGGGCTGGCTTTTTCGGGCTACATGTCACCATGGATCGCCCTGGGCCTTTTGATCGTCTACTTGATGTTGTCTGTGGAAATCTATCTCGCCAGTTACACTCTTGGAGACTTCAAAATTTCGTACTTCAAGATGGGCCCCACGGAACTGCGCCTGCTGCTTTGCATCGGCAACATTGCCCTCTTATGGAAATCGGTGACCCATCTGGCGGGACGGGCGTATCGGATTTTCGATATCGGCGGCACCATGGGCATTTCGGGAATGCTGCTGATCCTCTGTATTTCCGTGGTCACAAATACCGCACGATTATATCGTCGTGAGCCGTTACCTGAAGTTTTGCGGAAATCGCGCGAGCACAAGAACAACAATCGCTTGGCAGCAGAGATGCATTGAAATACTGAGCGGGTGCGAAAATCACCAGGCAGACTGCCTTGACAGATAAGGACGACGCGCTGGAGAACCGTATAATGTTTGCAAGCTCGTGAGTTCCTCACGCGCTCCACATTTCTCTGGTAAGGAGAGTAGATGATTGTGGCTACCCGCCGCCGCAGGTCGGTGCCCCGAAGCTCGCCGCGAGGTACTGCGTTTCTGCGCTTCTTAGGTTGGGTGGTGGCGGTCATCCTCCTGGGACTCGTCGCCATGGCTGGCCTTGGCTTTTACTGGATGCACAAAGCAAAAGAGGCCGGCCTGAACCCGGATTTGATTCGAAAAAACCGCGACCTGGGCACCGCAGAAGTAGCCGTGATTCGCAGGGGAGATGTCCGTGTGCTTTCGAGAAACGACGCGGCCGGAACCATGGTGGTACGCGACAAGAAAACTGGCAAAACCACTTCGCTCAAGTTCGACCCCTCCACGAAGAGCATGGTCGACGTTGATGAGCACAGCAAGCAAGCCGCGGTTCAAGCGATGGAAACCTCCGCAATCAGCGAGACAAAACCCCCAGATACAACGCAACCGCCCGCGAGTTCGGGGAATGGATCCTCCTGGTTGCCGATTTATCCAGGCACTTCAGCCCAAACCACCGTCTCTCATGATGAAACAGGAGGAGAACGGGGCAGCTATGTTTTCGTCACCATGGATGCTGCGGAAAAGGTCTTGAGTTATTACTCTGAGCAGCTGACGACAGCGGGCATGAAGGTGAGCACAGCTCCAGCACCCGATGGTACAAGCATTTCTGCCGTTGAGGAGAGTAAAGGCCGCTCCGTGCAAGTGACGATCTCTAAAGCGAGCGATGGAACTCGCGTGAGCGTAAGCTATGAAGAAAAGAAAATGGCCGGAAAAGCAAGTCTAGGAGCATCCTAGCCGGACTGTGCCGCGGATTAGCGAGCTTCATCTTCCTCAACGAACGCAAAGTCTTCCTGCAGGCTGGCATTGCACAGCCAGACTGGCGCGAAGGAAAGCCGGTGAAGCGGCGTAGGGCCATGCTCTCTGAGCGCAGCCAGGTGCTTCGGCGAGCGGTAGCCTTTGTTTGAAGCCAGATCGTATTGCGGATAAATTGGGTCCCAGCGGCGGATCATCGCGTCCCGTTCAACTTTGGCCACAATCGAGGCTGCGGCAATCGAGATGGACAGCGCGTCCCCATGAATGATGTTCGTCTGCGGACATTCAAGATCGAGCCGCACAGCATCAATCAACAAATGATCCGGAGCGGGCGAGAGTTGCGCGATGGCATTCTTCATGGCCAGCAGCGATGCCCAGTAAATGTTGATCTGGTCGATTCGCGCCACATCCACAGCAGCCACGGCCCAGGCGATCGCGTGTTCCTTAATGCGGGCCGCCAGTCTCTCGCGAGTCTTTTCGTCCAGCAGCTTTGAGTCGCGCAGCCCTCGGATGCGGTAGCCCGGCTCAAGAATCACCGCTCCTGCAACTACTGGGCCGAACAACGATCCGCGACCTACTTCATCTACTCCGGCCACCAGAGTGGCCCCGTTCACCCAAGCGAGCTTCTCATATTTCTGAGTGCATTTAAGCCGCTGAAGCAGCCGCATCTTCATCGTGCCCTTGGAGTAAGGCACGCCGGTCCTGGGATTTATAGGTACGGGAACTCTTCTGCGTTTCTTTCGGGCGGGCTTCGGAGCGGCGGGAGACATCAGGAAATGGGGAGCTGCGAGAATTCTACATCTTTTGCTTCGATCTCAACGCCGCCAAATTCCATGCGCATTGAATAAAGAATCGTCCCCTTCGACGTGAGCTGGATGGAATCATCCAGCACGTCTCCATGTGCAACGCCGTCCCGGCGCTGTCCCTCGATGAAGGAGTGCTCTATCCGATAGCGACGGACGCCAGGGAACTTCAGGATCAAGTATCGGTCCTGATGGGCGCCCAGCAGCCTCATCACAATCCCCAGACCACGCTTTTCTTTACGCGGGCCCACCCCGCTCTCCACGACGCTAATTGCTTCAATCCATGCATCATGAATGCAGCGGTGGTCGGTGACATCGCAGTGCCACGCGGCCAGCGCGTACTTGCGCGCGTTTGCCGGCAAGCGGGAAGCGATCGGGGCGAGTGCGTCTTCGTATCTCGCCCAAAGAGAAACGCGCAGAGATTTTTCCGGCTTGGTGGCCACGAAAGAGTGTTATGCGTTTTCCGTTGTTGCGGTTGCCGTGGCATGGGTACGCGTATCCACTTCACGCAGGCGAGCCGCTTTGCCCTTGAGTCCACGCAGGTAAAAGAGCTTGGCCCGGCGGACCTGGTTAGAGCGAACCACCTCCACCTTGTCCACCACCTTAGAATTGAACGGGAAGATGCGCTCCACGCCCTGTCCAAAACTCACCTTGCGAACGGTGAAGCTGCCCTGTGGTCCTCCGCTGCGCGAGATCACGGTGCCTTCAAACGCCTGCACGCGCTCCTTGTCGCCTTCTTTGATCTTCACCTGGACGCGCACGGTATCACCGGGGTTGATCTCCGGAAGGTCTTTGCGCTGCAGCTTGGCAGCCAGTTTTTCCATGATGGGATGCTGTGACATAACGAATTCCTTTTTCAGCAATTAGCAAATAGCAATTGGCAATTAGCAACCGCCGCTTTCGGACAGCTTTGCTAAGTGCTAATAACTAACTGCTAATGGCCTCTTTTCTCCTTCTCTGCTGTTAACTCCGCCAACAATTTCGTGTCGGCATCGGTTAATGCCTCTTGCTCCAACAAATCCGGACGGTTCCGCAGAGTTTTCTCCAGCGCTTTCTTTCTGCGCCATTTCCGGATCTGCTCGTGATTTCCACCTACCAGAACTTCCGGTACGGTCAGGCCGCGAAACTCCGCCGGCCGAGTGTAATGCGGATAATCCAGCAAGCCGCCGGAGCTGCACGTGCTGTCCGGTACCGCGGCTCCGTTTTCAGCAACGGCAATGCGCGCACCGCCGTCTGCGGTAAAACTTTCCTGTCGCGCTGAAGCCTCGTTCCCCAAGGCTCCGGGCAGCAACCTTGTCACCGTATCTACGATAACAGCTGCGGCCAGCTCGCCTCCGCTGAGCACGTAATCGCCAACTGAGATCTCACGGTCCGCCAGCTCTTCCGCCACGCGCTCGTCCACGCCTTCATAGCGGCCGCAGATCATCACGATTCGCTCCAGTGCAGCCAGTTCTTGCGCTACCGCTTGGGTGAACATCCGCCCTTGCGGCGATAGCAGGATCACGCTCTGCCCGGCACTGCCGGTGCGGCGCTCCTCTATCGGCGCCATATCCAAAGATTCCACACATCCAAACAGCGGTTCCGGCTTGAGCACCATGCCTTCCCCACCGCCGAACGGCCTGTCATCTACCGTGCGATGACGGTCTGAAGTAAAGTCCCGCAAATCGTGCAGCGTGATATCGATGATGCCGGCTTCGCGCGCCCGGCGTACAATGCCGTAATCCAGCGGACCGCGGAAGAACTCCGGAAAAATCGTAATAATCTGGAACTTCATCGCCGGTCTCGATCTTCATCCCTGTGCCGCTGGGCTTCGTTTTCTTCGCGCCTTGCGGGTTTTTCCTCGCGGCTCAAAGGTGAATCTACTTCGAGCAGTCCAGCCGGTAGCTTCATCTCCAGCCTTCGCTCCTGGATCCTCAGGTTCTCAACGAACGCGGCTGCAAACGGAACCAGAAATTCCTTCTCGCCCTTCACTATCAACAGAGGCGCCTCGCCGCTGCCGAATTGCACATCCTCAACTTTACCGATCTCACGCCCACCATCGTAGAGCGTACAGCCTCTCAGCTCGCTCAGGTAAACCGCATCACCTTTGAGAGCTGTCCGTTCGCTCAGGGGGACCTGAATCTCACAACCCAGCAGCTCTTCCGCCTGGCTTATGGAATCAACTCCGACGAACTTGAGCACCACCTGCCCTTTGTGGAACCAGTGGTTCTCAACCTGTAATTCACGGCGGGTGTTGTCTTTTCCCGCACCCAACGCGAACAGACGTTTGCGCTGGGCAAACCTTTCCGGGAAGTCTGTGAGCAGGGCGGCTGCCACCTCACCGATCCGTCCCTGAGTCTTCGTCACCTTGGCAATGGTGATGAAGCCTTCATCAGGAACGTTGTTCACCGCAGAGCGGAGCACGATTTCCCTTCGTGTCCTTTGTGGTTACCGGACCTAATCTTCCACAATCTCCAGCGTGTAGCGCTTCTTCAGCTTCATGCTGGCGGCGCCGAGAATGGTGCGGATGGATTTTGCCGTCCGGCCCTGTTTGCCGATCACCTTGCCCAAGTCCGTCTGCGCCACCCGCAGCTCCAGCACCGTGGCATCGCCATCCTCAACTTCTGTCACCTGAACTTCACCGGGAGCATCCACGAGAGCATGAGCAATTTGCTCCACGAGCGTACGCATATCGCCGACCGCTTCGGTCATAAGCTGTCCTTCACTCGCTATGCTTGGGGCCTGTACACTCTTGTCTTGCTTTTATGCCGGGGAAGACAACAAAACTTAAGCAGCGGTACCCGCAGTATCTGCGACGGGTGATTTGGCGAGCAAGCGCCGTACGGTATCAGAAACCTGAGCGCCTTTGGAAACCCAGTATTCGATTCGGTCCCGCTTCACATTGAAAGTGGCAGGACTGGTCCGTGGGTTATATAAGCCCACAATCTCCAGAGATCGCCCGTTGCGCGCACGGCCCTTCTCAATCACCACCACGCGGTAGTACGGTTGTTTGCGCGCACCAATGCGCGCCAGTCGTATCATTAGCACTGTAAAGTCAAATCCTTTCCTCTTGGAAGCCCGAAACACCGGACAAGAATCCGGCCAGCCCACTCACCGGGCTTGCTGAGAGCCGGAAACCGTTATTATCGCGTAAGTTGCGGGGTTACGCAAGGACGACACGCAAGCTGGCCGCAAATGCCTTGGCAGCTTCAGGCCGCGTTTAATCCGGGTGCTTCTCCTGTGCAGGAGTAGAATGGAATTTGCAAAGGAGCTTCTACCATGAGCCGGAGAGTTGGTTTGTGGGCTCTCCTCGGGTTTTTCGTCGCCTGCGCGTGGGTCGTGATCGGCTTGTTTACCTGGCCGAATTTCAACCTTGGGCACTCGCCCCTGGTCGCAATCACAGCTCCCGCTGCATTCGTGGGAAGTGTTGTACCGCTGGCCTTCTACTGGTTCATCCTCCTCAACTCGGCTATTTACGGCGTGTTAGGGCTCGGCGTTGAAGGATTGCGAACACACAAGCGTTAAGTCCTTTTACCTGACCACTTAGAAAATTAGTCGGCACCACTCTTGACACTGTAACGCTGCCGGGCAGATACTCACTCAACTTTAAGGCGCAAGCCCCAAAAGACGGACGGAGCCCCCTGCTCACATCTTTTGCTCCGCACGCGACCACAGGTGTTCTCTATTCCAGGTGAAGCGGTCTTTCCGCGGAGAAGGTTGTGCATGAGTCCGAGCAGAACTCCCTCGCTGCTACTCGCCATCGTTATAGTTGTCTGCCTTTTGTCTTCCGCCCCGGCCCAAAATCCGGCTGCCGGTGCCAATGTAAACATGGTTTCAGGAACTGACTGGACCACGGGCGATCCTTTTTTGCAGCGCCAGAATGAGCCTTCGGTTGCAGTCTCCACACGCAATCCCCTGCACCTGCTGGCTGGCGCCAACGACTACCGCACCGTGGATCTTCCCGGGTTGCTCGGAATTGAAGAGCGAGGCGATGCATGGCTCGGGATTTTCAAATCGTTCGACGGCGGACAAACGTGGCAGAGCACGCTTCTGCCCGGTTATCCTCTCGACTCCTCCTCGGATGGGGTGACCTCTCCGGTTCACGGATTCCAAGCTGGCGCCGATCCTGCGGTGCGCGCCGGAACCAATGGCCTTTTCTACTACAGCGGGCTTGCCTTCAACCGCGGAGCCAATGCTCCCAGCGCTGTGTTTCTTGCCCGGTTCATTGATAATGACAACCGCGAGAACGGTGATGCCACGCAGAAACAGGGGGCAATCACCAATGTCGTGCCTGCCGACTCCATACGATACCTCGGCCAGAGCGTCGTCGCTAAGGGCAGCTCCAGCGTTTTTCTTGACAAGCCGTGGCTGGCAGTTGATGTGCCCCGCGGCTCAGTTACCTGCACCATTAATTTCACGAACCCGGATGGATCATCCGGGACCGAAACTCTCCCCGCCGGTGTAGTCTTCGTGAGCTACTCGGCTTTTGACGTACCGTCCTCCACCCAAAGTGGCGATGGCGAGGATGACCACGGCAGCGACCAAGACGACGATGATTTGCGGACAGGATCGAAAATTCTTTTTGCCCGGTCCACCGATTGCGGCAAAACGTTCAGCGTACCCATCCAGCTTGCCAGCGATGCAGTGACCAACCAGGCTTCAGACATTGTCGTGGATCCCAGCAGTGCGAGTAATTCGGCTGCGACGATCTACGTGGTCTGGCGCCGCTTTGCTGATGCAAATCACCCCGGCGGCATTGTCATAAGAAAATCAATCAACGGCGGACTGACGTTCGGCACACCCGCAGATGTAGTCACGTTTCCTGCGTCTTGCCTTACCACCCCGACAGGTGCAGGCTGCCCCATTGATCAAGGTCAGAGCCCGGCCGCGCCGTTCGGCGGGTCATTTCGCAGTAATACATATCCAACTATGGCTGTCGATGCCACAGGGCGCGTGTACGTGGCATGGTCGCAACGGCAGTCCAATGGAGATGCGCGAATTGTAATGTCGGTCTCAGCCAACGGGGTGAACTGGGCGGCGCCGACTGCGGTTGATCTCGGGCCGGTACCGGACGATCTGGGTAATCCGTTTCCTAATTTATCGAATCCCTCGCGCGGTCATCAGCTCATGCCTTCGCTCAGCTTCAATGCAGGCAAGCTGATGCTGGCCTATTACGATCTGCGGCAGGACCATACCTTAGGCATCCTGACCCCGGCGGCCGATGAAAAGAGTTACCTCGAGAGCCGCGTGTTTCTCGGCGAGCTTGATCCCAGCAACCCAGCCTTCAACCCAGACGCGGTCTTCAATCCATTCATCAGCGATGGTCCGCTGACGCCTGCGATCACGCTGACAATTCGCCGGCACACCATTGACATGGAGGGCGCGCAGGCCTCGCCGCTTCCCCCTGGGACGGTTGGAGTGCCAACGTTTACTTCCTTCCGCATTTCGCGCTACCAGTTCGGCATCAATCCGTTCGACGACCCGGGCAAAGTCGAGCAGCTTCAGGTCAACACCCCCAACCTGCCGCTGTTTGTGCAGGGAACGCAGCCGTTCATAGGCGACTACATTGATGTTGCCGGTGCGCCGCCATTTCTTATCAGCAACGGTAAATGGAGCTTCAACACAGCATCCACCAGCAATTCCGTCTTTCACGCAGTCTGGACGGACAACCGCGATGTGCGTCCGCCTGCCGACGGGAACTGGACGAACTACACGCCGCCGATCTCAAGTTCCAATCCCGGCGGCCAAGCCAGCGTTTTTGATCCCACGCAGACAGTGCCCGGGTGCGTTGACGACAGCCACACCGGCATGCGCAACCAAAACATCTACACCTCGCGCGTGGCCCCCGGAATTTTCGTTGCCGCGCCGGGCAATTCAAAGACACTGGGATTCATCTCCAATACCACTACACTGCTGCAGCGCATGTTCGCGGTTACTGTGCAGAACACAACCACGCAGACCAGGAGCTTTCGGATCACCATTGCAAATCAGCCGCTTCTTTCGAACGGCACTGTAGATCCGGCAGGCTCCGCATCCCTGCAGCAATTTGGTCCCGTGCTAACCAGCGAAGACGTGAGCATTGATGGGGGCTACCAGGTTTCGCGTCCGGTATTCGTGCAATCGGCGAATCCGACGGCCAGCGTCACAGTAGACGTGCAGGAAATCACTGCTCCTGGGGGGACTTTGGTCAGCGGGGGCTTGTCTGCCACCGCTACGCTGAATCCCGATCCAACGGCTCCGCCAATCATCGACCCGGAAACTCCAACCATCCTCAATCCGACGATTTTGAATGCCGAGGTCTACAATCCTACGATTCTGAATCCGACGATCTTGAATCCTTCCATTCTGAATCCGACGATCCTAAATCCGACCATTCTCAACCCGTCGATTCTTAATCCGAGTATCCTGAATCCGGCAACGTCTGTGGCGCTGAATCCCACGATTCTCAATCCGACGATTCTCAACCCCTCAATCCTGAACCCGAGCATTTTGAATCCTGCTCTGGCCGATCAAACCACCACCGACACGACCTATACGATTTCCAATGCCGGCAACACGGTCGCCTCATACGCGGTGAAATTGTTTGGCACGCAGCCTGCCGGAACAACGCTGCAGTTGGTTCTTACGAGGACATATCTCACGCCGATCTCCCAGAATTGCCAGCTTGCCGCGCAGTCGGAGAACACCACTGAGGTCAGCGTGCCTGATCCTGTGATCGAAACGGCGGCCACGCTAGCCGACCCTGAGACCAACAACCCGAGCACCAAAAATGCGACGATCAATCTCCGTCCGGGTGAAACGGCACTGGTCACACTACGCGCCAACGTAACGAGCGTGACTGCGGCGCAGGACATCGCCAACAATCTAACCCCTGTAATCGTTTCTCACGCGGCCAACACCGGCACGAACACGCCTCCGGCGACACTCACCATTACAACGACGAACGCCACGCTGAACACGGGGATAGTGGGGATCGCGTACAGCGCCGGCTTAAGCTTCTTCGGCGGCAACGCACCTGTGACCTGGTCGGTGTTCAGTGGAAGCCTGCCGCCTGGACTGAATCTCGATCCTCTCACGGGGAGCATCTCCGGCACGCCGACTCAGGCCGGCTCTTTCACCTTCACGCTGCAACTCACCGATTCATCCACACCGACGCCCACCATGGCGCGTAGCACGCTGAGCATCACCATTGCTTCGCCACTGCTGATTACGACAACGGCGCTCAATGACGGGGTGATCGGCGTGGCCTATTCGCAGTCGCTGATGGCTACAGGAGGGAACGCGAACTTGAGTTGGTCACTCGCGACCGGTTCTGCTCCGCTGCCCGCGGGACTAACGCTCAGCCCGGCAGGTGTGATCAGCGGATCACCAACCGGCCCAGCAGGTACATTTAGCTTTGCCGTGCAGGTTCAGGACACCGGTACACCGCAGCAGGCCAAAACACAGGCATTGACCATTCGCATTGCCTCTCAACTCGCGATCACGACTGCTACGGTCGCGCCGGCGAAGTTTGGAACTAGTTATACCCAGACTCTGGCTGCCGCGGGCGGCATCGCGCCACTAGCTTGGTCACTCGCTCCCGGCTCGGGGGCTCTGCCGGGCGGCTTAAGTTTGAGCAGCGCTGGGATCATTAGTGGCACGTCGAACGCCGTCGGCACGTTTACGTTTACGGTCCAAGTAGGCGACAGCGCAAACCCGCAGCAGCTTGCAACCAAAACTTTCAGCATTGCCGTGGCGGCTGCCTTTAACGTCAGCTTCTCCACCCAACCCAAAGATTCGTCTCCGAATGCGCAGATCACGCCATCAATCAAGGTTTTGGTGACGAATGCATCGGGTAAAGGCGTGAGCGGTGTGATAGTCACCCTGAGCATCGCGGTGAATCCTGGAAATTCAGTGCTGAGCGGCACAACAGTAGCAACCACTGGCAACAACGGGATCGCTATTTTCGCCAGCGACTCTCTGAACAACGTGGGGACCGGGTACGTGCTCCAGGCCACAACGAATCTTGCTGGAGCGGGAACTGCGCTTTCAGTCCCATTCAACATCAAGTGATGGTGGGGCAGGCTTCCGTTGGGTTCTCAATTAGCCTGTATGCGGCGCCGGGCATCGGTGGTGAGTTCATCATGCCCTTCGCTGTGCATCTTCAAAAAGGTCCGGTAGCTGTCTGCGGCTGCCGGACTCTTCAGCCCTTCCTGTGCGCGGCCTAGATAGTAGTAAAGAGGCGGCAGCAGCCGGAAACTCGGCACATCGTCCAGGAACACCGCACTGGCTTCGCCGCGCCGTTTCAGGCACAGCTCAAATTCAGAATCAGCCTCAGGAAAGGATCCATTTTGCAGGTATGCTCTGCCTAGATAAAAATGCCCCAGCCAGGTATTCGAAATTTTCTGGGCTTTATCAAATGCGTCAATCGCCTCTCTTACCTGATTCTTTTTGAGGGATAGCAGCCCTTGCACCAGCAGCGCATAGATCTGTGGCTCCGGCTCAATGTGCGATGAGAGCTGCGCCACCAGCTTTGTGGCCTTGCCCGGTTCAGCCGCATTGATGTAGACCTCTCCCGCCGCCATCATGGTGCTCGGGTCCGGACTGAGCGTTACCGCCTGATCAGCCAAGGCAATCGCCCTGGCTTTCTCCCCGCTGTCGAGGTAGGACTGCGCCATGGCGATTGCCTTAGTCGCGGCGCTGCTCTGGTCTTTGGCTGCCATATCGGCCGTCATGCCTTTCGTCAGCAGCGCAACTGCCTCGGCATTCTTCCCTTGGTAGGCGGCCAGATCCGCAAGGCCGATGTTGGCAACCGAGGCTCCGACCGCGCTTACCTGTGCCATTCTCTGATACGTAGAAGCTGCACCGGCGAGATCTCCTGAACCTGTCTGACCCATGGCCAACGCCTTCATCGCGTCGAGCTCTTTCGGGTCCTGTTCCAGAACCTGCTTTGCCGCCTTGATGCCCTCGTCATAATTGCCGGCATAGATCGCGTAGAGCGCATAATTATGGCGATGAGCCAGAACTTTCGGCGCCGACTCCACAGCGCGCCATCCCGCATCCATTGCCTTAGCCATATCGCGGTCGTAAAAATAGGCGAGGGACAACATTGGAAGCCCGACCGAGTCTGCGGGGTACTGCTGCACCAGGGCGTCGTATTGTTCAATGGCCTTTTCCGGCTGGCGCGTCATCAGGTAATAGCCGCCGCGCGTGCGGTATTTTTCCCGGTCTGTCATGCGGTCAATGTGCGCCATGGCAGCCTGATAATAGCTTTCCGCTTCCGCCTTGCGCCCCAGGTTGGCATTCATTACCGCCAGGCCCGCGTACGCGCGTCCCATATTCGGATCGAGCTTGATGGCTTGTGAGTAGTGCGCCTTCGCATCTTCCCACTTTCCGTTGAATTGCAGCTCCTGGGCAAGGGCGTATTCGTGCACCGCTTCTATCGAACCGGACGTCACGGTCTCTTCCTGCTCGCGCCTGACCGATTCAGGAGTGGTATCACCCAATTCGTGGCGCATCTTTGCCGCCAGATCAGCCACCGCCTGCAAAACGCCAGTTTTGGGTATTGCTCCACTCTCGGCAGTGGCTATCGTTTTCGTATTTACAGGGTCAACTGCCTTGCAACTGATTCGATACTCATCGTTGCCCTCTTTTTTGACCGAGCCACTGATGACCACGTTCACACCTTCACGGAGCGCCACCAGACTGGCATTACTTTCATCCAGCGTGGTTGCGTCCGGTTTAATTTGCGTGATGGTCTTGTGCGCCAAGGCGCGGTTGTAGGCGCTAATGAACGGAGCGCCTTCCATTGCCAGGGCGAAGCTCGACTCCAGCGTGCCATCGAACACCGTATCCGATGTATTGTTCTGAAAGTCAGCCAGCAAAATCTTGATGGCGGGATGAGTTGTCGCCACTGCGGATGGACGCGCGCCATACCACCGCATCACAAAAGCCGCACCGAGTGCAGCCACGAGCACCAGGACTGCCGGGACCAGCCAGCGATTGTATCCCGACCTCGCCACTACTGACGGAAGCCGCGATGCCGTGCGTCCTCGCTGCACGGCATCCAGATCAGCTAGAAGTTCGTTCACCGTCTGATAACGTGCCTTCACGTCGCGTTCCAGGCACTTACAAACTATGGCGTTCAATGTCCGCGGAATGCTGGCCTCAAGTGTCGATGGCGGTACGGCTGCTTCCTGAGTGCGCTTCAGCAGGCTGGCGATTGAGCTGTCTGATTTGTACGGCGTGCTGCCGGTGAGCAACTCATAGAGCATGATCCCGACCGTGAATATGTCTGAGCGTCCATCGGCTTTTTCGCCCTTCGCCTGCTCCGGCGACATGTACTGAAAAGTCCCCATGATCGCGCCGGTCTTAGTCAGGACGTCCTGATCGTGTCCTCGCGCCAGGCCGAAATCCATCACCACAACCCGCCCGCTTGGCTCAATCATGATGTTGCTTGGCTTCAAGTCTCGATGAATTACGCCCTCGGCGTGAGCTGCGGCCAGGCCGGAGCACACCTGTCGCATGATGTCCAGGGCTTCTGTTGCAGGAAGCATTCCCCGCGCTTCCATCAGAGACGCCAGGCTCTGGCCTTCGAGGAGTTCCATAGTGATGAACTTGAGACCGCCGGACTCTCTCACATCGAAGATGCGGATTACATTCTTGTGCGCAATCTGTCGCGCCAGCAGCAGTTCCTGCGTGAACCGCTGCACAATTTCGGGATGGCTGGAGAGTTCGGGCCGGATGCACTTAAGTGCAATGACACGCTCAATATCCCTGTCATAGGCTTTGTAAACGGCTCCCATGCCGCCCATGCCGAGCAGTTCCATGATTTGAAAACGCCCGCCAATCCATTTCCCTGCTTCAAGTATTGATCCGGAAGCCGAAAGGTCCCTGGCTGGGCCGGGCGCGGACGATGCAGAGCTGCTTGCAGGAAGAGTTGGAGCGTCAGAAACTTTGCGGAAATTGTCCCTGTTCATGTATCCGTCCTGGGCAAGTGGCAAGAAGTTGGCCAAGTATACACCCGGTTGATGACGCCATCCGGGATGTCTGCGCCTTAGGCGTTTATTGACGTTGGCCTAAAAAATCACGAGCTTTTTTAGGTTGTGCGTCTTGGCCGTCAGCCGTTACACCCAAACCGATGGACACAGATGCGTCGCCACGAGCAGCTTCTCAGGAATTCTTAACAATCCAAGCTTTTGCCTTGACTTTGTCCGAAGAGGGTGTATGTTAGCCAAATTCGTTTCGAACCCGGGTTAACGGTATTCCGTTCAATTCCACGTCTTACACTTCTTCAAGCCAGCGCTCAGTTCGTGGTGAAACGGAAATACCGAAATTTTCAGTATTAAAACAGGAGGCTCATCATGGCAGCGAGTCCATCGGTTCCCAGATTGCTGCAACTCACAACGGAACAAGGTTCAGAACATATTGCTGTCCGCTGCACCGGACGGATCACTTCAGAGACTGCAAGCGATTTTCAAGAGACCATTCGAGGGCTAATCCCGGAAACAAAGAAAATTGTTCTTGATCTCACCGGCGTTGATTACGTGGACAGCTCTGGTCTGGGAGCTCTCGTCAGCATTTACATGCACGCAAGCCGGTCCGAATGCATTGTGGAACTGGCAAATCCCAAGCAGCGGATCCGCGATCTCTTCAAAATGACCAAACTGTCTTCAGTCTTCGAAGGCAGCGGCATGGAACACTTCGGGATGTAAAACAATGCAGTCTTAGGGGCAGGTTCGTTACATCTGCCCCCACCCCCCGCACAATGCGTCGCACTGCCTCTCGAACGTTATACTGCGCGTATGCAGTCACTGGAAATCTCACTTAGTCTGGGCCGGTCGGGGCTCAAAGGAGCTGCTGATCACGATGGTTCCTTTGTCAGTTTCCAGGGTTGCGGTCACCTCTTTGGGAACAAGAAAAGGGTCCTTCTCTCCGGGGAGATCGACGCTTTGAAAGCTCACATCGGCGTGGTAACGGCGCAATGTGCAGCGGCCGAACGGATCCATCTTGACCGGAGCAGGAAGGCCCGACGCCTCGTAAGAAAATTCCTGGAAAGCAAGATCTTTGGTTAACTGAAATTCGCTGGGACCGCAAAGGTCGTCAGGGAAATACCAACGTGAGTTTCTCTCGTTCATTGAAAAGGAGCAGCCGCGAATCGGAGTGTATGTTGCTGTAGCCAGATCTTCACCAATCGCTCTCACTT
>DATNDP010000077.1:0-21794 GCA_035553195.1 Candidatus Acidiferrales bacterium
CCGGGAGATTCAACCCGCACGCGAGCGCCTTTCTTCAGGCGCACGCTGCATTTTCCGGGAAGCTGTTCGCGTGCCCCGTCGGGATGAATGATTTCTGTGCGCCCGGCGGCGCCGTCTTGGCCGCCGTGCAGTCCGTAAGGACCGCGCGTGCGGCGGTCGGAGAGCAGCGTGACTTCGGCATCGCTGAGCAGCTCGACTTCACGGACAATGCCGTCGCCGCCGCGGAACTTGCCTTCACCGCCGCTCGATTTGCGCAGCGAGTAGCGCGTGATGCGCAGAGGATAGGCATACTCCAGCGCTTCGGCCGGCGTATTGAGCGAGTTGGTCATGTGCGTGTGAACGCCGCTGACGCCGGGGCGGTCAGGCCGGGCGCCCATGCCGCCGGCGATGGTTTCGTAGTAGGCAAAGGGCTCGCCGCTGCGCTCGTCGATGCCGCCGATGGTGAGATTGTTCATGGTGCCGGACGATCCGGCGGGCACGCGATCAGGCACGGCTTGCGCCAGCGCGCGAAGGAGGACGTCAACAATGCGCTGCGAAGTTTCCACGTTGCCGCCGGCGACGGCAGCCGGCGGTCGCGAGTTGACCACCGTACCGGCGGGCGCAATCATGCGCACCGGGCGCATGAGTCCTGCGGCAGCGGGGACATCTTCCTGGAGCAGGCAGCGGAAGACGTAAAAACATGCCGAATAGGCGATGGCTTCCACGGCGTTGATGCTGCCCGAGACCTGCGGCGACGAGCCGGTGAAGTCGACTGTGACGAGCGGCTTGTTTTTTGCGGCCGTGTGAAATTCGACCGTCACGGCGATGCGTACCGGCCCGGAGCCTGCGCCATCGTCGTCAAGGAAATCTTCCGCATGGTAGCGCCCCTGCGGAACGCGGCTGAGGAAGGCGCGCATGAGTTCCTCAGAATAATTCTGGAGCTCGCCCATCACCTGGCGCACGCGGTTGAGGCCGTAGCGCGTGGAAATTTCCTTGAGGCGTTCGGCTCCGGTGTGGCAGGCGGCGATCTGCGCGTTGAGGTCGCCCTGGCGCTCCTCCGGCGTGCGGACGTTATTCAGCAGCAGGCGCAGAACGTCGTCCTGCATTTCGCCCGCGCTCATCAGCTTAATCGGCGGAATGCGTACGCCTTCCTGGTAGATTTCGCGGCAGATGCCCATGGATCCCGCGTAGGTTCCGCCTACGTCGGCATGGTGGGCACGCGATGCGACGTAAAAGTCCGGCTTGGCGACAGATCTGCTGCGCGCTGTTTTTCCACGCCGCTTTTTCTCGCTCGCGAACACCGGAGCGACCAGCGTGATGTCCGGCAGATGGGTGCCGCCGCAGAACGGATCGTTGAGGATAGCGATGTCGCCATTGCCGAGCGTGAGCTTGTCCACGGCGGCGCGCACGGACATCGGCATGGAGCCAAGATGAACGGGCATGTGATCGCCCATGGCGACCACTTCCCCGTCGGCATCGAACACCGCGCAGGAATAATCGCGGCGTTCTTTGATGTTGGGAGAGAACGCGGTGCGGCGCAGCGCGGCCCCCATCTCTTCCGCGATGGAGTGAAACAGGCTTTTAAAAATTTCCAGCTCAACTGGATCACGCATGCGCGAACCAGTGTAAAGCATTCGTCGCGCGGCAGGGCGTCACGGGTTCAACGCCTGCTGAAGATTGACCTTCACGTCGTATTTCCCGTTGGGCATTACTTCGAGCGGAGTTCCCTGCCCGAGATAAGGTTTGATCACGTCAGGATTGAGCCACTCCAGGTCCCAGCCGTTTTCAATGGCCACCACAGTGTATTTTCCGGGGATGGCTCCAGCCAGAGTAAACGTCCCATCGCTATCGCTCTGGTCGCGGCGCACCAGCATGGCATTGTTTCCGGGATCGCTGGGAACCAGGACCACCATGGCTCCGGCAAACGGCTTCCCGCCACGAAGGACGGTGCCGGTAACCTGGCCCATGCCATGGCCGATAATAACTGCCAGGTTCACCGTTCCTGTGCGTCTGATCTCGACGGTGCGGCCGGAGGCTTTTGCGCCGGATGCAGAGATGGCGCGGATGAACTCGCCTCTTCCATTCGTCAATGCGAGTTCGTATGTACCCGGTGGAATTGGCTGCTTGAACAGGACATCACCTTTGTCAGGAACAAGTTCGTTGTAGTACTCGCTGGTCTTCATGTTAAAGACCTGGAGATAGCTTTGGGCCGGACGAGTGCTTCCTGGATCAAGCTCGAGCGCAGCCGTGAGCTGCGCTCCTGCCACTTGCGCCGGCTGCACCGTGCCGCTGCTTACCGCGTCAATTTCTTCAACCTGCTGTTTCGCTGGCGAAAACTCCGTTGTACCGCCCTCGGTCTCACTCTGGGGCTGTGTCACCGTCGCCGTGTAATGTCCCGGCGGAACGCCCACCACCTCCATGCTTCCGGAAGAGCTGGTTCGCGTCTCCGCGAGAACGGGCACAGAGATCCCATCAAAGAGCTTTTCTTCCAGAGTCACAAAACGGCTCTGCGCCTGATTGCCGCTCTTGTTTCCCGGGAAACGGAGATGAAGCGCGGGGACAGCCTGCAAGCTGATGTCGGCGACGTATTTGTCTCCCTGCTTCAGCGCAATCGCCGAAGCCGCCGAGGGCTCGGTTGTGCCCGCGTAAAAAGTGATCGGGTAGACCACGTCCAGCGGATTGGGCTGACTATCGGCAGCCTCCGGTGCTGTGTCAAATGCGCCAGCACGCATGCTTCCAACGGGTCCGTACGACGTGGTGGCAGTGCCGGTGCCATCCGTCATGGTCATGCGCACCATCTGGCGCCCAAGCTGTGGCCGCTGCGCATACCAGACCCGCGCGGACACAGCGACAATGTATTGCCCCGGAAACAAATGGCCGAAGTGATACGCGCCTTGATCATCCGTCGTGGTTTGTCCAGCTCTGCGCGTCCCGCGCCTGCCGCCACGGATTCCGGTGCGAAAGAGCATGACCTGCGCATCACGAACGGGCTCGCCAGCTTCGTCCATCACGGCGCCGGAAATCGCACACTCCGGAGGCAGTCGAAAAACAATATTGCCGGAGTCTTTCGAGGGGCCGACGGCAATGGAACTGGAAAAACCCTCATGCTGATTGAGGGCCTCGGCCAGATATCCGCGGCGCCGCGCCGTGAGCGTGTACTTGCCCGCCGAGAGGTTCGAGAACGAGAAGCGGCCATCATCGCTTGTGGTGTACTCCCCAGAAACTTCGCGGCTGGTGACCGGAGCAATGGCAACGGTGGCTTTGCCGAGCGGCTGGAGCGTTACCGCATCCACAAGAACGCCCCGGATCTCAAAGGAATTTTTGCTTCCGCCAGAGCTTGCACCCGGGTGCTGCGCCAGAGCGACAGCGGAAACAAGGACAAGCAGCCATGAGCGCGGAAACATTTTTGTCAATCTCCAGCATGGAGCAGTTGCAGCGACACAGTGGTGTTGCCATTTGGCGTCAGCGTGATCGTGGTTGCTGCCTGCGCATATTTTTCAAACGATTCGGGATCAGAGATATCGATTGTGTCTATAGAGTCAACTGCAAATACCTTGTACGTTCCCGGCGGGAGTCCGTCATAGTCACGGTCGGTTCCGGGCTTCAGATCCACAATCACAGGGGCAATGGTGAGCAAGTCAGGCACCAGAACAGCCCATGCACGCTGTCCTGGAGTATCAGAATGCACTCGCAGATCTACCTCTGCGGAGTCATTGCGCAAGGTGACCTCAATGGGTGGAACGCCGCCTTCTTCGGGAACCACGAGTGGATCGCGCAGCAGGTCAACGCTGCCAGAACGCAAGGCGGCCACGTAGCCGCCAAGCAGTGCACCTGCCCGTACCCAGTAACGGCCAGGCATCACGCCCCGAACCTTCAGGTTGTTGAGATCTCGATTGGGCCCGTAACCCACCATAATATTGTTGCTGTCCTGGAGGATGTCGGCGCCAACCACCTCGAAGCCAACGGGCGAATGATCGGAACAATCAGAGACGTGAAGCTGGCCGTCAGGTCCGGTCGACGAACACTGCGCTGCAGGAAGAGGTTTGGTGAATTCATTGTGCACAATTACAGGAATATCCAACGGCGCCGGCAGGTTCAAGTTGAGATGGCTAACCGACCCTGCCACCACCAACTTGCGATATGCGCTGTGGTAGATGCCATTCTGGTCCTGCCCGCCGAGTTGGACGGTGTAATTTCCAGCCGGGACAGCGTTGAAGCTAAACTCGCCATTGTCGGCGAAGTCGTTTGCTGTGAACAGCGCCTGTCCGGTTTCGTCCACGATTATCGGCGGATTCAACTGCTTCCACACAGAGGAGCCGTGAACGGTGCCCGCAACAGCGAACGTGGGCATTCGCTTGAGCGAAAAATCTGCAGCCAACCGCTGCCCGCCCACGACCTGGACCGGCATGGCGGACTCAAAGTCGGGCGCGTCCGGATAGTAAATCACCGCAGGATAGGCGCTCGTGTCCTTAGCCACCGCGAAACCTATCCGTGCCTGCGCCCTTCGGCGGAGCGCCAGAACGCCTGTCTTCACCACGAGGTAATAGTTTCCGGGAGCCAGGCCCGCGATGCGATAGTTTCCATCCTCATCCGTCTGCACCTGCGACGGCAGCATGGGGCTCAACCCAAAACCTGTGCGAAACGCCAGGGCCACCTTCTGCTGGCCTCGAACAGTATGCAAGCTCAGCAGCTCGACCTCGGCGCCCTCGACAGGCTCTTCGTCCGCGCCTGTGATCTGCCCGTAGATCACCGCCTCGGGTGTGAGCTTCAGAACCATCTTGCCTGTTCCATCCCCCACTTGAATGCTCTTCTGCGTGCGCGCGCCGTTCCCGTAGAGCGCCGGCCGGTGAATAAAGCCGGGTTTGTCAACCGCCACTGTCGCTGGGCCTTTCCTCAGGTTGTCAAAAGAGAATTCACCTTCCGGTCCCGTCAGCATGGCTCTTGCCGGCGTGGCGGTGATCTGTACCAGGGCGCGTGGAATCGGCTGGCCGGTGACGGAATTAATGACCGTACCTTCCAGCTTGAACGTCTTGTCGCTCGCTTGCGAAGCGGTCTGGGCCGGGCAGACCAGAGCTGGAACAAACGCGAAAACCAACAAGAGAACGCGAAAACCGCGGATGGCACCCATAAGTCGAACAGACGGAATTGTAAACGTAGCCCAAACGCGGTCGCTGCGCAACGGGCTTCTGCAGGAAAATCCTTTGAAAGAACGCTCAGAGCCATGGTTCTTGCGCGCAATGTATCAGACGCGCCGCAGCAGCAGATCCGCCGCAACAAACACGAAGAATACGACGGAAATCACACCATTCATGGTGAAAAAAGCAGCGTTAAGCCGGCTGAGGTCCCGTGCCGAGACCAGCGAGTGCTCATATGCCAGCAACAGTGCAACCGCTGCAACTCCTGCAAACGCTATTTTTCCCAGCCCGAAAGCCAGAACCAGCGCTATGAGCAAACCAAGCATGGCCACGTGGAGAAGGCGCGCCAGCCAGAGCGCCCGGGGCACTCCCCAGGCCTGGGGGACAGAGTTCAGGCAGTGAGCGCGGTCGAAGTCCACGTCCTGGCAGGCATAGAGCACATCAAAGCCGCCCACCCAGAACGTGACCGCGGCAGTCAGCAGGAGAATGCGGGAATCAAGCGAGCCCCGTACGGCGATCCACGCTGCTGCCGGAGCAATCCCGAGGGCGAAGCCCAAGACAATATGCGACCAGCGGGTAAAACGCTTGGTATAGGAATAGAGAAGAATGACGCAGAGAGCGACAGGCGACAGAAAAAACGTAAGCCGGTTGAGCTGCGCCGCCGCGGCCACAAAAATGACACACGAGATGATCACGAATGCAGCGACAAACCTCTGCGAGAGAACACCCGCCGGGATCGCGCGCGCGGCCGTGCGTGGATTTGCAGCATCAATCCGCGCATCGGCCAGGCGGTTGAACGCCATGGCTGCCGAGCGGGCCGAGACCATGCAGACAACAATCCAGCCAAGTTGAGCAGCCGTGGGCAAGCCGCCGGCCGCCAGCATGGCGCCGCAAAGCGCAAATGGAAGCGCGAAAATCGAGTGCTCCCATTTGATCATCTCCAGCGTGATCTTGATGTTGGTGAAAAGAGGCACCGGATATTGTAAAGGAACAGCTCTGAGCCGTTAGCCATTGGCCCTTAGCTGCACAAAAAAGAACTCCGAGGATTTTCGAGGAAAGCCGCCAGAAAGCAAAGTTATGAATAGGAACCCATTGCAATTTGGATTCTTTGGCAATTTTGGCATTTTCTGGCAATTCCTTCCTATGCCGCAAACCCATATCTTCCGATGAGCGGCACAAAGCGGCAGGCCTCAAGCTGCGTCATGGATATGGAGTCATCAGCATTTTTGTGGAAGAGTTGCAATACCTGGGCATGGGCGTCACCGATGGGAATTACGAGCCGGCCGCCGGCAGAGAGTTGTTCCAGCAGCGCAGGAGGCACGCGCGGCGCGGCCGCGGAAACAATGATTGCGTCATAAGGAGCAGACGATTCCCAGCCCAGTGTGCCGTCGCCCGCGACCACAACTACGTTGCGATAGCCAAGTCGCTGCAGCCTGGCCTGTGCGCTTTCTGCCAGACTGGAATACCGCTCCACGGCGATGACGTGCGCGGCCAACTCGGCGAGCAACGCTGTTTGGTATCCGGAACCAGCGCCCACT
Organism: Candidatus Acidiferrales bacterium; assembly: GCA_035553195.1. Taxonomy (GTDB): domain Bacteria; phylum Acidobacteriota; class Terriglobia; order Terriglobales; family Acidobacteriaceae; genus Angelobacter. The sequence goes on from DATNDP010000077.1 coordinate 6,653, forward strand.
TCCAGCACACGGTCCCGCGGCTGCACCTCGGCAGCCTGCACCATCGCGGCAATAATGTACGGCTGGGAAGTTGTTTGCTGTTCTGGAATGACGACCGGATGATCGGCATACGCCTGACGGGACTGCTCCGCGCTGACAAACTCATGCCTTGGAATCCGGCGCATCGCTTCAAGCAGGCGCTCGTCGTGAATACCACGGCGACGCAACTGTTCTTCCACCATGGCGCGTCGCTCGGCTGCGAATGGCTCGTCTGTCATGCTGTTGCGCTACTTCCTGCGCCGCCGGATGTGCACGTCAAATCCCAGAACGCCGTTCTGGTCCCTCACAGCTACGATGGAAACATTTTTGTCGATGTTGTATTCCACCTGCACCACCGTTTCAGCCGATTGCGTGAGGCTGGTGATGTAGGTCAGGGTGATGTTGTTATTGATGGTCTGCTCAATCGTGACGCGCGCACTGGGATTGTTTTCCGATCCGATGAACTGTGGATCAATTTTCACCCGGCTGGCGCCGAACAGCCGCTGCACGCGATCGCTGAAAGTGGAATTCAGCGCCTGGCCCAGAATCGCATTGGAGGCAGTGGCCGTGTCGCTCCCTGTAGGACCGGCCTGCGATGCGCCGTACAGACCCTGGTTGCGCGTCCTTCCAAAGGCAAGCAGCGCGATGATATCGGCATTCGAGAGCGGTGGATCGGAACGGTAGGTCATGCTGAGGCTTTTGCCCGCCGCGAGTGTGCCGTGCAGCCCGATGGTGATGTCGTAATCCTGCACTCGAGCCGACATATCCATATTGATGACGGGCTCAATGGTCACGGGATTGGTGAAACTGATATCGCCTCTCTCCAGGCGATACTTCGTTCCCTGGAACGAAATGTCTCCTTCCGCAATATTCACCCGTCCCAGCAAGGTGGGGCGTGCGGCTGTGCCGCGCAGACGCAAATCCATGTCGCCGGAGAGCTTGGCCAGCGATGTCTCGACGCGCAACTCAGGGGTGGAGGTGATGTGCACGTCCAGGCGCAGATTATCAAGGAAGGGATTGAGAGTGGTCAGCGTCGGAGCTTTTCTGTTTGTCAGGTAGTTGGCGAAATCGAAATTCGGATTCATTCCGAACCGCGTCACCACGACGTCCCCGGTGAGCAGAGACGCTCTCGCGGAACCTGTGTAGCGGAGGCTCGCATCCGCCGACGCGCTCACTCCCGGAGGATAGCGCAGGCGAACATCTGTTCCTGTGGCGGTCAGATCGAAATACAGCCCGTTCCGGTAAGCCAGGAACCCGCCCACGTTCAGCTCGCCACCGCCGGTCTGGGCAGTAAGCTTCTGAATCCGCACGCGGTCCTGAGCGAATACCAGGGTGCCGTTGATGTGGCTGAGACCATTGGGCAAATCGAGCAGCGAAATGCCGGCGTCCACGAGGTCCACTTCTCCTCTGACCTGTGGATGCTCGAGCGTGCCGTCAACGTTAACGGTAAAGTTGGCCGGCCCGTAGGCGATGATGTTCGGGTTGTAGCCTTGAAGCAGTCTCAGGTCCACGCGACCTTTTGTGCGCAGGTCGAGCCGATGATCGCTCGAAAGCCGTATCCCGCCCTGCACATAAGCGTCAGTGTTATCTCCTACCAGATGGAACTGATCCACGTGAGCATATTCGCTGTCCATGGACAAGTGCACTGGGCCGTCATTGTGCAGCCTGATGTGCTCCAGGTCCGCGGTCAACTGGTCAGCCACACCGCTGATGATCAAGTCGCGCGGATGCCGGAATGGCCCATGAATGTCAATAGTCCCCGCAATGGAGGAGTGACCGGTGATCTGTCCGTGAAAGTAAGCTCGGATCAAAGGGTCGAAATCAAGGTTTGCAAAGTTGAGCTTCATCTGCCCGGGCCAGTCGCCGCGCAGCCTGATTTGGCCATCCATGTTCAGGGACGAGCCCTCAAAGCGGGAGCGCCCCTGCAGCACCATATCGGCATCATGGGTTTCCGCTGTGATCCGCATTGTGCCCACGTTCTCAGTGTTCAGCACCAGATCAGTCAGGTTCAGCTCTCCATTCAGCACCGGTGCATCTTCCCTGCCCGAACCCACCAGATGAAACGCGGCCTTGCCCGCCATGGTCAGCCGGGGCAGTTCAAAGAGGTGCATCGAGGCCAGATCAATGTTTTCGCCAGTGAGATCGAATTCGGAATATTGCGCGGCAAAGTTATGAGAGAAATCGCCCGTCAGTCGCGCGCCATTGTGACTAAGAAATATGTTCCGAAGCTGAATGGTGTTCGCCGCAATTTGGACCTGGCTGCGAAAAGCGCGGAAAGGCTCCCCCGAAACAGTCAGCTTGTTGATTTGCACGCTCCCCGCGCCACGGGGAGATTCAGGAGTACCGGTGATGTGCAAATCCGTCGCCAGAATCCCGGTCACAGGGTACTTGAGCCCGAGCAGCGGCTGGAGTTCCTCCACGGGAGCGTCCTGCAGGTGCAGTGTGACATCAATCGCGCTGGTGCGCTCATCCAGCGTTCCGTTCCGCAGTGTTGCGGTTGCAGAAAATCCCGCCGTAGCTCTACCGCGTTTCAGCGAGCCGCCCTGCAAACTGATGCTGGAAGGAGAATAGGCCATGTCGGCGGCCAGAGAATCCCAGTGAATCCTCTGCACCTGCTGACTTCGTGTTTGAGGCGCTGCGGTGGATTCAAGCGCCTGCAGCGGGGCCATTTCAGTATCAAAGTTTTCGAGGTTAAGCCTTCCACGCACGGAAATTGCGCTGAATTTGCCGGAGAGGGAGCCGTTAAAGGACCCGCGCCCTTCGAGAATCACAGGAAGCCGCGTGCCCGGACTGAGCGCCGCCAGAAAGGGACGAACCTCAGAAAATCCGGTGGAGTTCACCGAAATTTTCGCCTGCGCCTTGTCCGACCCAATCTGCCCGGTGGCATTGATGCGAATGGCCCGGGTGGCAAGGTTGAGCGCAGCCACATCCAGCACGCGAGCGTCACCGTGGTAGGTCGCCTGGAGCCGCCCGGTAATTGGGACCTGCTGCTGGGCTACATTCTGAGGCGGAGTGACGTCGAAATTCAGTTGCGCCACGCTTCGCCCCGGCTCGCCCGTCCACGAGGCTTTCACAGTTCCCGACGCCGCGCCGGCCAGGTCCAGTTTCCTCAGCGGAATCTGCGGTTGGAAGAGAGCCGCCGCCACTCTTTTCAATTCCAAATCGGTGATTTGAGCGTTGAGTACGCCCCTTTCCGGCTTCGACTTAAGGCGCCGCGCCGAATTCCAGTTACTAACTTGCAAATCTCCTCTCACGTTTCCGCCAAAGGCTTTGCCGTAAAGTCTGCTCAACAAGAGCTTGTCCGGAGCGAGGGTGTAGTCTGAGCGTCCATCTATGTCTTCAGCGTGAAGATTTGAGTCTTTCCAATCCAGGTTCCTGACTTGCACGCTGCCCCGTGCGCCGTAGTTGCCGCCCTGACATTCAATCGTCCCGGTCAAGTCGCCGCGTCCGGCACGCAACTCCGGCAAATGCGCCAGTTGGCCCACCTCGCTCAGATCGAGAGACGAGCTGTACTGCATGCGTAATTGAGGATGGTTGTAGTTGCTGAGCGTGCCGCTGGCCTGAAGCGTGGAATGTCCGGTCGCTATGCGCAGAGAGCGGATGGCCGTTTCAGTATTGCGCAACAGCAACTGCATATCGATGTCGCCGTGCTGCACGGCCACGTTACGCCAGCGTGCGGCGCTCAATGAAACCGAAACGTTAGCGTCATACCCCTTCTCGCCGGGGGAATAGCTCATGGCGGCCGAGAGCCGGTCCCCTGTGAGCGCAAACGGAATCTGTTCCTGATTCAGCAGCAGCGTTCCATTGCTGATCTCCAGATGGTTGATGCCCAAGTCAAAGAGTTGTTCCGGAGATGTACCCTGGCCGGTGGCTTGCTTTTTCGGCTCTGGCTGGTTCGTGGATCCGTCAGGGTAAACGATGATGTGGACCAGCAAACGGTCCACATTCACATTGCTGAGCGCAACTTTTCGCGAGAGGAGCGAGACGATCCGAAGCCCCACACCGAAAGTTTCAGCCTGCAAGTAGGGCGGCTCTGAAGGCGCCTCCAGACCGTGGATGGTGAGGCCGCGCGCCTCGCAATGCATTGATATCCATTTGCAATCGAGCGATTGGAGCTCAACCTTGCCGCCGGTCATTCGTTCCAGTTGTGCCACCACCTTGTTTCGCACGACTTGGCGGAACGAATCACTGTTCAGATAGAGGACCAACACCGCGAACGCCAGCAGCAGCGCAATTACGCCGCCCGCCACCACGCTGCGCAAACGCCTCTTTTTGCCTGGAGGAGCCGCGACCACGGTGCTCATGGACGCGTCTCGCCGCCGGCCGAAGCCGCCGATGCTGGTGATGAAACCATCTTCTCGATGTGTGCTTGTCCTCGCAGCGTTTCCAGCCAGCGCTCCAGCATCTGGTCAATGCCTTGCTCCACCAGAATGTTTTCGATCTTGGCGGACACTTGAGCGAGCGGCGGCTCAGAAGCCCCCTCGGCCCGTAACTGCGGCACCAGTTTGTCGCGGTAATACGCCTCCACGTCTGTGGGTTCCACTCTCACCAGACCGCGAAAACGCATGTCGATGAATCGCAGAATCCTGATCTGCGACTTCAGGCTTTCATCGATGTCCTGCTGGCTCAGCTCGTAGTCGTGCAGCGCCTTGCGCCAGCCCTCGTCAGTTTGCGCGCCGGGAAGTTGCTTGCGGACCTCGGCAAGTCGCGCCGCGAGTTCCTCCGGTGCTGGTTCCACCATTTCGGTGCGAGCAATCTGCTGCTCCAGCAAGGAGCGGTCAATCAGGCGATCAAGCACCGCATCCTTCTCGCCCTGTGTGAGCTGTTCCAGGGGTTTGCCGGCCATCAGGAACTCCACCCGCGCGTTCTGGTCCAGCTCACTTTCCAAAATCACGCGCTTGTTCACCACCGCGACCATCCGGTCCACCACCTGCGCGGAACACGACACTCCAATCAGGAGCAACAGCACGAGTTGAAGGCGCGCACGCATCAGAAGGTCTGCCCGATATTGAAGAAGATGTTGAGCCTGCGCAGCACGTCGGAGCGCGGCAGGGTACCGTCCGTCGGCGCCGTAACGGGGAAAGCAGGCGGGTTCAGATTGTAGCCCACGTCCAGACTGACGGGCCCAATGGGCGTCCGGTAGCGTATTCCCCCTCCCACGGCGTGTGACACGTAATCAAAGTTGCAGACCGTAGTGGTGGCGCTGAGGCAGGCACTCCGGTCCTGCTGTGAGTAGCGAAAGAGATTCCGTACCATCGCATCAGGTGTGGTGAACACATTCCCCATGTCATGAAACAGCACCGCGCTCAGATTGTTTCCCACCCACGGAAAGGGCAACGGCGGAGTGCGCAACTCCAGATTGTTGATGAACAGCGCCTCGCCTCCGAGCGGAAATCCGGTGGTCAGATCGCGTGGGCCGGCCTGGTTGATCCCGAAGCCGCGATGGGTCGTGCTTCCACCCGCGAGAAACCTTTCCGGAAGCGGAATGAAGGACGCCGGCGGTGACCCAGCCACGCCGGGCGCTACGATGGCAGCGCTGGTGCTTCCAAACGGCTCTTCAATTCCGATGCGCGTGGAGCGGGCAAACACCCAACGCCGTTTGTGAAATGGGTAGTAAGTGGAGTTCTGCAAACTCACGCGGGTAAAGTTAGGTTCTGATCCGAACCATCGCGACGCTACCCCCACATCAAAGCTGGTGAAGGACCCCTTGCGCGACTCAAGAGGGTTGTCGCGCGTATCGCGCAGGTAGCTAAAATCCGGCATGCCGACGACCACAGGCTGGGAGAAGAGTGGTACCAGGAGATCACTAATTTTCAGATCGGTGGTGCTGACGCGGCGGTAAATTAAGCGATACAGAAGCGTTGTGGCCTTGTCCAGTTCCTGCTTGATCTCCGCTGAGCCTTCCAGCCGGTTCGCGGTGAATGTCTTCACGTCATTGGTCTGTTCGTAGAAAGCGGTCAGGTTCATCGATAGGTGCTCAAAATCGAACCAGCGGGGCGCGTCGTAGCCGACCAGACCGAGCTTTTCCAGATTACCGAATCGCGTCTTCAAGGTAACCGTGTGATCCCGCCCGCGAAAATTGAGCCGCGTCACATCGAATGAGACACGCGGGCTGACGCCCGTCTTCCCCTGGGGATTCGTAGTCCCTGTAGGCTGGCCCGTTTGCACCTCAAGTCCCACTCCATAATTAAAGGTGTAGCGCTTGGCCTCGGATACCTGGAAATTGATGTTCTTATGCGTCGTTTCACCGTCAGGATTCTGCACCGCCATATTCACTTCATTGAAGATGCCGAGATCGTAAAGGCGCCGCTGGGAATCCAGCATCTCTTGCTGGCTGAGCGGTTCGTTAGGCTGGATCTGCATCTCCCGTTGCACTACAAACCCCTTCGTGAAGTTAAGGCCGGCGTAGAGGACCTTGTCCACAAAGATCTGGGGGCCTTCAGTGATCTTATAGCTGATATCAATCTTTTTCGGATCCTGCGGTTCAGGTGCAGTCTGGTATTCAAACCGCATCTGCGGAAATCCGAGATTGAAATACCCATCTGTGACTTCTGTCTGATCATTGATCACGGTGCTGTCGGAGTAGGGCTGGCCCTCGCGGGCTGAAATCATGGAAAGGACCTTCTCGGTGGGAACAGCGGAATTGCCCTCGATTGTGAGTTTCCCGATCGTGGTTTGCGTCCCTTCATCAATGCTGAGCGTGACCTTAATGCGGCCTTTCCTTCCCTGATAGTTGTCCGTGACCTCCGGCGTGATTTTTGCATCCCGGAATCCGTTGCTGAGATACAAGCTCTGGATTGCCTGCACATCGCGCGTCAGCATGGACTGGCTGAAGTTGCCCCAAAGCAGCAAACCTCCCGCAGGCTGAAGTTCCATTCGCTCCCGGATCTCTTCTCTGCTGAAGTAATGATTGCCATTAATTGCCAGCTCGCCAAACTTGTGCCGCTCGCCCCGCACAACCGTGTAAACCACCTCCCGGCGATCGCTGCCCGGCTGCTCGCTTTGCCTGTAGGTAACCCTTACATCAAAGTAACCCTGGCTCTGGAAATAGTCGCGTATATTGCGGGCGCCTTCGTTCAGCAGGTCTTCGTCTACTGCATTCTCTTCATACACAGGGACGAATTTCTTGATCTTGCCCTGGCGCAGCTTTGCCCCTTCCACTCTCACATCCACCACTGGCCCACGATTGATCTCGAACGCGTAGTCCAGCGTGTTGTTCTGTGGATGGTAGTTGCGCTCGGTCAGAACCACCTGCGCTTCGAGGCGCTTTTCTGACTGGAAATGCTTACGCAGCTTTCGCAGGCCTTGCGTCACCCGGTCCGCAGAGACGTCGTCATCCGGATGAATTCCCGAAATTTCACTCATGTCGTCAACGCTGAGGCCTGAGTCACCTGTGACCTTGATGTTCCCGACGCGAGCGGCTTGTCCCCGGTTCACCTGAAATGAAACGTCAACCTGCTGGTTGGCTGGATCCCACTCATAAAAAGGATGGATTGTCGCCTTGTAATAGCCGCTCTCCTGGAGCGTTCGCTGCATGTGCTGAATTGCCTCCTGCACCTTTTCATCCGTAAGCAGCTCACCCAGGACCAGCTTGCTGGAATTCACCAACTGGCTGTCAGTGGGACGAGAGTCCAGTCCCTCGGCCCGCAGCGATCCGATGAAATAATTTTCGCGGGCGGAAAAAACCAAAGCGACGTTTTCAGGTTTCGTGTGCTCCGCTTCAACCTGAATTTCAGCAAATTGCCCGGTGTTGTAGAGCACCTGCACGGATTGGCGTACTTTGTACTTATCCAGAGGCTGGTTGATCTTCTGGGGCAAGTCCTGGAGCAGCCACTCGGGATGTTGCAGCCCCTCACTCTTGATCTGGATGGATGAGACTGTCAGACCCTGGAGGGCGTTCAGTCCTTCCGCGTGCGTTGGATTTTTCTGCTCGGAAACGGGCGCGGGCGCTTGCTGTTGCTGGCTGGCCGGCAACTGCTGAGCAGCGCAAACGGCAAACCACAACCCGAAAGCCAGGCTTAGTGGTCGGAAATGCGGCAAAAAGCGCCCCTGTTTGGATACTTGGTCTTGATTTCCTCTGATGTCAGCAGCTTACACCTTTGTTGCACATCGGGAAGCTCTCCCAAGGGTACCAGTCCCAAGACCTCCCGTTGGCACTTGCAAAGGAGCCAAACACCTATAATAAGGCCAATGGAATTCCCGGACCGATATTCGCGCCAGGTGCTTTTTCCGGGAATTGGCGCGGAAGGTCAAACCAGGCTGAAGAACTCACGCGTGTCGATTGTCGGCTGCGGAGCCACCGGGACTTGCGTGGCCTCGCTTCTGGCTCGCGCCGGCGTGGGCGAGTTGCGCATTATCGATCGCGACTACGTTGAACCCAGCAACCTGCAACGCCAGACGTTATTCGATGAAGCCGATGCAGCCGAGTCCCTGCCCAAGGCGGTTGCAGCCGCGCGGAAGATCTCGGCATTCAATTCGGCAATTAAAGTGATTCCAGAAGTCTCCGACCTCACGCCCGAGAACGCTGACGCATTGCTTGGGTTTGCCGACCTCATCCTCGACGCGACCGATAACTTCGAGACGCGATACTTGATCAACGACTTTGCCGTACAGAGCGGCAAGCCCTGGATCTACACCGCCGCCGTCGCAGCCTACGCAGTGACGATGAACATCATTCCCGCCGAAACGTCGTGTCTCTCCTGCATCTTCCCTGCTCCGCCGGAAGGGACGGTCGAAACCTGCGACACCGCCGGTATTTTGAACAGCGCCGTAAACCTGGTCGCATCCATTGAGGCGACTGAAGCGGTCAAGTTCCTGGTGGGGGCTCGGGACAAGCTGCGGCGGACCTTGCTCTCCTTTGACGTGTGGAGCAACGACCATGCGGAAGTCGCTGCGGGGCGACCCCGTCCTGGCTGCCTGACCTGCCAGCAACGCAAGTTTGTCCACCTGGCCGGAGAACGGCGGCCTCAAATTACAATGTGCGGCAGGAATTCGGTCCAGATCCATGAACGCAACCGGCCGGTGAACTTCAGCGAGATGAGTTCACGCCTTCAGCCTCACGGGACAGTCAAGCACAATGATTTTGTGCTGAAATTCTGGCGCGACCCCTTCGAAATGACCCTGTTTCCCGACGGCCGGGCCATCATCAAAGGGACCACGGATACGGCTGTTGCCCGCAGTCTTTACGCGCGGTTTATCGGCAGTTAGCACTCAGCATCAGCCGTCAGCATTCAGTCCATTTACGTTTATGGACTAAAGGCTGCCCTCCTTTATGGCGCCAAGATATGGCGGTGAAAATCCAAGCCTTTAGCCAGGGCTGCCTCGGGGCTGAGTGCTGACGGCTGATTGCTGAATGCTTCAACGAGCGCTGCTGCTCCTGAAATGCTGATTTAGCTCTGGCAACAGTGGCCCACTCCCCGTAATCCAATTTGTAAGTACGTGCAGGAGTGCACCATGTTACTCAGGATTCTGTTGGCATCGATTCTAGCCGCGCCCTTTTCCGCATGGGCGCAATACGTGACCGTGGGACCCAACGGCCAAGTGGTACCCGCCGGCAACACGGTTGTGGTGATGGGAAATGGCGGCGGCCCGACATTGAGCACGCCCAGCATCACTTTTGCCACGCCGGCCCCCGCAGCAGGGATTTCGCTGGCGGATCGCGCCGGCATCAGCGAGCGCGCGCCGTCGAACACCGCGGTTCCAAGCGCGCCCGAAACTGCTCCGGTGAACGGGTACAACAGCTTGCCGAATGAGGCAGCACAGTCAGCCGCACCAGAAAACGCGGAAGCGGCCCCGGCGGCAGTGAATAATACGGGGCGCCTCATTAATGATGTGGGACCATCCTCCTTTGCTGGAGCGGCTTACTCGAGCGGCGCACCTGTCGCGGCTAACAGCGCAACCGGCAGTGCCGCGCCAAGCCTGGGAGAACTCGCCGCCAAGTACAAAGCGGAGCGGCCGCAGAATATAAAGACATATACCAACGCGGACGCGCTCCGGCTCAGCGACACCATGAATGTCCACGGAGCGAATGTGAACCCGGTTTCGGCCCAGAATACCGTTCCGCCAGCGCAAGCTCAGCCTCCGGCGCCGGCAGGCTCTCAGGCCTCCGCTGCGCCACAACTTTCGGCCAGCGCGCGGCCATCGCCTGGGATTCCTGCCCCTGCAACGCAAGCCTCGGCGGCACAGAATGCAGAAAGTGCTCCACAGACCCAGGAAAGCCCGACCACACCACAAGTCAGCCAGAAGACGGAGCGCAATCAAACCGGGAATGAAGATAACAGCAAGAGCCTGCCGGCTAGTTCCACTTTGTTGCCGCTGTTCGGGCTTCTGGGACTTGGCTTCGGAGCCGTGGGGCTGTGGCTCAGGAAATATTTCGGCTAGTTTCTCTCCTCTCTCCTGAAAAGGCAACAGGCCTGAGCAATTGTGATTATGCTCAGGCCTGCTGCTTTTTGTGCTTATGGAGCTTGTTACTTCTCCGCCGGCTTTTCGAACAGTTTGGGATCCACTGGGGGATTCACTTGCAGATCGGTCACAGTGATTGACATGGCAGGTGTGCCGTTGCTGGTTACCTCCTGATGGAAAGGAACGGTTACGCCATCCACTGTTTTCCAATCGGAAAGGTCCACAACGTCTGTAGCCGGGCCTTGCGCAGAGTGGGCCTCAAACTGCGCTCGCAGGATGTGGCCGGTCTGGGGATCCACGTACCATCGCCACTGCTGCGAGCCGTCATGAATGTCGAGAATTGCCGCCTCGACATTACCTATTTTCTCTGTTCCCGAAGCAGTAAAGGTGTACTGCGGATCCTCGGCGTGCTGGGCGACGAGCCAGATCTCACGCTGCAAACTGTTAAGGGTTTCCTTCTTCTGTGAGTCAGGCATGGGACGCACGCCCATGGCTCCCATCGACATGAAACTGTCTTTGGGAGACGTGACCATCACCATCTCGCCTCCGGGCGTGTTCAACGCCGTGCGAATCGTGTCCGGCGCCACCAGGAGCGATTCGGTCTCCACGGTCACACCCTGTGCTTTCAATTGCAGCGTGGCTTTTCGCCGCAACGACTTGATAGCTTTGAGTTTGGCTTCGCCGCCTGCCGCTTCAATCACTTTGGCCAGCAGCGCTTTGCCCTGCGGATTTGACGCTGCCGGAGCGGAGGTCGACGTCGCTGCTCCCGGTTCGGGGATGGTGATATCGATCGTTGTTACTTTGCCGAAGGTATCAAGCTGCTTGTCAAAATCGGCTGACTTGCCCACCACAAGCACAGCAAACTTATCTTTGATCAGGTATTTTTTGGCGACGCGGTCCACGTCGGCATCCGTCACCTTCTCCACGCCTTTTTGAAAGCGTTCCAGGAAGTCTGCCGGATAGCCATAGAACTCGTACGTCATGCGCTCTTGCATGACTTTTTCCTTGGAGTCGAAATCAAAGATAAACGAGTTGAGAATGGCGTCTTTACCGCGCTGCAATTCAACCTGTGTCACTGGCTGGGTGTGCATCGAGTCGATTTCTCTGTAGAGCCCCTGTACGGCCGCTGCCGTGGTGCCGCTCTTGGTGCCAATCTGAACCAGCGCCAACCCAGGATGGTCATAAGGCGCCGTAATGCCTCCACCCACCGCGTAGGCTAGTCCTTCTTTGGTGCGCAGGTTCGAGAACAGGCGGGAAGAGAAACCGCCGCCGAAAATCTCGTTCATGACTTCGACCGCGAAGAAATCAGGGTCGTCGCGCCGGATGCCGGGAGCGACCATGCGCACCTCGCTCTGATTCACGTCATTCTTCGCGACAAAATAGATCCCGGGTTTGGCCGGATCAATGGCGGCTTTAGTTTGCTGATAAGGAGCGCCTTTGGGCCAGCTTTCAAAAGCGGCGCGCAGCTTCTTCTCCATAACAGCGGAATCAAAGTCTCCTGTGATGCCGAAGATAATGTTGTTGGGGTGAACGTACCGGGCGTGCCAGTCCAGCAGGTCCTGACGCGTAATGGCCGCCACCGTGGCGTATTCAGCCTCGCGCGCATAAGGGCTGTCGGCCCCGTAGCCCAGCTTGGTAGCTTCGCGCGCGGCGATCTGGTTCAGATCGTCGTTGCGGCGCGCGATTCCCGTCCGCAGATTGTTCTTGGCCAGTTCAATCTTGTCCTGGCGGAACTCAGGGTTGCGCAGCACATCATTGAACACGTTGAAGACAAAATCGAAGTCGCCCTTGAGACAGGAGAGACGGGCCGTGGTCAAGTTCAACCCTCCGCCGGTCTCAACCCGGGCAGCGCGAGCCTCCAATGCATCATCGAGTTGATCGCCGGTTTTGTCTTTGGTGCCGCCTGTACGCCATGAGCTGCCGTAAACCGAAACCAGCCCGACCTTGTCCGCCGGCTCTCCTATGGAACCACCGCGGATATACGCAACCGCATTGATCAAAGGAAGCTCATGGTCTTCCTGAAGAAAAATCACCATCCCGTTGGATAATTCAATTCGCTTCGGAAGCTGCGGATGAAACGCCGGCAGAGGTGGTTCCTTGATGGCCTTGATATCCGCTGCCGCGAGGTCCTGCTGCTGTGTTCCGGGGGCTTTCTGTTTTTCCGCCGGCGCCACCTTCTCCTGCACTGAAGATTTCTGCTTCGCTGCCGCTGTAGTCTTTTTCGCTGGAGAGGCCGTCTGCGCGACTCCGCTCGCCAAAGCAGCAATAACGAATGCCATGCCCAGAAGGGTACGTTGGATTTTTCTGCCGATCATTAGTGCGCCTCCTTGGCCTGTGACTTCTGAGAATTTGCGTTCGCTGCCGCTGGCTTCGGTTGAGCCGACTTGCTTTCGATCATTGCGACTGTACGGTTCGACTCGACAAAAACTTTATTGGCGACGCGCCGGATGTCGGCTTTCGTGACTTTGTCGATGCGATCGACACTGCGGAACAGCTCACGCCAGTCGCCGTAGTTAGTCTGGAAATAAGCGAGCTGCTCTGCGAGGCCCTCGTTATCCGCGAGGCCGCGAATCAGGTTGGCTTTTTCACGCGTCTTCACCATCGCCAACTCTGCATCGCTTACGTCCTGCGTCTTCAAGCGGTCGATCTCTTCATGAATGGCGGTGGCAAGCTCCTGTGGAGTGTGCGGTGGAACCGGCAATGCAAAAAAAGCAAACAGGCTTGGATACTTGGTTCCAGGGAATCCGCTGAAACCCGCCGCTGCAGCGGCGATCTTCTTATCGCGAACCAGCGACCGGTACAGCCGTGAGGTGCGGCCCTCGGAGAGCAGGTCAGAAATCACATCGTAAACCGCATCATCCGGATCGTGGATGTCCGGCCGGTGATAGCCCTCAAGGTAGATAGGCTGGGAGTTTTCCCGCAGGATGACCTCCCTTTCGGCGAACTGCGGCGGCTCAACCGTGGTGAGCGGCTCAGGTTTAGGTCCCGAAGGAATCGTCCCAAAATACTTCTCTACGATCGGAAGGACCTGCGCCGGCTTGAAATCGCCCACAAGCGCAATCACGGTGTTCGAAGGAACATAGTACTTGTGAAAGAACTTCTCCGCTTCGGTCGCTGTCAGGTGATCAAGTTCCGACGGCCAGCCCACGCCGGAGCGCTGATAAGGATGAGCTACATAAGCCGCGGCCAGAAACTGCTCGACCATGCGGCCGATGGGGCTGCTGTCCGTGCGCAGACGGCGCTCTTCATGCACCACGTCGCGCTCTTTATAAAATTCGCGGAATACCGGATGCCGGAACCTCTGCGACTCCAGGTAAGCCCACAGCTCCAGCCGGTTCACCGGGAATGAATAAAAGTACTCCGTGCTGTCCATGTTGGTGCTGGCGTTCAGGCCCACTCCCCCCTGGCTCTCGATGATCTGGCCAAACCGGTTCTTGATCACGTACTTGTCGGCATCGGCGACTGCTTTATCGAAAGCGGCTTTCAGCTCAGCAACCTTCTTCGGATCGCGTCCAACCTCCTTGCGGTCCTCTCGGTCGAAAGCCGCATAGGCCTTTTCCACATTTTCAAGCGCAATCTTTTCTTTGGCATAGTCAGTGGTGCCAATGCGGTCTGAGCCTTTAAAGGCCATGTGCTCAAACATGTGGGCCAGGCCCGATTCACCCTTCGGGTCCTGCACCGAGCCGGCATCCACCAGGGTGTAGAAGGAGAACACCGGCGCTTCCGGGCGCTCGCAGACAATCACGGTCAAGCCGTTTTTCAGCATCTTGACGGTCGTACGTTTTTCGAACGAAGCAATATCCTGGCCCATGGCGACGGCCAGGAACGTTACGGAGGTTAAGACGAGAGAAAAAATCCTGAGGAAACGGCGCATGCGCGCCTCCTTATTCTTATGTTTTTTGTGCGGTTGCATGATGCGGGATTACCTAGAGTAGAACGCGAGCAGCAGCGGGAAGTCAAATTGGTAAGCAGTAATATCTAAGCGCTCAGGTCGTAGCGCGTTCGTGGAAGCAAGGCAGTTTACCTAATCCATACCCGATCAGAACCTTTGACGGAGCGAACGCGTTCGCAGGATAGAATGAGGAGCTCTCACAACAGCAAAGCAAGCCGCGAGCGGAGCTGACACTAAACGAATGACCACAGAAACCGTCAACGAAAAATCCCTGTTGCGCCGCACCATGGGATTTTGGGATGTGCTTCTCTTCAACATCGCCGCTGTGCTGGGACCGCGATGGATTGCCGCCGCCGCTCATAATGGCACGTCATCGATCAGCCTGTGGGTGCTCGCGGCCGTGCTTTTCTTCCTGCCGACGGCGCTGACCATCATTGAGCTTTCAACTCGCTTTCCTGCCGAAGGCGGCCTTTACGTCTGGAGCAAGGAGGCATTCGGCGACTTTCACGGCTTTGTCGCGGGATGGGCGTACTGGATTTACACATTCTTCTATTTCCCGGGCCTGCTCACGGCGAGCGTGGCAATGTCGGTGTACATCGGCGGCCCCAAGTGGGGATACCTGGCGAACAACCAGCATTATCTACTATGGGCGTCGCTCGGCCTTCTCGCAGTGGCTGTGGTGTTGAATGTGATCGGCCTCGATATCGGCAAGTGGCTGCAAAATGCCGGCGGCGTGGCCACCTATGTTCCTCTACTGATGCTGGTGGGAATTGGCCTTTACCTCGGACTGCATCGCGGCAGCGCAAGCCATTTTGACTGGAGGAATTCACT
>DATNDP010000078.1:0-4224 GCA_035553195.1 Candidatus Acidiferrales bacterium
CAAGTACCAGCTTTATTGCAGCCTTTCGTAGAAGTCATCCCGTTGCAGCTTCTGGCGTATCACATTGCGGTTCTTTGCGGTCGCGATGTGGATCGCCCGCGTCATCTGTCAAAATCTGTTGTGGTCGAATAGCCAATCACAGGCCGAACATGGCGGCATGCACTTTCGTTCATCCGCCGGTGCTCGCATTCTGCCTATAATCGGCAGCAACCGGACCCCGGAAGCCGTGCCGGCTTCGTTACACCCTCGCCAAAGATCAGTGCTAAAGGGGGGACACCATGACAACCAGAGAGAGCGCTCTGCCCCGCAGCAGGCTTTCGTTCAGGACTCAAGCCTGTTTATCCGCCGTGATGATCCTGTGCATTTGCTACGTTGCGCCGGGGTGCAGGAAGGCGTCTGGATCCGCCAGTACTCCTGCCGCCAAAGTTGAGGACCCGGCAACCCGCGAGCTGCGAGCGATTGGGGACCGGGCAACGACTGCGGTGGTGGCCCGAAACATCAATGCTCTGCTTGAGTACGATCACGACGCCGAAGACCAGGCCGCACTGCAGAGCAAAAGCGGCGATCTCTACTGTTACCTTTTCGATTCCAACTGCATACCTGGAGCACAGACGCGCGCGGTCTATGACGTTCTTACCACGTCGCCGCAACTCGCCGTTGATGCCTCAGTCGCAACCGTGGAGGGCAAGCAGTACGGGCTGCTCATGTTCTACGACAAATCGCAAATCTCCAGTCAGGAACTTTATTCCCCCGATTTCGGTTGCAGTGACAAAGCGGCGAAACACAGCGCCTCCTGGCACTTCATGCGCGTAAACGGCCAGTGGACAAGCACCACGCTGTTCGACTACAAGATGGACAAGCCTTGCAAGCAGTAACCGAATGCACTTTCTGCATCGACGCTCCCGCTGCATGTGGATCGAGCGGCAACGGCGAATGCGCGCGGTTAAGTGACACGCCAAATCAGTTGGAACCGTCATCGCCTATATAAAGGAGCGGTCGTTCAATCGCGAGGTCGGGCAGAAGGACTCTGGTGGACATTCGCGGGTGAGACCGCGAAGCAGCATCCTAAAGGTCAGTAGTGACGCTTCTACTATTAGTCGTAGCAATTTGACTCACTCTTGAGTTTTCTGCTACCGTGCGCACAATGGCAAGCGCAAAACCAGAGCCGGCCGCCCGGGTGGTGCCCGTCCGCGAGCGCCTGTTGGATTCCGCGAAAATCTTGTTTTCCATACACGGCTTTGAAAATACCTCTACGGCTGTTATCGCGCGCCAGGCGAACACGAGCGAGTCCCAGTTGATCAAGCACTTTGGCAGCAAGGAAGGTCTGCTGGAAGCAATCTTTGATCAAGGCTGGCAAAATCTCGGCTTTATCTCGCAAGCGGTGGAAGTTTTGCCTTCACCGGCAGATAAACTGCGCATGATGTTCGAACTGATCCTGCAGACTTTGGAGCGCGATCAGGCCCTCAAGGAGCTCATGTTGTTTGAGGGCCGCCGTATCCGCAAAGCAGGCTCGGGTTCTGACATCCTGATTACTTCCGGGTACTTGCGCTTTAGTGCGGCGGTGGAGCAGGTTATCACAGAGTTGACGGCAGACACGCCGCTGGCTAAAAAGGCGTCACCCGCTGCCCTGACCTCGGCTTTCATCGGCATGTTTGAGAGCATGATGCGCGACCAGGTCCTCGCCCGTCGCGCCAACTTCCATTTCTCGTCTTCCCCCACTGAAATCCGCGCTATTTTTGATCTTTTCGTCTCACGCGTACTCGTCTGGCCTGGAGGGGAGCAGGATCAACCCTCAGGTAAGTAGCCGCTTTCTTGCAGATCGAAAACCCACAGATCCAAGTTCCTGCTCCGCGGCTTCGCGCCGATTAAAAACTCCAGGCAACCTGAGTTGAAGAGCAGGTCATCTCTCTCGTCGTACTGCCTCGGCTAGTAGTAGCACTACTGACACTCTGGTTACCTCTCTTAGATCTATTTCCCTCCGGAGGGATGAGAATGAAAAAAATGAATGCTCTCGGGCCGGCATTAGTGGCCTTGGCCCTCGCTGTGTATCCCGCCTTCGCCGCAACTCCGTCCAGCGGTACTCTCAACGCGCCTGCGGCCGGACAAACCACAACACTTTCCTTTAGCGGCGGCCCGTTCACCGGCGCAACGGCTTCAACGGCAGCCTGCACCACCCTTACTTGCGATACGTTCACGCTGACGGTAAATGTGCCTTCGGCTTTTTACTCCTCGAATCCGACCTATGCCGTACACGTAAGGATCAACTGGGCCAGCAGCACCAACGATTTTGATCTGAACGTAAATGACGCGTCCGGCAACACCGTTTGTTCTTCCGGTCAGGGCCAGACGACGTTCGAAGATGCCGATTGCGGCCAGTTGGCCTCCGGAACTTACACTGTGCAGGTTGTGGGTTTCACGGTGGTCAATGCGACCTATACTGGAGCCGCCACCGTAGCGCCCGAGCCCTCGCTGGCGACCGGAAATGCTCGTTATAAGAAGAGCAACCTGACGTTCAGCGCTCCTCAGGAACTTCAGCGCCCCATCGACCTGACGAATGTTACGGGCAACATTGTGAGTGCGGATCAGGATGTGGAGCCTCGCATTGTCCATGACGCGCTGGGCAACTACTATGCGGCTGCCATTCAAGGAGTGCCCGGAGGAATTGACGTTTGGAAATCCGCGGACGGCGGTAACACGTTTACTTATCTCGGCCAGCCTGATGGTGTGCAGATTGGCGCAGCTTTGGGCGCGGACGGCGTCGGCCTGGGCGGCGGCGATGAAGACATTGCGCTTAGCCCTTCGGGCGTGGTTTACGCCAGTTCACTATGGCTGGGCTCAGCTACGCAGAGCACTTCATTTACTGGCGGCACCACCTGGGTTTCCAATCCCGTTTCCAGCGATCTCCCTGTTGTTGACCGGCAATGGATTGCGCCGCACGGCAACAATGAGCTCTACCTCACCACTAAACAACTCGGCGCTGATCTGGATGGAACTGTTACCTTGTTCGTGGCCAAGTCCTTTGACAACGGCCTCACCTGGCCTCAGGTTGCGCCGGTAACCACACCCGAGGTCGGCATCCAGCCGGGCGACCAGGGCAACATCACGGTGGACCAGAACAACGGCAACGTGTACACCGTTTTCATTGATGCGCACGGCAATATCGTCTGGCTGGCCCGCTCCAGCGATGGCGGCTTGACCTGGATTGTCAAGCAGGTCTTCTCCGCGCCCGGGGGAACAAACCTGGCCAACATCTTCCCGACAGTCGCTGTGGACAGCGGTAGCAACGTGTACGTAGTCTTTTCCAACGGCACCAACGTCTTCCTGACTGCGTCCAAGGATCAGGGCGCCTCATGGACAACGCCCGTGCGCGTGAACAACGGCACCGGCAGCAAAACGGCGTTGGCGCCGTGGGTTAGCGCGGGTTCTCCTGGCCATGTAAACGTTGCGTTCTGGGGCACCAGTGACAGCAATGCAAACGATACTGCCGCGCAGTGGCAGGTATTTAACGCTCAGTCGCGCAATGCAACTGACTCAATTCCCACCATCACCCAGGCCGCGGCAACCGGCATCATTCACGTGGGCCCCATCTGCAACCAGGGGCTGGCGTGTGCTTCCGGAACCCGCAATCTGGCCGAGTACTTTGCTCCTGATGTCGGCCTTAACGGCGAGGCTCTCATCATCTATTCGGACGACAAAAACACCTCAAGTCCCAGCGGCGCTGCGCGCACGTTCTTCGTCAAGCAGACAGGCGGCAACACGCTGCAATAACAAGATGTGCTTCTCCGATGCATCCGCGGGGCGGCCCGGCCGCCCCGTTCCTTCCGGGGAAGCACCGGGGCTGGCGGTGGTCGCCAAGGGGGTGAAACCGCCAGCTCATCTTTTCAGCGGCTCCCTCCATCGTTCGTAGGGTCTGCCTTATAATCGGCCCAGCCCAATGCCGCGAAAAACCTATGCTTATGCCATCCTTGCGGTCCTTACGGGTCTGAACATTCTCAACTATGTGGACCGGAATGTTCTGTTCGCGGTGCAGCCGCTGGTCAAAAGTGAATTTGGAATTACTGATACACAAATTGGCGTTCTGACCAGCGCATTCTTCTTCAGCTATATGTTTGCCGCGCCTCTGGCCGGCTGGCTCGGGGATCGTTTTCCGCGCAGGAACATTGTTGTGGTGGGAATCACGATCTGGAGCGGCTTTACCCTGCTCACCTGGTGGGCCGCCACATA
>DATNDP010000079.1:0-4040 GCA_035553195.1 Candidatus Acidiferrales bacterium
GGCTTTTCGTCGCAACCCTGCGCGCACGGCAAGACAATCACGAACCATCAACGCGCTGGTTGACCCCATTCGGCCAGCCTTCAATCACACGTCAACTGACCCCGCTCATTGCATAAATGAGCACTGGATGAATGATGAGGAGTCTCCGCCAATGAAAAGAAAGTACTCAGGTTTTCTGGGTGTGGCAGTAGTTCTCTGCCTCACATCCTTGACATGCTTTTCCCAGACCATCCCCAACTGGGCGCCCAACACCGCCTATTCGGTTGGCGCGCTGGTTCTTTACCAGAGCGTGGAATACAAATGTATTCAGGCCCACACTTCACAGGTTGGATGGGAGCCGCCCAATGTGCCTGCACTCTGGACTCCCGTGAGCGGCAGCCCGAGCCCAACACCCACCCCGACACCAACGCCCGCCCCTACGGCCACACCTACACCCACACCGACTCCAACTCCCCCACCCGGCGGAGGAGGCTCATGCGCTCCGGCATGGAATCCAAGCCTTGCTTATTGCAACACTTCCACCACCACTTGCAATGGCGGAAGCACTGCGAGCAAGAACGGCTTGAACTTTACTGCGCAATTCTGGAACCAGGGTCAGGATCCGACGATTGCCGGCCACGCCGGCCCGGCAGGATCAGGCGATCCGTGGTTTACCGGCGTTGCCTGCACCGCAGGCGTGCCGACACCTACTCCAACTCCCACTCCTACTCCCAAGCCGACTCCTACACCAACTCCGCCTCCGCCGGGCAGCGTGATCTTCGCTGCGTATAAGGACGTGACGCTCAACGCCGATTTCAATACCGGCCTTCAGCGGTCGGCGGTAACAGGGACAGTCCAGCCGGTCACCAGCGCCATGCCCAATTCAACGCTGATCTGGTCCTTCGCTACCGGCACCTGCGATGCGGAGACATGGGCCGGAATCACGCCCGCCCAGGAAGCGACGAACGTTCAGGCCTTTGTCAATGCCGGGAAGAAATACATCATCAGCACCGGCGGCGCGAATGGCTCATTCGACTGCTCCAGCGGGCAGGGGCTTATCAACTTCATCAACCGCTATAAGTCGGCCAACCTGGTCGGTATTGATTTCGATATTGAGCTGGGCCAATCGCAGGCGCTCATTGACGATCTGATCAACGCCACAAAGACGGCGATGGGCACATTCCCCAACCTGCAATTCAGTTTCACCATCCAGTCGCTCGGCTCCATGTCCGCCAATCCGATTACCGGCGGCAGCGCCGGCACGACGGTCGTGAATGAAATCAAGCGCCTGGGATTGAGCGGCAACTATGTCGTCAATCTCATGACGTTTGACTACGGTTCCACCACGACAAGCAATTGCGTGGTGCAGAATAATACGTGCA
Organism: Candidatus Acidiferrales bacterium; assembly: GCA_035553195.1. Classification (GTDB taxonomy): domain Bacteria; phylum Acidobacteriota; class Terriglobia; order Terriglobales; family Acidobacteriaceae; genus Angelobacter. Next base: position 1,362 of record DATNDP010000079.1, read on the forward strand.
ATATGGGCCAGTCCGCGATCGCCGCGGCGCAAGCGCTCAACGCTCAATCCGGCATACCCTTTAATCACATCGGAATCACGATGATGATCGGCAAAGCCGATACTCAGGACGAGATCACGAGCCTGCAAGACATAGATACCGTGAACGCCTTCGTGATCTCCAACCACCTGCCGACCTCGCGTTTCTGGGCGTTCGACCGTGACACGCCGGGCGCCGGTGGCAGTTCCAGTAGCGGCACCACGAACGCCCCGCTTGCTTACACACATGAGTACATGAACAGCCTGGGCGTGCCATAAACAATGAACCGGATGGCGTCAGCGGGAATCATCCGCCGACGCCATCCTTTATCATGTATCGCAAAACTAACTTGTGAATTTCGCAAACCAGCGCGAGCACGCCTCTCCGGCACGATGGGTGCCGACTCTCTACTTTGCCGAGGGCCTGCCTTTTTACACCGTCGGCCTTGTGGCGCTAATCTTCTATCAGCGCGCGGGCGTGAGCAACGCCGTAATTGCGCTAACCACCAGCCTGCTCGGAATTCCGTGGTCTCTGAAGCCGCTGTGGAGCCCGTTTCTGGAGATGTACCGGACGCGCAAGTTTTTTGTGGTCTGTTTTGAGTTTATCGGCGGGCTTAGCCTGGGCGTACTGGCTCTCTGCCTTCCACTGAGCGGCTACTTTCGATACTCCGTGGCATTGTTCGCCATCGTAGCTTTCTGCTCTTCTTCCCACGACATTGTGGCCGACGGTTTATATATCGCCAGCCTCAATTCCAAACAGCAGTCCGCATACGCCGGCTGGCAGGGAGCTTTTTACAACGTCGCGCGATTCCTAGCGCAAGGCGGGCTGATCATCCTAGCCGGCTATTTCGAATCACGAATGCCGATGTTTCGCGCGTGGATGATCATTTTTGGGCTCCTCGGCCTCATGCTGATCGCGCTGGCGTTTTACCATGCCTGGGCTTTGCCTCGCGGCGGTGAAAATCGAAAGACAGAAAGTATGCGCGCCGCTGCCGCCACTTATTGGGATGTGGTCGCCACCTTCTTCCGCAAGCCACACATCATCGTCATCCTGGTTTTCATTTTTCTCTACCGGGCAGGAGAAGGACAGTTGGTGAAAATCGGGCCGCTCTTTCTCAAGTCGCTCCGTGTTGAGCACGGCCTGGGCCTGACCACCGCGCAATTTGGAACCATTTACGGGACCTTTGGCACAGCCGCCTTCATCGCCGGCACAGTACTTGGCGGCTACTTCAGCTCGTGGCTCGGATTGAAGCGGGCGATCCTGCCGCTGGTGCTCATCATGAATCTTCCCAATCTCGTTTACGTATATTTAAGCGTGTTCGCACCCGCGAATCTGACGTTGGTCACGGCTGCGCTCTGCTTTGAAATGTTCGGCTATGGATTTGGCTTTGTTGGGGTGATTCTGCTCATGATGCAGGAGATCGCGCCCGGCAAATATCAGGCCGCCCACTACGCATTTGCCAATTCCCTGATGAATCTGGGGCTGATTGTCCCCGGCGCCCTGAGCGGCTATGTCCAAAAATGGCTCGGCTATGAGAAATTTTTTGTCTGGGTGTTGATTTCCGCCATTCCCGCCGTGCTTATGGCCCGCTTTATTCCTCTGCACAATGCGGATCAGCCAGCCGAGCGTCGGCGCACAGCTGCGTTGGCGGAAGCGGAGTGATGGCCACACGAATGCCGTTGACACTGGAACAAGCCGTCGGACAGCAGTTTCTGTTGAGTTTCGACGGAACAGATGAGCTTCCCGATGAGCTCAAGCAAGTCATGCAACGCCAGCATGTAGGCGGCGTGATTTTGTTTCGGCACAAGAACATCTCCACTCTTTCGAAGCTCCGCGCCCTCACCAGCGCACTGCAACGGACTGCCCGCGACTCAGGCCAGCCTCCGCTGCTCATAGCGGTTGATCAGGAAGGCGGCCAGTTGATGGCAATCGGCGATGGCACTCCTTTTCCCGGCAACATGGCTCTAGGAGCAACGCGGTCGGAAAAGCTTGCCTATTCCACGGGCCAGGCGCTGGGCCGCGAGCTTTCCGCGCTCGGCATCAACGTGGACTTCGCACCCGTATGTGATGTGAACAATAATCCGCGTAATCCTGTGATCGGAACGCGTTCGTTCGGGGAAGATCCCCGCCTGGTCGCGAAGCTCAGCGCTGCGATGATCCGCGGGCTGCAGTCCGCGGGGGTCGCTGCCACTGCAAAGCACTTTCCTGGCCACGGCGATACGGCTGCCGACTCGCATCGCGGTGCGCCTGTCCTGAAGCATGATCGACGAAGAATTTACTCGCTGGAATTGGTGCCGTTTCGTTCGGCGATCAGTAGCAAGGTGCGGCTGGTGATGCCCGGCCACATCATCATGCCCGCCCTCAACGGCGGATCTGCGGAGGTTCCGGCCACCGTTTCCGCGGAGATTCTCCAAGGGTTGCTTCGTAGAAAGATGCAGTTCAAGGGCGTGGTTGTATCCGACGCTCTCGACATGCACGCGCTTGAGCAAGGCTCTGGCTATGTGGCGGAAGCCATGGCGGCCGTGCACGCAGGAATTGATCTTCTTCTTTTCAATCACTCTCTTGAGCGAGTTGAACCTGCGTGGGCCAACCTGGTGCAGGCGGTCCGCCGGGGCTTGCTTTCAGAAGCGGCAGCCAGAGCTTCAGCCAGGCGCATTCTGG
>DATNDP010000080.1:0-5337 GCA_035553195.1 Candidatus Acidiferrales bacterium
GCACCACCCTGGTCCATGCCCTGCCAGCCCAGCTTCTCACCCTGGTTCTGCTCATCGAGCCATTTCTTGAGCGGAGCAAAGTAGTCGAGAATGGCGGTCGCGTCCATCTGGCGTTCTCCGCTGATGGCTTCCAGCGCGTCCGGCCAGGGCTTGCTCTTGCCCATGCTGAGCATCTTGTTCAAATGCTCGCCCGCCGCCTTGCTCTTATAAATTGAGCAGCGATGCAGCGGGCCTTTCTGTCCGGCGGCTTCGCATAGGGCGCGATGGAACTGGAACTGCAGAATGCGCGCGAGGAAGTAACGCGCATACGGCGTGTTTGACGCGATGTGATATTTAGCTCCGGGATCAAAATCAGCCTCGCTGCGCTCTACAGGAGGCGCCACCCCCTGATATTTTGCTTTCAAGTCCCACCACGCCTTGTTGTACTGGTCCGGCGTGATCTCTCCGGAGAAAACTCCCCACCGCCACTTGTCAATCAGCAGCCCGAACGGCAGAAAAGCAATTTTGTCGAGGGCCATTTTGAGCAGGTATCCGGTATCGGCGCTCTCCGGGGGAACAACCTCAAGCAGGCCCACTTCCTTCAGGTACTCAGGCGTGACGGAGAGCGCGATGGTGTCACCCACAGCTTCATGGAAACCGTCGTTCGCGCTATCTTCAAACAGAGGCGGCTGGCCTTTATATGCGCGCTGGTAGAAGTTATGGCCCAGTTCGTGGTGAATCGTCACAAAGTCCTCATCACGAATTTCAATGCACATTTTCAGCCGCAGGTCATCTTTGTTATCGATGTCCCACGCGCTGGCGTGGCACACCACGTCACGATCGCGCGGCTTGATAAACAGGGAGCGCTCCCAAAAGGTCTGCGGCAGCGGAGCAAATCCCAGCGATTTGAAAAAGTTTTCGCCGTAGTGGACCATGTCGAGCTCTTTTACCTTGTGCGACTTGAGAAGCTCGGTCAGGTCATAACCTTTGTCCGAATTCGCCGGTGCGACGACCGGATAGATGTTGCCCCACTCCTGCGCCCACATATTGCCGAGAAGCTGCGACGGAATCAGACCGTCGGGGCGGTCGGCGATCTTGCCGTATTTCTTGATGAGCTGTCTGCGCACGTAAGCGTGGAGCGCGATGTAAAGCGGTTCCACCTGCCGCCACAGCCGTTCCATCTCTGCGCTGAACTCGTCGGGCTGCATGTCATAGTTCGAGCGCCACATCACGCCCGTGTCTTTGAAGCCCAGTTCCTTTGCTCCAGCGTTGGAGAGCTGAACAAAGCGAGCGTACTTCTGCCGCATGGGGATGGAAATCTTGTGCCAGCCGACCCAGGCATCCAGCAGTTCGTCAGGATTGGTGCTGGTAGCGAGAATCCGGCTCAAATCATTCAGCGACAGGCATTTCTGCGTGCCATCCTGCTGCGGCTTGCAGTACTTGCCTTTGCCGTAGGCGCCATCGAGCCAACTGGCGATCTCCGTGAGTTCCTTGCGCTCAGCGTCATTGTTCGGTGCGGGGGCGGTGAGCGACAGCCGCAGCAGCTTGAATTTTCGTTCCAGCTCGGCCGGCTTTTTCACCTTCTCGAAGCGACGAGCATCCAACGCAAGCTGTGTCACCGCGGCTGTGAGCCGCTCCTGCGCTTGTGCAGCCAGTGTTTCCGTATCGTCAGTAATAAAGTTTTCCTGCACCCACTGCGCGCGGCTGGCCCTGACGGTGAGGTCGTCAAGTTGCGCTTCGGCTTTCTTCATAAAAGCTTCCGCTTCCGCGAGTGTGGGTGCGCCGTTGACGGGGGATTTTCTGGCGGGGCTCATATTCTTTCTCGATGCAGTTTGGGCCAGGCCCATGGAACCAAGCAGAACTATCAAAAGGATGCGGGATATTCCACTCGAATGCATCAGTCCTCCGTGACGATACCGGTTCAAGACGAGTTTCCCAATGCAGCGGGTTTGATTACTCGAACTGTTTCCTGAAGCTCTCCATCTGCTGCTTCAAATCGGCAACTTCCCGCCTCAATTCAGCCACTTCGGTTTCCAGCCGGACCACGCGCTCGTCATCCTCAACCGCATTTGTGGATGCGCTTTCCGGCGGCGCAATGTAACCTTCCACGTCCCCTGCGAGCAGATGGGCGTAACGCGACTCTTTGGTCCCGGGCTGGCGCGGCAGCATCTTTACCAGAGGAGGCTCGCGCTGCATGAGCCTCTGCAGCGTGGATTGCACGTCTGACAGTTCCTCAAAACGATACATGCGTTCGGTACGGCCGCGCAGCTCCCCCGGAGTTTGCGGCCCGCGCAGCAGCAGCACATCCATAATGGCTGTCTCCGCCCGCGTGAAGTTGAATACTTCCTGGATGCGGTGCTCGTATTTGGTAACCCGGCTGTCAGCGCCGCCGGCGGGCCCGGCCAGCCGCTTTTCCTGCAGGCTGTGCAGCGCGTCGCGAACAGCATTCTCATCCAGGCTCATCACTGGATCGCGGTTGTTCTTCTGGTTGCATGCGTTCACCAGCGCGTTGAGAGACAACGGATAGTAGTCCGGAGTGGTGATGTCCTTCTCAATCAGCGCCCCGAGTACGCGGCATTCAAGTTCGCTCAGCACAGGCACAGTGCTCATGGTTTCCTGACGATTTCCAGCAGGGTTATGCAGCCCTCAAGGATAGCAAAGGAAGTGGGACTTGATATTGCCGCGCGTAGCTCCGCACATAGCGAGCCGCTTACAGCAGGATCTCCATTCCTTCTGAGGCTGCCCTGACTTTCGGGTAGTACTCGCGGGCTTTTGCCACAACGGAGTCAATGCATTCGTCCGTGTGGTCGGGATCGTGATGGAACAGGACCAGTTCTTTCGCGCCGCTTTCCATGGCGACGTCTACTGCTTCGCGCCAGTGGCTGTGTCCCCATCCGCGTTTGCGAGCCGCGTATTCTTCAGGAAGGTACTGAGCATCGTAGATGAGCACGTCAGCGCCCTCGGCCAGCTTGCGCACGTTCTTATCGAACTGCGAATCACCTGGCTCATTGTCGGTAGCGTAGACCACCACGCCGCTCTTTGATTCCACTCTGAACCCAAGGCAGCCCTGCGGATGGTTGAGCCACATAGACTGCACAGTGCAATCGTCGAACTCCAGCCGGCCTTCTTCGATGTTCAAGAACTGCCGCTTCGCGGCCATCTCATTCATGTTCACCGGAAAGTACGGGTCGGACATCTGCTCTTCCACCGCGCGCTGCAGCCCGCGCGTCCGGTTCGACGAGTGGAAGTAGAACGCGCTGCCGTGATTGTTGTAGAGCGGCGCAAAAAACGGGATACCCTGAATGTGGTCCCAATGGAAGTGCGATAAAAAAATATGTGCTGAGAGCGGCTTGCCGTCGCTTTCCTGTTCCATTTGTTTTCCCAGGTTGCGGAACCCGGTGCCGCAGTCGAATACGTAAATGTGACCGTTCAGGCGCACCTCCACGCATGACGTATTGCCGCCATAACGTAGATTCTCTGATTGCGGGGTGGGCGTTGAGCCTCGAACACCCCAGAACCTAATCAGCATCACATTCACCATCACGGAAGATTCCTAACATCTAAAACCCTGGGCCTTCTGCAACAAGGTCATGCGCCGCCGAAACTTCTCATGGGGAGTGCGTCTTCCGAAGTTTCGCAAAGTATAGTCCAAACTTTCCGCCCCCGCGACACCTTCCTGCCTACTAAGTGACCAGAACGGCCATTCCGTATCACGCCGGAAGTACCTGTCCCTTCGGCATCGTTGGCCATCAGTTAATATGGCCATCAGTTAATATAGACGCCCCCATGCTCTGGCCTGATTACAAACAGTTTGCCGCGTTGGCCAAAGACGCCACCCTGGTTCCGGTGGCCCGGACCGTCGCCGCCGACCTGCGCACGCCGGTTTCGGCCTTTCTCAGCATCGCCGCCGCGAGCCCAACTCCTTCCTGCTCGAGTCCGTGGAAGGCGGAGAGAAAGTCGGCCGTTACACTTTTCTCGGCACGCGCCCTTATATGATCCTGCGCGCTCGCGGCGGCCAAGTCACGCTGGAACGGGGCAAGAAGAAGCAGCGCCTTGAAGGAAATGCCTTCAAAGCTCTCGACCGCCTTCTCCGCGAGCACAAGCCCGCGCGCGTTCCCGGCCTGCCGCCGTTTACCGCCGGGGCCGTCGGCTACTTCTCCCATGACGCCGTTCGGCAACTCGAAAAACTCCCGCAGCTCGCCAAGGACGACCTCAAGCTTCCCGACTGCGTGCTCATGTTCTTCGACCGCCTGCTGGCGTTCGACCATGTGCGCCATGAGATCTTCATCATCGCCACCGCCAACGTCCGCGAGCAGCCGCCCGATAAAGCTTACGACCGCGCCCTACGCGACATCACCGCCATCGAGAAGAAGCTCAACGCGCCGCTCCCGCGCCGATACCTGCATGCGCCCAAGCCGTACTGGGGCCGCCTCAAAGTCCAGGTCTCCGTCAAGAAGGAGCGCTTCCTCAAAACGGTGGAGAAGATCAAGGACTACATCATGGCCGGCGACGTTTTTCAGGCAGTGCCATCGCTGCGCCTTGAACTTGAGCCCGACGTTCCGCCCTTCACCATCTACCGCGCTCTGCGCCGCGTGAACCCGTCTCCATATATGTACTTTCTGCGCATGGGTGAGCTGACCGTGCTCGGCTCATCGCCGGAAATGCTGGTCCGCGTCACCGGACGCAAGCTCGAATACCGGCCCATCGCCGGAACGCGCAAACGCGGCGCCGATGAAGCCGAAGACCTGCGCCTGGAAGAGGAGCTGCGCGCCGACGAGAAAGAGCGCGCCGAACACGTCATGCTGGTCGATCTCGGCCGCAATGACGTGGGCCGCGTCAGCGACTTCGGCACCGTGAAAGTCCGCGACCTCATGTTCGTCGAGCGCTACTCGCACGTCATGCATCTGGTCTCCGCCATTGAAGGCCAATTGCGCAAAGACCTCAGCCCGGTCGATGCGCTCGCCGCCTGCTTTCCCGCAGGCACGCTCACCGGCGCTCCCAAGGTCCGCGCCATGCAGATCATCGAGGAGGTTGAGCCCGTGCGCCGCGGCATCTATGGCGGCTCAGTCCTCTATGCCGACTTCGCCGGCAATCTCGACTCCTGCATCGCCATCCGCACCATGCTGATGAAAGGCCGCAAGGCGTACGTCCAGGCCGGCGCCGGCATCGTCGCCGATTCCATCCCTGAAAACGAATACCAGGAATGCCTCAACAAAACCCAGGCCCTGGTTCGCGCGGTGGAACTGGCCCGTAGCGGCGAGTAAGACGCGCGCCGCAAATGGGGTCCCCAGCGAGCCTGAATTTGGCTCACTGGGGCTGAAAATTCCGGCGCGCATCAACTTGTCATGGTGAGCGAAG